>NZ_JAXOJP010000012.1:0-132746 GCF_036663795.1 Parasphingomonas halimpatiens
AAACCATCCGCACCGCTCGCTCGCGGACCTCGGGCGCAAACTTGTTCGTTGTCTTGCTCGTCATGGCTCCACCTTCTCAGGAGTTGGAGCCTCCGACAAACCCGGCGCGGTTCAGTCACGATAGAGATCCGGACCAACCACGCGGACGGGGATGACCTGTCACATCACGGACCCGATCAAGCAGCGCGCGCGTAAGCCGAAGTGTTTCGACGGTAGAAAACGGACAATTGCATCGCATGCGAGAGTCCGGGTTCCGAAACTGCCCATAGGGCGAAAGGCGCGCCGCGAGATCTGCGAGTTCTGGGCAGTCATGGCCGAGTCCGGTCGCGTTGGCGCATTTGAGCGATTTGGCGAGATCCAATGCGAGATGACGCGCGCACCATTTATCCACAAACCCGACGTCGAGAAGATGCGAACTCAGCGCCAATTGGACAACGATGCCGATGCGGTAAAGCTCGTCGCTTCGGTCCGGCCAGATTTCACACTCGACGCTTGCGAAGAACCTTTCAGCATTGTGGTAGCGGAACCGGCTAGCGCTCCGCCCTTCCCGGCTCCGCCGCAGAATGACGGGCGCTTCGCGAGGAACCATCGCAGTCGCGGCATCCCAAGGACTGGCAAGACTCTGCACCGCGACGATCGACGTTGCGGCGAGCGAGCCCAACAGAGCGCGCCGCGATGTGGTGAGATCGATTTCGGCCAAGTTCGCCTCCGTGCCGCATGAGTCGCGAATCACCGCTTACCTGGTCAGATCAACCGCCCCAGCTCGCCGGTCTCTTTTGGGAGAAAGGGCATTGCAGCGAAATACGACATCGTTTATCCAATAAACGATGTCGTATATTTAATAAACGGTAGCGTCAATGATGATAGTGTTGGAGATCGCTCCTGTCGTGGATAGGGGTGAGGCGATGGGACGCCCGCCTCTTGGAATGAAGCCGACGACGGTGCGACTGCCGGTCCAGACGATCCAGCGGATCGAGACGCTGGTGGGTAATCGGCGGCTCGCCGTCTTCATTCGTGAAGCGATCGAAAACGAACTCCAGCGTCGCGAGACCCCTGACAAATAGCGCTGTCGCGGCCGATAGCGCGCCGATTGGCGATGACGCTGTAACGATCACCGAATCAGCCCAGCAACGGCTTGATTTTGCCCCGATGGACTCAGGCGCGAGGCGCTTCGGGATTCCGGCCGCAAATTCGGGTCTACGCCGGCATGTCTTTTTCGGCGCCACAGCGCGCCATCCGGTGCCATCGGGACTGGCACCTCTTGCGCTTTCTACAAGAACCTCAAACCTATTCGCGGGGAGCCAGAGTAACGCAAGCAGGACCGTGCCATGAGCGACACTCCCGACCGCATCCTCCGCCTCAAAACAGTTCTCGACCGAACCGGCCTGAGTCGATCGACTCTCTATCGGAAAATGGAGGCCGGCACCTTTCCCGATCGGGTCAAGATCGCGGCGCGGTGCGCAGGCTGGCGCGAGTCAGCGGTCAATGCCTGGATACGCGATCCGATGTTCTACAACGTCGAGGACAGATGATCTGGGCGCGGACGCGGGCAGCCGTCGCCCGAATTCAATCTCAAAGGTTCAGGAATCGCCCCACCGAAGCCCATGCCCTCGGCGCGGCTATTTGGGGCGATATCTGGTCTGGTCCGCTTCGGGCTTTCAGCACCAATCGTCCCATAAAAATTCAAGCTACGCGATGGTACCTTTGATGGTATAGATTAAGCGATATTGAAACCTTTTCTTGCAATTTCAATATCTTATTACCCATATGCGGTTACCGTAGGGGTCACCAAGCAAGCGTTTTATCGCATTGTTTTTGCGAGATAATTTGAAAATTCGCGCAAATTGATACCACAGGTGTTCCCACATTTTGCGTGGGGCGTGCTGGTACTAATCGGACCCTGCCGAGACGCTGGTCGGGGCCGGCATCAGGCGACTCGTGGAATTAGGCGGTCCTGGGATGGTCGTTCGCCGCGGAACCCTTAGGCGGAGCTTCTGAGGTCAACTTGGCATTCACGGGGACCCCAACACATCCAAGATTGGTAAGCCCTAGCGATCGGCGAGGTGACAACGCACTGTCTCAGGATGGGCTTTCATAGTAAGCCTCGTTGATCTTGTCCGCTGATCCCGCCCCCAAGCCACAAATAAGCCCGGATGACATGCGGGTCGTTGAGCGCGTGCTCAATATGAAGGGCGGCTATGTGCTGGATTTCAGCGACCGAACCTTTGACGAGTTCATCGCCCACGAGGTCGGGATTGACGCAACGGCTCCGCGCTTCTCCGAAGATGGCGGATCAAAAGCTAGACTAAACGGTTACGGCGTGTTCTCCCGTCGCTCGCTGCTGGCGAGACAGCCCCGGCCGCGACGACCGAGTGGACTTACTCGATGACGAGTGGCGAGATTCCTACGAGAATATCGTTCGAAACCTCGAGGAGCAGGTCGCGGATGCTGATAACACATATGCTGCCAGCTCTTGGACCGGCATCCGAACGATGCGTGAACAGGTTGCCATCGTCCGTGGCCTCGCTCCCGTGGCGCTCGGCGAGATTGATGCCCTTGCCGACCTTATCGAGAGCAAGCGGTTCAACGATCCCGTCACTGCTGACGCCGTGCAATGCTTGCGCGACCTTCACCAGCAATTGGGCGACCTCATAGACGCGATCGATCGTGGCAACATGACCCGCGCTGCGGTTGAGGCGATCGAAGCGAACCGGGAGAGACTCACCGACTATGTCAAGCAGGGCGCAAAACTTACAATGGTCGCGCCCGCGATGACATTCGGCATCATGCACCTCCTCGCCTGGCTGTCCGGAGTGCCAATCGATAGCACCATCGTCTCAACCGTGTATGGCTCGGTTGTGGGTGCAGATGCCTCGAAAGCATTTACCAAGAAATCCAGCTTGGCGGGAAAGTAGGACAACGGTGGTTTCGGCCACAAGCCTTGAGCGCGCGAAATCTCGATGTCCGGAATTGGGGCGGCTTCCGCCCGGCTGCTTTTCATCCCGATACCTGCCGGTCGGCTTTCAGGCGGATCGTGTCGATCGACAGGCCCGGAACGGCTCGACCTGGTGGAGGCTGTGTGAGAACGCGATCCTGCGCGGCGGGGTGGATCGGCGTGTGCGCATGATCATGCCTGCATTGCGGCGATCAGCCCTGTCGTCCCGATCAGGGCGATGGCGCGCTTGATGTTATAGGCTAGTCTAGGATGTGGAGCCCCATCTCGGTTTTGACCCGTTGAAGCGTGCGCGTCTTGAAGTGATTTCGGCCCATCCAGTCCTTGATCGTGCCGAAGACGTGTTCGACCGTTCGTCTTCGGATGCGCATGGCGTCGGGCATGCGGTCGAGCCTTGCTTGCATGGCCTCGATGACCTCTTCATGTTCCCAGCGGGTGACGCGACGCTCCGTGCCGGGCGTGCGCCCCGGTTTAAGCGCACAGCGCCCGCAGTTGCTCGACCAGTAACGGTTCAGCACCAGTCCGTTTTCGACGGTGGTCATGCGTTTGATCAGCGTCTCACCGGCCGGGCAGCGATAGGTGTCGCTCTCAGCCTGATAGCGGAAGTCCGGCTTGCCAAAGCGCCCCTCCGCCTTGGCGCCTGACCGGCCTGCTGCTCGCCAGCGTTGAGCGCGCCGATGCGACAAGAAAGGAGAACTGGCGCAAGCGCGGCACCGAGTTCTTTCAGCAGAGGACAAAGAACACTGCGGACAGCACTCGCCGCGACAATGCTGGCACTGCCAAGAGCGAGAGCGGCACGCTGCCGCTTGGAAGCGAGCCGCGCCAGAACTGACACGCGCGCCTGGGTCATGAAGCGCCGCGAACGCACGCGACAATTGATCGAACTGGGCGGTCTCGTCGCCAAGTCCGGCCTGATCGAACTGACCGACGACGATCGCGCCGTGATCTTTGGATCGCTGCTGGAGGCGGCGGCGATATTGCGCGGCGACGAACGCGAACGCAGCCTGTTGCTGTGGCGCCGGCGCGGCAAGCGCGGGTTCGAAACTGGACAGCCGGCACCATCAAAATAGGCCCGCCTCCGGCCAGATTTGGCAAAACAACCATTTTGGCGGTAGCGCGCGCGACAGTATTCGAAGACGACAATCCATCTCTGCGTTCAAGGCGCGTTCGGTCAGCGCCTTCTTCAGAGAATCAAGCAGGCCGCCCTGCTCAAACGCGGCACTCGCCGCGCCTCCCGCCAGCAACTGGTCGAGAAGCTCGTTCGGTATCGCAGGCTCTTTGCGTCGGGACATACTGGGGCTCCTTTTTACCCATTATGCCCGCCCACACACGGAAATCCTGACAATCCCGGGCGACTTGATCCCGACGAAGCGCATGGTCGGTCGCGTCACCGCCTCGCAGATCGCCTCGGCATCGGCGGCATCGTTCTTGCCGCGCTTGACGTACGGCTTCACATACCGCGCCGGCATCAGCTTCACATCGTGACCCAGCGCGATCAACTCACGCGCCCAGTAATGCGACGATGCGCACGCCCCCATGCCAACCAGACACCGCGGCAGCTTTGCGAAGAACTTCAACATACGCCCACGTGTCAGTCGCTGGCGAAGCACCGCCGCGCCATCCGCATCAACACCGTGCACCTGGAACACGCTCTTCGCGAGGTCCAAACCTATCGTCGTGACGTTCCCCATCGTGGCTCTCCTTCCGGCTCATCCGCAGATCATCCTGCGGAAGGGGCGGAGAGCCGTCCACGTCATCAGTTGCAGACATGCCGCAAAGGCGACATGCTTCCTCCTATGCGCTGGCCTGAACCTCCATTTGTCATCGAGATATTCAAAGGCGCTCTTCTCCTGTCGGAGCGCTTTGCCGGAACTCCTGAGGCCGCCATCGCTAGCGGCACGACCCTACTCGATGACCTTAATGGGCGCACGCTGCTGGTCGCCGACGATGCGGGTAACGAAGTTTATCGGCTACACCGATCGCCGTTATCTTGAGGTGCCGAACGACTGCTCTCCACCACTTTTCCCCGTTCCGGCGGCGTTGATCGACGCTACCCGCCTGAAAGCCGACCGGCAGGAATCGGCGCAAAAAGCGGCCCGACGGCAGTCGCCCCAATAGCGGTCAAACAGGCTAGCGGCCACCCGCTGCGCAGGCTGGCGCGAATCGGCCGTCAATGCCTGGATGCGCAACCCGATGTTATATTCGGTTGACGATTGCGAAACCGAATATGCGTGACAAATATTCGAGCTCGGCCACGAGCTCACAATTGGGCTGCCTACATAAGGGCAGAATGGCAAATAATTGGTAGAAAGGGGTCTGGCCGCTGTTAGTTCAAGGTACCCTGTGGGTTGTCGGGCCGGGGAAGCGGGATATTGCAGGCTACGAAACTGCGGTCGAATTGGGCATTGACTCTTTGCCAGATATAGCAGACCTTCGCACAATAAGGGTGCTCTAAAAATTATATTCATTCAAGCTTGGCTGCAGGTCGGGCCGGAGGGAGTATTGGCCATGCGTAAGTCAATCGGAATTTTTGCAGCGTGTGCCCTGACATTCGCCGGAGCGGCGGCGCTGCTGCACGGTCAGGCAAAGAGCCAGCCTATAGACGGGGCGGAATCGCTCGACAGCATTATGATTATTCATGGCAAAGTGTTCGACCACGCGATGAAGCCGATCCAGTTGACCCCCGAAGTGGTCGCCGGATTGCAGGCCGCGACGTTGCGCAAGCTGGGGGCAACAAGCACGCCGCTGGAAATGCGCAGCGCCATTGCATTTGCGCAGAAATTTGCGGGGGCGTCGGCGGGGACATCGGGCGAGGATCCGATGGGCAAAGTGGTGACCAATGCCGCGCGGATCGGCGATCTGGTCAAGGCCCGCCCTGGCAGTGGCGATCTGGCCCGGCGCAATTTTGCGGTGTTGCAAATACTGATCGGCCGCAGCGCCAATGTCGCCGGCACCAACGCCGGGATGATGGCCGATGACGCCGCAACCCCACGTTCGCTGATGCGGGCGGTGCAACTGCGCGATACCTTAAATACGTTCAATGGCGGGCAATTTGGCGGCTTCAGGCCGGGGCTTTACAGCTATGCCGCCCGCTGCGCGAAAGCCGGGGTGCCGGTGCCACCCGCGTTCAATTCCAACCAAAGCACCGGCTGGAAGAAATCGGGCACGCTGAATTTCCGGATTCTGGAGCCGGCCAATCTTAACGAACTTTACACCTGGTCCCCGACCTCGGCCACTGGCAATCAAGGGGTGTGCATGGCGCTGCCGATCAGCGACTTCACCTGGAAATTCGTGCCCGGACCGCACCCGCACTTCATCCGGGTGCAAACCTACAATGCGCTGGGGATCATCTGCCAAGGGATCAGCAAGGTTCCGAACAACGCCGTCAGCACCAGCAAGGCCTGTTTCTGGGACAACAACGGCGCGACGACGATGGTGCCCGGTGTAACTTACCCGATCAGCGGGCCGACCTTCCTGTCACCGGATTCGCCGCTGCCCGATGACAACCGCTGCAGCGATTGCCACGCCGGGGAAAACGCTTTCATCACACACCACTCGTCAGCCTTCCCTTCGACCGAGGCGGTCGAGAAGGCCAAGGACGAATACAACAGTACCCATGCGGTCAATTTCACCACCGGCAACAACTGGTATATGCCGATGCTGAAAACCACTTGGCCGCACAACCCTGAGCCTGCCGGATCATACAATAATGGCAATGGCCTCAACACTGCGCTTTGTGCAAGCTGCCACACCCCCAGCTATGCCGGGCGTCTGCCCGATGTTACCGGGATGGTCGGGATGGCCGCGCGCGATCATCTTTCCAAATATTGCCTCAACCTGCTGACCTCGGAAATCAATTCGGGCACCGGCGCGCATGCGGCGGGCGGGCTGGTTGGGCCGATGCACGGCCAGGCAATGGCCAACCTGCCGCACACCCAGACCCTGCTCGATCAATGCCGCCCGATCGTGGCGGCCGATTTCCCGGGTACGATGCTGCCGCTGGCGGCGAGCGCGTGGTTTAATTTCTGAGCGGTAGGGCTGAGCGGCGGTAGGGCTGGGGGGCGGTGGGCTGCGGCATGCCGCCGGTTTATGATCGTGCCGCGCTGGCGCCGTCGGCGGACGAGCGTGGCGCGCTGGCCAGCGGCATAGCCGCATTGGCGCTCCGAACTCGCCCACGCCGCTCCGACCTGATCGGGACCTGGTGAGAAAAATTTTCAGGCAATCGTCCTGCGCGATTTTTCTACGCTCCTTTCCGCTGTTCGTCGCCGCTCGACGCCAGAGGCGGCCAAGCCCCGCCAAAGATCATGCGCTCGGTATTTGAATGCCCCGGAGCGGGTCTTGTCCGGGGCGAACTGACATCCGATGCTTGTCTGTGGGGGGCGCTGTGAACACCATCGCTTGAGACACTGCCCATGTCCGACCCTGATCGCATAATTCGTCTGAAGACCGTTCTCGACCGCACAGGCCTTTCTCGCTCGACCCTTTATCGCAAAATGGCTGATGGCACATTTCCCGATAAGGTGCGGATCAGCATCCATGGCGCTGGCTGGCACGAGTCAGCCGGCAATCGCTGGATCGCCAATCCGGCCGGCTACGGCGAGGAACGCCCCGGGAGCGCGGGGCAATGACCGCCTCACCTTCGCCCGAGCCGATATGCGTGCGTGTGAATGACGCTGCCCGCACGATCGGCGTCGGCCGCACCAAGCTCTACGAGCTGATCGCGGCCGGCGAGATCGAAACGGTGAAGCTCGGCAAATCCACTCGCATCACCACCGCCAGCCTGCATGATCTCATCAGGCGGCAGCGCAGAGCGTCATAGGCTCGGACGCCGTGGCGGCAGCGTCCTTGCTTACTTTGGTCGGCACCCGGTCCAGATACTCTGCCCAGCGCGCCATGAGGCTGCGCCTCTTCTCGAAGAAGTCCGTCCGGCGATAGGCTGCTTCCACCTTGTTGGGCAGCTTATGCGCCAGCGCCTTGTCCGCGACCTCCTTGGGAAAGCGGGTTCTCTCCGATGACCAGTCGGTGAAGGCGGAGCGGAAGCCATGGACGGTCACGCCCTTGATCCCGTCATCGCGCAGCAGTTTGGTCATGGTCATGTCGCTGATCGCCTTTTCGCCATCGGCGGAGAAGACGAGGCCCGTATCGCTGGCGCGCTCCTTCCACCGTTTGCGCAGCAACGCCACGGCCGGCGCGGACAGGGGCACAACATGGGTTTCGCCCGCTTTCATCCGCTCGCCGGGGATCGTCCAGATGGCTTTGTCCAGGTCGAACTCGGTCCAGACGGCAAAGCGCGTCTCGTTGGAGCGTACGGCGTTGTAGATTGTGAAGCGCAACGCGTCCCGCCCGGTGGTCGGCGAGGCTGCGGCCAGCTTCGCCATCAGCGCCGGCACCTCAGCATAGGGCATGGCTTCGAGATGCCCGCCCTTGTCCACCTGCCGGGGGAGCCCTTTGCGGACAGAACGCAGCGAGTTTTCTTCCTTCCGCCATCCCTTGATGTGGGCGAAATCCAGCACCGCGCCGATGCGATGTAAGATGCGTCGTGCGGTGTCAGCAATGTCGAGCCAGATGGGAGACAGCACCTCGACCACGCACGCGCTGTCCACCTCGTTTACAGGTTTCGTGCCGATCAGCGGAAAGACATGGTTCTCGAGACTCGATATCCAGCTTGGATGGCGCTGGTCCTTCCAGCCCTCCTTCATCGCTTCGTAACAGGTCCGCGCCGCAGTCTCGAAGCTCGGTACGACCTTGCGCGAATTGCGCCGCTCGGCGACCGGATCGACGCCCTCGCGCACCTGACGGCGCAGCGCCGCCGCCGCGTCGCGCGCCTCGGCCAGCGACACGTCCAGCGCCGAACCAAGGCCTTAGTCGCGGCGCCGGCCCTTGCGCTGCATCCGCAGTACCCACGTTCTCGCCCCACTGTCCTTGACCAGCAGGCACAGCCCCCGGCCATCGGTATGGCGGCCGGGCTTGGCGTTCTTCACCTTCAACGCTGTAAGGGCCATCGGTTCTATTCCCTGCCTGAAATGATCCCACAATCGTTCCCACCTTTTGATGGGAATTCAGGCAAATCAGGGCGACCGACCGCGAACACGTTACAAGACAAATAGATGATTTTACAGAGGATTTAGGGACGCCCTGATATTGTTGAGAATAAAGTTCTACTCTCGTAGGGGTCACCAACTCATCGGAGCATCCGTATTTATCCCGGTCAGCGACCCGGATATGTCCCGCTTTCACTCGCGACCTTCGCGCCTGCCTGACGATAGTGCAGGGCATGTCGGCCTGACATGAGAAACCCAGACGGGACCAACCGGCCGCTGACAGGCAATGCAATGGTCGGGAGCGCGTTCTGCGAGAACGTCACCAGCGGTCGGCGACGTGCGGGTCGCGCCGCAGCCTCAGGCCGTGATGCCGTGACGCGCGAATAGCGCGATGATCTCCGCTTCCTGCGCTTTCGCTTCGGGCGCGCCGCTGCCGCTGCGACCGGTCGTCAGTGTTGCCAGCATGATCGGGGTCGAGCCGCTGCCGTTAGGGCGTCGCGGGTCGGCGCCGGCGTCGAGCAGTGCGGCCACCGCCGCCGCGCTGCGGGTCCGGACAGCGCGATGGAGCGGCGCGACGCCGCTACGGTCAAGCGCGTCAGGCTCCGCCCCGCCGGCGAGCAACGCACCGATGGTCGCGACCTGGCCGACCGGATCCCAGCGTGGTTCACCCGGGCTGCCGTCGGCGGCATAATGAAGCGGCGTCGCGCCGCGCCGGTTGCGCGCGGCGACATCGGCGCCCAGCGCGAGCAGCATGCGCGCGATCCCCGGCCGGTGCGCCGCCGCCGCGACATGCAGCGCGGTGTCACCGGCATAGACATGGTGCCCGATCGCGGTGAGGAAGTTTTCGCTCGCCGCCTCGCGCGTCGCGCCCTGGCCGAGCGTTGCCGTGGCCAGCCCTGGCGCGGGCGCGAGCGCCTGGTGGATCGCCGCCTCGTCGCCGGTCGCGATCGCATCCATCAAGCGCCTGAGCGCGGTGTCGTCACGCATCGTCAGTTCACCTCATCGAGAAGCCGGCGCGCGACGACCTGCGCCTGGATCTCGCCTGCGCCCTCGAAGATGTTGAGGATGCGCGCGTCGGCGAGCAGGCGACTGACCTGATATTCGGTGGCGAAGCCGTTGCCGCCATGAATCTGCAGCGCATTGTCGGCCGCCGCCCAGGCGATACGCGCGCCGATCAGCTTGGCCATGCCGGCCTCGAGGTCGCAGCGCTTGCCTTCGTCCTTCTGCCGCGCGGCATGATAGGTCAGCTGGCGCGCGGCCATGATCTCGGCCGCCATCATCGCCAGCTTGTTGGCGACGCGCGGAAAGTCGATGATCGCGCGGCCGAACTGCCTGCGGTCGAGCGCATAACCCAGCGCGACATCGAGCGCCGCCTGCGCCACGCCGACGGCGCGCGCGGCGGTCTGGATGCGCGCGCTTTCGAAGGTCGCCATCAGCTGCTTGAAGCCCTGGCCCTCGACCGCACCGAGCAGGTTGGTCGCCGGCACGCGGAAATCGTCGAAGCCGAGCTCATATTCCTTCATACCACGATAGCCGATCACGCCGATCTCGCCGCCGGTCATGCCCGGAGTCGGGAAGGCATCGGCGCCGCTGCCGCGCTGCTTGGGCGCGATCAGCATCGACAGGCCGCGATAGTCGGTGGTCGCCGGATCGGTGCGGACCAGCAGCGTCATCACGTCGGCGCGCGCGGCATGGGTGATCCAGGTCTTGTTGCCGTTGACGAGATAGTCGTCGCCGACCCGCGTCGCGCGCGAGCGCAGCGCGCCGAGATCAGAGCCGGTATCGGGTTCTGTGAACACCGCCGTCGGCAGGATCGCCGCGCTGGCGATGCGCGGCAGCCACTCGGCCTTTTGCGCCGCGGTCCCGCCGCTGAGGATCAGCTCGGCAGCGATCTCCGAACGCGTCGCGAGCGAGCCGACGCCGATCCAGCCGCGCGACAATTCTTCCGAGACGACGCACATCGCGGTCTTGCCCATGCCGAGCCCGCCATGTTCCTCGGGGATGGTCATGCCAAACACGCCCAGCGCGCCGAGTTCCTCGACCAGCGGTAGCGGAATCAGCTCGTCGCGCAGATGCCACCCTTGCGCGAACGGCGCGACCTTGTCCTGGGAGAAGGCGAAGAACTGGTCGCGCACCATATCGAGCGTGGCGTCAAGCCCGGGATTTTCGAGCGTAGCCCGGCCGCGCGCGGCAGCGAGATGCGCGGCGATTGCGCTTTTCACCGCTTGCGTTGCGCCGCTGCGCACGAGCCGCTGCAGCGCGGGCGCGGTGGCGAGCGCGAGGATTTGCGGATCGTCGGTGAGGTCGCCGGGACGGATGACCTCACCCTGGTTCATCGCGATGCCACAAGAAATCTGCGCGCCATATTCGGCAAACAGCAGTTGCGCGAGCAACGCCTCGACCTCGCCGAGTGCGCCTTCGTCGGCGAGCCGCGCCGCCCAGAGCGCGACCTCGCGCAGCACCGCGGCGTAGGTGGCGTACCAGCCGAAACCGTGAACGACATGCTGCTCGCGATCGGCGAGCGCGCGGTCGGACGCGCCGTCGGCACCGATGATGCGCGCGCGCACCACCGGACGGATCGCCGCGACGAACGCCTGCGCCGCCTCCGCTGCCTCGGCCAGCAAGGCAGGCAGGTCCGGCGGCGTCATTCCTTGCCGATCACGCCATCGCGCCGCAGCGCGTCGAAGCGCGCGTCGTCGAGGTCGAGCCATTCGCCGAGAATTTCGCGGCTGTGCTCGCCCACGTGCGGCGGCGCGCGGCGATATTGCACCGGCGTGGCCGAGAACTTTCCAGGATAGGCAATGGAGGGGATCGCGACGCCATCCTCGCGCTCGAAACGGTGGACGGTGCCGCGCGCGGCGACGAACGGGTCCTCGAACACCTGCTTGATATTGTTGACCGGCCCGGCCGGCACGCCGCACGCCGCGAAGCGTTCGATCAGCGCCGCGCCCTGCTCGCCGCGCACCAGATCCTGCACGATCGCCTCGATCGCGTCGCGATTGGCGAGCCGGGCACGGCTGGTGACGAAGCGCGGATCGCTGCCCAGTTCGGGCACGCCGAGTTCGGTGCAGAGCTGGCGGAACTGGCCGTCATTGCCGACCGCGATGATGATGATGCCGTCGGCGACCTCAAAGGTCTTGTACGGCACCACCGTCGGGTGGCGGTTGCCGAGCCGGCCCGGCACGACCCCGCCGACCAGCCAGTTCATCCCCTGGTTGGCGAGCATCGCGATCTGCGTGTCGAGCAACGAAATGTCGATCTGCTGCCCGACCCCGGTCCGCTCGGCATGGCGCAGTGCGGCGAGGATGCTGACGGTGGCGTACATGCCGGTCGACAGATCAGCCATCGCCACGCCGGCGCGCAGCGGACCCCCATCTTCCTCGCCGGTGATGCTCATGAAGCCGCCCATGCCCTGCGCGACGAAATCATAGCCGCCGCGCTGGGCATAGGGACCGGTCTGGCCGAAGCCGGTGATCGAGCAATAGACCAGCCGCGGGTTGATCGCCGCGAGGCTGGCGTAATCGAGGCCGTATTTGACCAGCCCGCCGACCTTGAAATTCTCGACCACGATATCGGCCTTCGCCGCCAGTTCGCGGATGAGCGCCGCGCCGGCCGGATCGGCGAGGTTGATCGCTGCCGAGCGCTTGTTGCGGTTGCAGGCGAGATAATATGCGCTCTCGCCGAATTCCTCCGCACCATCGGCATCGCGCAGATAGGGCGGCCCCCAGGCGCGCGTATCGTCGCCCTTGCCCGGCAGCTCGATCTTGATCACGTCGGCGCCGAGATCGGCGAGGATCTGCGTCGACCAGGGCCCGGCGAGCACGCGCGACAGATCGAGCACGCGCACATCGGACAGCGGCGCACCGCCGGCAGCCTGCTGCTCCGGCATCAGGCGGCGCGCTCGAAGATTGCGGCGATGCCCTGCCCGCCGCCGATACACATCGTCTCCAGCCCATAGCGGCCGTCGCGGCGCTGCAATTCGCGCGTCAGATTGGCGAGGATGCGCCCGCCGGTCGCGCCAATCGGGTGGCCAAGCGAAATGCCCGAGCCGTTGACGTTGAGCATGTCGTGGCGGCTGTCGTCGTCGGCCCAGCCCCAGCCCTTGAGGCAGGCGAGCACCTGCGGCGCGAACGCCTCGTTGAGCTCGACCAGGTCGATATCGCCCCAGCCAAGGCCATTGCGCCCAAACAACCGCTCAACCGCCGGCACCGGGCCGATGCCCATGCGCGACGGCTCGCAGCCGGCGGCCGCCCAGCTGTGGAACCAGGCGATCGGCTCAAGCCCCAGCTCTTCCAGCTTGTCCTCGGCGACGACGAGGCACGCCGCGCCAGCATCGTTCTGCTGGCTGGCATTGCCGGCGGTGACGACGCCGTCCTTTTCGAGCGGGCGCAACTGTCCGAGCGATTCGGCGGTCGCGTCGCTGCGAATGCCCTCGTCGCGCGCGAAGATCAGCGGCTCGCCGCGCTTTTGCGGCACCGCGACCGGCACCAGCTCGTCGTCGAACTTGCCCGCCGCCCAGGCGGCGGTGGCGCGCTGATGGCTGCGCGCGGCATAGGCGTCGCACGCCGTGCGGCTGATCTCATAGTCGCGCGCGAGATTGTCGGCGGTCTCGATCATCCCGCTGATCACCCCGAAACGCGCGATCGGCTGCGACATCACCCGGCCGCGCGTCAGCCGGTCGTGCAGCGTGGTCGAGCCCATCCGCGCGCCGCTCCGATGGTCGATCGAATAATATTCGACGTTCGACATGCTTTCGACCCCGCCGGCGAGCACCACGTCGGCAACGCCGGTCTGGATGCGCATCGCGGCATCGATCACCGCCTGCAATCCGCTGCCGCAGCGCCGGTCGAGCTGGACGCCCGGCACCGAGATCGGCAGGCCGGCGGCGAGCGCCGACCAGCGCGCGATGCACGGCGCCTCGCCATTGCCATAGCCCTGTGCGAAGACCAGATCGTCGATCCGCGCCGGGTCGATGCCGGTGCGCTCGACCAGCGCCTTGATCACGACCGCGCCGAGATCACCCGCCGTGATGCTGGCGAGACTCCCCTGAAACTTGCCGACGGCGGTACGGATCGGCGAAACGATGGCTGCTCTGCGCATGGTCATCCTGTCGTGCGGTGGTTCGAAACACTTGGTCGGGGCAATGCCCTATTCGGGGTCACCCTGTCACGGTCGCTTGCATCGCCACCACGCCGTCGCAGCGGATCGCGACGAAACTGCCGGCCGCGTCACCGGGTCGCAGCCGCACCGGCTGGTCGACGAACAGTGGCGCCAGCGCCCGAAACGCGAAGCGACGTGGCATGCCCGCGCGCGCCGCCCGGCCGAACAACCGCGCCGCTGTGAAGGGGCCGTGCACGACCAGCGCGGGATAACCCTCCTCGTGCGTCGCATAAAGCTCATCATAATGGATGCGGTGGCTGTTGAAGGTGACCGCGGAGAAACGGAAGAGGTCGATGCTGCGCGGTTGCCAGAGGACTTCCTCGGGCACCGGTGGATAATCGGCCGCGACGACCGGCGCGGTCGACGCGCCGGCATCACGGTAGACGATCGTCTGGCGTTCGGTGACGCGCGGCGCGCCGTCCTGGACGATATCATGGACGATCTCGACCAGCAGCAGATCGCCGCTGCGCCCGGCCTTGTGGTTTATGGCGTCGATCCGCGAGGTGCGCGTCGCCGGCGCGCCCAGGTGCAACGGCGCGTGGAAAAGCATGTCGGCGGCAGCGAACATGCGGCGCGGCAGCGTGATCGGCGGCAGGAACCCACCGCGCCGCGGATGCCCGTCCGGCCCGATCTCGTCCGCGGCGACGACGGGCAGGAAGAATGCCCAATGCGCCAGCGACGGCGCCACGCGCTCGACGTCGAGCGGCTCGCCCAGCGCGGCGGCGAAGCGGCGCAGGCTTTCGGCGCAGAGTATCTCGCTGCGGGTCTCGCTGCGGCCGACCCAGGACTGCCATTCAGCGAGTCGGCTCGCGTCAATCGTCATGACATACCCCGCTGTCGTGCCGCCGTGCGATCGCGCCGCTTTCGAACCCGAGCACTGTGGCGAGCACCTCGTCGCCATGCTGGCCGAGCCGCGGCGCGGTGTCCACCGGCCTCTCGCCGATCATATCGAAGCGGATGACCTCGGCGCCCATTTAAGCAAGATGCAGCGCGCAGGACGGCCCGGCGACGAACGCCGAACCATCGACGACACGCATCCTCACCAGCAGATCGTACATAGCGCGCTCCTCGCCCCCGTCGGCCCAACCGGGCCAGCGTGCGTCCGGGTTGGTGCCTTTGATCAGCCCATCGAACGCGGCGAGCGCGTTGTCGATACCCGAATGGACTTTCCGCCCGCGTGATCCGCAGCAAAGCTGTGAAACCTGTTCGGCGGCCGCCGGGCAAGGTCGATGCAAATTTACGCCGCATGGCCTGCGCGGGTCGACGCCATTGTGCGACATCGGCGGCACCATCGATCCATCGGACCCACTTGACCCGGTTTATGCGACGGCTTGTTGAACGCCAAGCGCGATGGTGCGAAGCGCGCTGTTCAGTTGCTCCCGGGTCGCTTGCGGAATGTCGCTCATGATCCGCTGGAAATAACCGCGCCGCTGACTGCGTATCCTGGCAAAGGAATCGCGCCCGGCACTGGTCGGCTCCAGGATCAGCCGTTTGCGATGTTTTGGATCGACTGAGCGCGCGATCAGTTCGTCGCGTTCCAGCTTCGCAACCGCCCGACTGACCTCCGCGCGATCGATCGCGCTGGCGGCGCCGACATCGGCCGCACTCGCCGGCCCTGCTGCGCAGATATAGGCCAGGACGCGCCATTCGGCGAGCGACATGCCGAATTCGCGCTGAAGTTGCTTTGCGGTCTCGCGATCGATCATCTTCGCCAGCAATTGCAGCCGATGCGGCAGATGGTCGTCGCCAAAGAGGTCCCAGGTCGGTGGCAATGTCATGCAAACCGCGCTGCCAAAAGCGCACGGCGAATGCAATGCTGGCTGTGTTGACAAATCAACTCTTAGCGCGTTTATCGCATGGCATGACCCAATCGCACCCGTTTCTGCCGCGCCTCGAGCATGCGTTCACCATCTCGATCACGCTGACCAAGCCCTATTGGATCAAGCCCGGTGCGCGCGGGGATACGCGCGCGGCGATCTATGCGGCTGACGGACGGGTCGAGGGCCCGCGGCTCAATGGCACGGTGGTGCCGATGTCGGGGGGCGATTTCCCGCTCTCGCGCCCCAACGGCGTGATCGACTTCGACGCGCGCTACCTGCTCGAAGCCGATGACGGCGCGATCATCTACCTCGAGAACCGCGGCTATCGCTGGGCCCGGAGCGAAGAGATCGCGTCGCGAATGCGCAGCAACGAGCCCGTCGATTTCGCCGATTATTATATGCGCGTCACACCGCGTTTCGACGCGCCGGCAGGACCGCATGAGTGGCTCTCGCAACATGTATTCGTCGGCGTGGCGGAGAAGATCCCCGGCGCCAACCGCATCCATTATTTCGTCGTTCTGTGACCGGGAGCATCCGCTTCGAGCCGCTGATGCTGCCGGGGCTCGATCCGCACAGCCACCCGACCAAGCCACCTTTGCCGCCGGTCGAGTATCACCATCGGATCGAGCGCGGGCTGGAGATCGAGCGCAATTGCCGCATCCCGCTGCGTGACGGGATCGAGATATTCTGCGACATCTACCGGCCGGAAGGCGTGCGGTCGGCGGTGCCGATCCTGCTCGCATGGGGGCCCTACGGCAAACATTGGCTGACGAACCGCGTCTTCTGGCCGCGTTCCGGGGTCGATCCCGACTGGCTCTCCGACCTGACCGCCTTCGAGGCGCCCGATCCGGTCTGGTGGGGCCGCCAGGGCTATGCCGTGGCGGTGGTCGACCCGCGCGGCGCGTGGCTGTCGCCGGGCGATTTTCACCACAACGGCATCCAGGAAGCCGAAGACTGTGCCGATGCGATCGAATGGCTCGGCCGACGCCCATGGTCGAACGGTCGGGTCGGGATGACGGGCGTGTCCTACCTCGCGGGGATCCAGTATCTCGTGGCGCCGCTTCGGCCCGGGCCGCTTGCGGCGCTCAATCCGTGGGAGGGCTTTTCCGACTGGTATCGCGAGTTCGCCTATCATGGCGGCATTCTCGAAACGAACTTCCTGCCCCGCGCGTGCGGCAATATACGCTATTCGCTGGGCCGCACCGAAGACACATGGGCGAACGTCACCGGCCACCCGCTGATCGACGACTTCTGGCACTCGAAGGAGTTCGATCTCGAAGCGATCACCCAGCCGGCCTATGTCGTTGCCAGCTGGTCCGACCAGGGCTTGCACCTGCGCGGTACGATCGAGGCCTGGCGGCGCATCCGCTCGACCGAAAAGTGGCTGGATATCCACGGCCAGAAGAAGTGGGCGCACTATTACCGCCCCGAGAGTCGGGCGCGCCAGCTGGCCTTTTTCGACCGTTTCATGCGTGATCGACCGACCGCCGTCAGCGCATGGCCGGCGGTCCGCATCGAGGTCCGCGAGCGGCACGGCGTGGCCGAGGAACGCGCCGAACAGACATGGCCGCCGGCGCGTACCGCATATCGCCGGCTCTTTCTCGACGGCGAAAAGCGGACTCTGGGCGATGCGAGCACGGACGCGGCGGAAGTTCGTTACGATGCGCGGGCCGGCCAGGCGACCTTCGATCTCGTCTTTGCCGAAGACACCGAGATCACCGGACATGCCAGTTTGCGCCTGTGGGTGGAAGCGGCGGGCAGCGATGATATCGACCTGTTCGTGGCGCTGCAGAAGCTCGACACCACGGGCGCGCATGTCGGCTTCACCTTTTACGCCTTCTACGAAAACGGCCCGGTTGCGCTGGGCTGGCAGCGCGTCAGCCACCGCGCGCTCGATACGCGACGATCGCGGCCCGAGCAGCCGGTGCATCTCCACACCGCCGAGGAGCGCCTCACCGAGGGCGAGTGCGTGCCGGTCGAGATCGAGATCTGGCCCTTCTCGGCGCTGTTCGCGGCAGGCGAGACCTTGCGCGTGGTGGTCGCGGGCGCCGACATTTACGACAAGGAGGAGGGCGTCATGCTCCCCTTCCCGCTGCACGAGCAGACGCGCAATGCCGGCACCCACATCATTCGCACCGGCGGCGACCATGACTCGTCGATCCTGTTGCCCTGCATCCCCCAACAAGAGCGTGACCTATGAGTTCGGCCGACTGCACGCTGGAGCATGTTTTCGATATCGAGGTGCTGTTCGGCAGCGACCGGACGATCTTCGGTCCGCTGCCGGGTGGTGGTCACCAGGGCTATACGCCGGCCACCGGCGGCACGATCAGCGGCCCGCGCCTGAGCGGCAAGGTCATACCGCACAGCGGCGCCGACTATGCGCTGGTCCGCGACGACGGGACGATCGAACTCAACGCCCATTATCTGCTCCAGGCAGACGACGGCACGACGATCTACATCCAGAACCGGGGCTACCTCGTTCGCCCGGCCCCGGGCGAACCGCAGCCATCCTATTTCCGCCTGACGCCCTATTTCCGGGTGCCTGCGGGGCCGCATGACTGGCTGTCGCGCACGGTGATCGTCGGCGGCGGCGAACGCCGCACCGACCCCGACCGCTCGCTGTTTCGCTATTACGCGCTGATCTGAGACGCGCTTCCGTCGCTGGCGGTGTCGCGCCGCGTACGCAATCCGCGCGCCGCGCACAGGAAGCAGACCGCGGCGATCAGGAACGACAGGACCGACAGCGAAAGTGCCAGCTGGATTCCGCTGGCCGAGGCTTGCGCGCATTTCGCCACCGCCGCCGCAGCCGCACCGTGCGGGGCGAGCCCACTGGGACAATCGACGAGATAGTCGCCGGCATATCCCCGTCGCGCAAAGATGTCGCTCATGCCGCCAACGAACACCGGGCCAAGCCCCGAACCGATCACCGTGTAGAGCAAGGTGTAGAGCGCGAGCCCGCTGGCGCGCATCCGGGTCGGCAACAGATTCTGGATCATGCCCGCCGTCGGGCCGAAGAACAGCAGCAGGAAGGAACCCGCGACGAACAGCAGGCCGATGGCGAGCGACAGGCTAGCGGCGTGAAAGGCGAACCAGTAGATCGGCGGTGCGCAGCCCAGCCCGATCGCCGCGCCCCAGGCGGGCCAGCGCGGATCGCGGCGCGACAAATAGTCAGTGCCGAAGCTCCCGACCAGCAGGCCGACCGCGATCGACAGGCCGGAAATCGCGCCGAACGCACCCGCCGCTTCGCGCACGCCGAGATGATAGTTGCGCGCGAGGAAGACGGCCATGAACTGCGAGATCGAGGTCATGCCGAAGCCCGCCATGCTGCCCCCCGCGATCACCCACAGCAGCGGCCGGTTGGCGAGCACCGTCTTGATGAAGACGCCGAAGCCGGGCGCCTTGCCCGACGCGGCATCGGGCACATCATGCATGCCGCGGGTCGGTTCGGGAACGAGCAGCAGGAGCAGAACGGCGACCAGCACGCCGGGAATGCCGAAGGCGAGAAAGGCCGTGCGCCATCCCCAATGCGCCGCGATCTGCCCGGCGAGCATCGCGCCCGCGAAGATACCGACCGGCGTGCCGAGCAGGACCAGCGACATCGTCGAGGCGCGCTTGGTGCGCGGCGTGACATCGGCGACCATCGACGCCGCCGGCGGGGTAAAGCCGGCTTCGCCCATGCCGACGACAAGGCGCATCACGACCAGCTGCGCGAAATTCGCGGCCAGCCCGGTGCCGAGCGTTGCCGCGGACCAGACGATCGTCGCCGCCGCGATGATCCGTTTGCGTGAAAAGCGTTCCGCCAGCAATCCGAGCGGCAGGCCGGTAACGGCATAGAGCACCGCAAAGACCAGCCCTTGCAACAGGCCTAGTTGAAGATCGGTCAGGCGCAGGTCAGCCTTGATGACCTGCGCGAGCGAGGAAAATACCGCACGGTCGGCAAAGCTGAGCGCGCAGACGAGAAAAAGCATGAAGATCATCGGGCCGCGCGGATATCGCGAAGCTTCCATCGCCCTGTCCGGCGCTTTTTCCATGTTCATGCATTCTCCTTGCGGATGATCGTGCGGCGCAGGGTGGTCGCATTGATCGATGCAAACTTCCCCTCCGCCATTTCGTATAGCGCCATGCTGTTGATCTCGACGCGATCACCGGCATTCAGCACCTCGTTCGCGAACGAGGTGCCGTCCTGAAGGATCGTGAACCGCGACGCGAGCGCGGCCGCAAGGCAGGTGTCGGCGCAGAGCATTGCCTCGACCGACATCACCCGTTCGACCGATTGCCTGAACCGGGCGTAATATTCGACGACCGCCCGCGCGCCGACCAGCGCCGCCCCGGCGCCGTTGCGGAACACGATGTCCGGCGCATAGAAGCGGCTATAGGCGACATCGTCCCCGGCGTTGAAGGCGTCGACATATTGGCGGAACATGGCGCTAAAGGGCATATGGCAGGACACCCTCTCCCAAGGATATTGCCGCACCATCGAACAGCGTAGTTGATTTATCAACAAAAGAATTCGAGAACGCCCTGTGTCCCACGCTCCACGCGGCGCCGCCGACCGGCTCGCCTACCTTCTCAAATTGATCGCCAGCGGACCGTCGCGCTTCTCGCTCGGCGATCTGGCGGAGCGTGCCGGGCTGCCGGCAAGTTCGGTTCACCGCCTGCTGCAGGCGCTCTTGCGCTCGGGCCTGGTCGAACGCGGCCTGGCGCAGAGCTACCGTCCCGGTCGCGAACTGCATCGGCTCGCCTCGCAACTCGTCGCCAATTTCGACCTGGTTCGCGTCGCCCGTCCCTTCCTCGACGCTCTGGTCGCGCAATGGCACGAAACGGCGGTGCTGTGCATCTACAGCCCCACCCAGCGCAAGGCGATCATCGCCGACATCGCCGATACGCCGCACCCGCTTCGTTTCGCCGTTTCCCGCGGCGGCGAGATATCGCTACCCTGGGGCTCGCTGGGGCGCGCCATCCTCGCTCATCTGCCGCCCGGTGAAGCTGAAGCGATCTTTCGCGAGGCGCAGGTCGGCCCCTTGACCGGCCGCCCGCGCTCCACCCGCCAGGAGATGGTCGCGGAGCTGGCAGCCATCCGCCGTGAAGGTTACGCCCGCTATTTCGATCCGCGCTATGACATTGCCGGGATCGCCGCCCCTATCTTCGGGGTGGATCGGGAACTCTACGGCTGCGTCGGCGTGACGATGCCGTCCAACCGCTATCAATTGCATCTCGAAGACGACCTCTCCGTCGCGGTCCGCGAGGCAGCGACGAAGCTCAGCGAACTGGCCGCGATTTCACACAGCTAGCCCCGGCGCCGCACCCTCGCCAGACACACGAAACGATTCCGTATTTCGGAATATTGCTTTCATTTTTTGGAATTTCGATTGACAGTTGATTGATCAACACCTTCAGGTAGCGCGAAGTCACGCCGCAAGGGCGGGCATTCTTGAGGGGGAGGATTACGATGCCACTGAAAGACCACCGTCACATCCCGAGCGTGTCGCTGATCGCGCTCGCCAGCGTGCTCTGCATGGCCTCGCCCGCCATGGCGCAGGACAAGACTGAAAAGCCGGCCACTGATTCCGCCGAACCGGTCGAGGTCGTCGTGACCGCCCAGTTCCGCGAGCAGAAGTTGCAGGATGTTCCCATCGCCATCACGGCGCTGTCGGGCGAAGCGCTGGAGCAGCGCGGTCAGACCAACCTCGCCGATCTCGGCGGCTCAGCCCCGAACGTGACGCTGCGTCAGGCGCCCGCCACTTACGGTCCGGCCGTGGTCGCCTTCATCCGCGGCGTGGGACAACGTGACACGAGCTTTGCGCTCGAGCCCGGCGTGGGTCTCTATGTCGATGACGTCTATCTGCCGACGCTGCACGGTTCGATGCTCGCGCTGGTCGATCTCGACCGCGTCGAGATCCTGCGCGGCCCGCAGGGCACGCTGTCGGGCCAGAATTCGATCGGCGGCGCGATCAAGCTCTATTCCAAGAAGCCGGACGGATCGCCCAACGCGTTCGCCTCGGTGACCTATGGCAGCTACAACGACGTGGAAATCAAGGCGGCGACCAACATCACGCTCGCCAAGGACACGCTGTTCGCGCGTATTTCCGGCGCTGCGGTCCGCAAGGACGGCTACGTCACGCGCTACGATTATGCCTGCACCCATCCCGGCTCGACCGTCCCGACGTCGGTCGTCAACAGCAGCTGCAAGCTTGGTACAGAGGGCGGCAAACAATATGTCGCGGGGCGGCTGGCACTGCGCTGGCAACCCTCGTCGAGCGTGACCGTCGATCTCGTCGGCGACATCACGCGCGACGGCAGCGAAGTCGGCCCGACGACGCTTCTATATGTCGGCCGCAACGCCAATCCCGGCGCGACACTGACGGGTGTCGCGACGCCCGCGGCCGCGGCCTATACCATCAACGGCAATCTATATGGCACTGCCACGGGCTCACCGTTCGTCAGCTATTCGCCCTATGGCAATTATGCGCAGGACACCTTCAGCAGCAGCCCGTACATAAACTATGAAACCTATACCAACCTGGCACCGCGCGACGGCACGCCGGCGTGGCAGGCACCGCTGAAGTCGGCGATCAACACCTGGGGCATCTCCGGCACGATCGGCGTCGATCTGTCAGATTCGCTCAAGCTGACCTCGATCACCGCCTACCGCAAATTCGATGGCACCTACTCGTCCAGCGACGGTTCGCCCTTCTCGCCGACGCAGCAGGCCAACCAGGTCTTCAACCATCAGTTCAGCCAGGAACTGCGGCTGTCGGCAAAGATCGGCGACATCATCAACCTCACCGTCGGCGGCTATTATTTCGACAAGACCAGCCGTTACAGCGCCCGGATCACGCTCACGACGCTCGACTTCATCGAGGACGATTCGATCCCCGCCAAGACCAAGGCGGTTTTCGCCAACGCCGAAATCTCGCCGATCCCGGCGCTGACCTTCATTGGCGGACTGCGCTACACGAACCAGACGAAGAGCTTCATCTATGGGCGCTTCGGTGTTCCGGGGTCGTCCACGGGCGGCGCGGTGCCGGCGTCGCTGGCCTCGCTCAATGGCCTGGTCGGCAACTTCTCGGGCAACCGCGTCGATTATCGTCTCGGCGCGCAATACCGCTTCAACGACAACATCATGGCCTATGGGCAGTTCTCGACCGGCTTCAAGGGCGGCGGCATCAACCCGCGCCCCTTCTTCCCGGCGCAGGCGCTGCCGCACAATCCGGAAACGATCAAGGCCTATGAGGTCGGCTTCAAGAGCGACTTTCTCGACCGCAAGGTGCGGCTGAACGTCTCGGGCTTCATCAACAAGTACAACGACATCCTGGTATCGGTGTCGAACTGCCCGCTCACCGGCGCGCCGGCCGCGCCGTGCGCGCTGCCGCTCAACGCCGGCACCGCCACCGTCAAGGGGTTCGAGGCAGAACTGACCTTGCATCCGGTCCACGGGCTGTCGATCGACGCCTCGCTTGCCTATCTCAACTTCAAATACACCTCGATCAGCGCGCTGGCGGCAAGTGCCGGCATCGGGCTTGAGGACAAGGGCGTCTACGTCTCGCCCTGGCAGTGGAACCTCGGCGCGCAATATCAGATCGATCTCGGCAAGATCGGCACACTGACACCGCGCATCGACATCAACCATGAAGACGCCTTCAACCGCAACGCCAACAACGTCGATGCGACGACCGGCGGCGTCGATATCTTCGGCCTCGTCGCGGGGCGCACGCTGGTCAATGCGCGGCTCTCCTACAAGACCGCAGACGGCGACTGGGAGCTGGCCGGCGAAGTCCGGAATCTCACCAACAAGTTCTATTTGACCGACATCTTCGACAATCGCGGCTCGACCAATTCGATCCAGGGTTCGCCCGGCGAGCCGCGCACCTGGTCGCTGACGGTGAAGCGTCACTTCTGACGACGTACCAACGGGAGGCGGCAAGCCTGTACCGCCTCCCGTGGGTCAATGATTCAACCGTTCCCGGACCAAAGGAAACCTCGTGTCCAACCTAGAGACGCTCGAAAAACCCAATGCCATCGTCGGTACGCCCGTTGTCGCCGGGCTGCCCATGCCTGAATTCAAACGTATCGGGGTCGAGCCAATCACCGGCGCGTGCGGCTGCGAGATTTCGGGAGTCGATTTGCGCGAGCCGCTCGACGCGGAAACGCTTGCCGAGATCATGTTGGCGTTCGAGCAGTTCCTCGTCATCGTCTTCCGCGATCAGGACCTGACGCCGGAGCAGCACAAGGCCTTTTCGCGCCATTTCGGCGAGCTGACCGAGCTGCCCCAGGCGCCGATCTATGACGGCCACCGCGATATGCAGGAAGTGCGACGTGAGGCCTATGAATCGGTTAACGTCGTCCCCTCGTTCGAGCATTTCCACACCGACAGTTCGTTTCTGCCGAGGCCGCCGAAGTGCATCGTGATGCGCGCGATCGATGCGCCGCGCTGGGGCGGTGATACCGCCTTCTCCAACGCCTATCTCGTCTATGAGGGGCTGTCGGACGAGATGAAGGCGCTCCTCGATCGGCTCAAGATCGTCTATTCGGGCAAGAATATCTGGTCGAACAACGAAAAGCTGGCGCCCGAAAAGCGGTTGCGCCTGCGCGAGAGCCACGATTTCACCGAAGACCTGCTCGAAAGCGTGCATCCCGCGGTCCGGATCCATCCGACAACCGGGCGCAAGGCACTGTTCGCCAACAGCGCCTATTTCCAGCGCTTCGTCGGCTGGTCCGAGGATGAAAGTCGCGCCCTGCTCAACTATCTGCAGGGGCTCGCCCAGCAACTCCATTATCATTGCCGCGTCAAATGGCGGAAGGACACGCTGATCGTTTGGGACAATCGCTTCACGCTGCATCGCGGCGTCCACGATTTCAAATATGAGCGTCGACATTTGATCCGGACGACCGTCATCGGCGAACGTCCTCTCGGCCCCGGTGATGCCCTCGCATCATGAAGATCAGCACGGCGATTGCGGAAATTCTTCGGCGCGAAGGCGTCGATGTCATCTTCGGCTACCCGCGTAACGCGGTCCTCGAACAGGCGGCGGCGGCCGGGATCAGGACGGTGATCGTCCGCCAGGAACGCACCGGCCTGCACATGGCCGATGCCTTGTCGCGCATGACGCGCGGCCGTCGCATGGGGGTTTTCGCCATGCAACACGGCCCGGGCACCGAGAATGCCTATGGCGGCGTGGCGCAGGCCTATTCGGAAAGCGTGCCCGTGCTCGTCCTGCCGCAAGGTTATGCGCGTCGGCTGGCCTATGTCCCCGACAACTATAACGCCTGTATTTCGATGCGCGACATCACCAAGACGGCGGAGCCGATCAACCGCGCGGAAGACACCGCCGGGGTCATGCGCCGCGCCTTCACCGCGCTGCGTAACGGTCGCCTGCGTCCGGCGCTAGTCGAACTGCCATGGGACGTTCTCGAAGAAGAGCTGCCCTGCCCGCTCGACTATACGCCGGTGATAACCACCCGCAGCGCACCCGATCCTGAAGCGGTGGCGCGCGTTGCGCGGCTGCTGGTCGATGCGCGCCGGCTTGTCATCCACGCCGGCCAGGGTGTGCATTGGGCCGATGCCTATGACGAGCTGCGCACGCTGGCCGAGCTGCTCGCCGCACCCGTCTCGACCACGTTGGAGGGCAAGAGCGCCTTCGACGAGACGCATCCGCTTTCGCTCGGCTCGGGCGGCGCCGCGATCCCTGGGCAATTGCGCCATTTCCTCGATCGTGCCGATTTGATCCTGGGGATCGGCTGCAGTTTCTCCGAAACCGTGTTCGGCGTTTCGATGCCGACGCAAGTGCCGATCGTCCATGCCACGCTCGACCCCGCCGATCTCAACAAGGGCGTTCCGTGCATCGACGCGCTGATCGGCGATGCACGACTGACGCTGGCCATGCTGACCGAAGCCTGCCGGGCGCTGATCGACGCGCCCCGGTCGAGCGACGCGGTCGCCACCGAAATTGCGGCGGTCGAGGCCGACTGGCTGGCGCAGTGGCTGCCGTTGCTCGAATGCGACGAGGCGCCGCTCAGCCCCTATCGCGTGCTGTGGGACCTGCAGCGCACCGTCAATGTCGCCGAGACGATCATCACGCATGATGCCGGCTCGCCGCGCGACCAGCTGACGCCGTTCTGGAAGTCGGTGACGCCGCTCAGCTATATCGGCTGGGGCAAGACGACCCAGCTCGGCTATGGCCTTGGCCTGGCGATGGGCGCGAAGCTGGCGCATCCGGCAAAGCTTTGCATCAATGTCTGGGGCGATGCGGCGATCGGCTTCACCGGCATGGATTTCGAAACCGCGGTGCGCGAGCGCTTGCCAATCCTCTCGATCCTGCTCAACAACTCGGCCATGGCGATCGAACTGCCGATCATGCCGGTCGCGACCGAACGCTACCGTGCGACGGACATATCCGGTGATTATGCCGCCTTTGCCCGCGCGCTGGGCGGTTATGGCGAGCGCGTCACCGCGCCCGACCAGATCATACCGGCGTTGCTCCGCGGCATCGCCGCGACCGAGGCGGGAATGCCCGCGCTGATCGAATTCATCACCACCCAGGAAACCAGAGCGTCGCGGTTATGAGCGACGGCGCCGCATCCAGAGAAACTGGGTCCGCCGCCACGCGCGGCGCCTGGCCCTGGTCCGCGACCTGGCCGCTGGCGCTGCTGACCCTGATCTCGACCTTCAACTATCTCGATCGCTCGCTGCTCGGCCTCGCGCTGCCGGCGATCAAGCACGAGATGGGCGCCTCGGACACGCTGCTCGGGCTGGCGTCCGGACTGGCCTTCATCCTGTTCTATTCGGTGCTCGGCATTCCGATCGCCTGGCTCGCCGACCGCTACAACCGGCGCAACATCATCGCCGCCGGGCTCGCCTTCTGGAGCGTGATGACGGCAATCACCGGCATGGTTGCCAATATCTGGCAACTCGCGACGGTCAGGCTGCTGATGGGCGCGGGCGAGGCCTGCGGCATGGCGCCCTCCAACTCGATCATCGCCGACCTGTTCAAACCCGAGCGCCGTCCGCTCGCGCTCGCCATCTTCGGCACGGCCAGTTCGCTGTCCTATATCGTCTTCTTCCCCATCGCCGGCTGGGTCGCGCAGCATCATGGCTGGCGTGCGATGTTCGTCGCGATGGGCATTCCCGGCCTCGTGCTTTCGCTGCTGCTGATATTGACCGTGCGCGAACCGCGGCGTCTGTCCCCTGCCCCGCAACGCCTGGCGATCGCCCGCTCGCTCGGCAACGATCTGGCCGCACTGTTCGGCAACCGCTGCTTCACCTGGATCTTTCTCGGCGTGACACTGATGGGCGCCAATGTCTGGGCGGCGGGCGCCTGGACGCCGACCTTCTTCGTGCGCGTCCATAAGCTCGGCGTCGCCGAAGTCGCCAGCATCATCGGGCCCGCGCGCGGCCTGATCGGGCTGGTTGGCATCCTGCTGGGCGGTGCGCTGATCGACCGCCTGCCGCGCGACCGGATCTTCTGGCGCATCGGGATTCCCGCCATCGCCTGCCTGCTGGCCGGGCCGGCGGAGGCGCTTTTCCTGCTCGGCAACAGCTATGCCGCCTGGGTCGGCGGCTTCGCGCTGAGCAGTTTCTTCTCGCTGATCCACCAGGCGCCGATCTTCGCCGCGGTGGTCAACATCGTTGGTGAACGGCGCCGCGCGCTGGCGATATCGGTGGTGCTGCTGGGCGCCAGCCTGATCGGCAATGTCGTCGGTCCGAGCATGGTCGGGCTGCTCAACGACCTGCTGGCCGGGGAGTTCGGCGATCAGGCTATCCGCTATTCGCTCCTGCTCGCCGCAATCACGCCGGTGTTGGCTGCGCTTTGTTTCTGGCGCGCCGCCCGGCTCTATGCCACGTCCTTCGCGCGCGCCGGGGAAGGTAGCGTCACGACGGTGATGCCATGACCATCGATCCGCTATCGCTGATCGATGATCGCATCGCGGAAGGCGTGTTCCGCGTCGATCGTGCCATCTTCCACGATCCGGCGATTTTCGACCTCGAGATGCGCCACATCTTCGAAGCCGGCTGGGTGTTTCTCGGCCTCGAGGCGCAGGCCTATGACCGCCACGACTTCTTTACCACCACGATCGGCCGCGTTCCCGTCATCGTCATGCGCGATCACGAAGGTACGCTTGGCGCGTTCGTCAATTCCTGCCCGCACAAGGGCGCGCAGATCGCCCAGACGGGACAGGGCCATGCGCGGCTCCATGTCTGCCCCTATCATAGCTGGACCTTCGACAGCGCAGGACGGAATCGCGGGATCAAATGGCAAAAGGCCGGTTGCTATTCCCAGACCTTCGATGGCCAGAGCCATGACCTCGCGCCCCTGCCCCGCTTCGCGGCCTATCGCGGCTTCCTGTTCGGCAGCCTCGTCGCAGATGTCCCCTCGCTGGAGGAGCATCTTGGTGAAGCGGCGCGATTTCTCGATCTGGTCGTCGGCCAGCCCGAACGCGGCGTCGAACTGGTGCCGGGGAACGTGTCCTTCACCTATGATGCGAACTGGAAACTCCAGCTCGAAAACTGTTCCGACGCCTATCATTTCACCTCGGCGCACCCGTCCTATGTCAGGATCATGGAGCGACGCCAGCGCGGCGAGGGCGCGACGGCGGTGCGCTCGATCTGGGATGAATCGCGCGCCTGGAGCGAAACCGCCGAGGGCATCCAGGGCGGCAGCATGAGCTTTGCCCATGGCCATGTGCTGAACTGGGGACGGATCGCGGTATCCGACGCGCACCCCTTGTTCGAACGCGCCGAAGCGTTGGCGCGCGAGCATGGCGCGGAAATCCGCGACTGGATGTTCAACATGCGCAACCTGACGATCTTTCCCAATTTGCAGATCGCCGAGAACGCGTCGAGCCAGTTGCGCGTGATCCAGCCGATCTCGGCCGGACGCACGCTGATGCGGACATGGTGCATCGCCCCGCGCGGCGAAAGCGCGGCGGCGCGGCGCCAGCGCATCCGCCAATATGAGGACTTCTTCAACCCGTCGGGCATGGCCACCCCCGACGACACCGTCGCCTATGAAAGCTGCCAGCGCGGCTTTCCCGCCCGTCTCGAACCGTGGTTGCAAGGCTATGCACGCGGCATGACCGCCAGCCAGCCCGGCGGCAACGCGCTCTCCGATGCGGCGCGGGCGACGCCGGAGCGAAGCGTCCTCGCGGATTCGCAACTCTGCGACGAAACGCTGTATCACGGCTACTATCGCGAATGGGCGCGTCGGATGCAGCGGGCGGTCGACCGGTCATGACTGCGACGCTCGATCGCGCCGGCGCGGAGGAGCTGCTCTTCCTCGAAGCAGCGTGCCTCGATCGCGGGGCATGGCAGGACTGGCTCGACCTTTATGCCGAGGATGCGCGGTTCTGGATGCCCGCCTGGCGCGACGAAATGACGCCGACATCCGATCCGGATCGCGAGCTCTCGCTGATCTATTACGACAGCCGCGCCGGTCTGGCTGACCGGGTATTCCGGGCGACCTCGGGGCAATCGGTGGCGTCCCTGCCCCGACCACGCTGCGTCCATTGCATCAGCAATGTCCTGATCACGGCAAGCGAACCGGGCAAGGTCACCGTCGCGTCGAATTTCATCGTCCACCTCCACGACGTCCGCGCCGCGCGCAGCCACAGCTTCTTCGGGCGCTACGATCACGAGCTGCGCCGAAGCGACGGTCGCTGGCTGATCGCCGCCAAGACAATCCTGCTGCTCAACGACACGATCCCGACGGTCGTGGATTTCTATTCGGTCTGACGCCGCAGCCCCCGGAGCATACCATGAAGGAAATCGTTATCGTCGGCGCCGGGGCGATGGGCTGCCTGTTCGCCGCCCGGATCGCAGAAGCGGGCGTTTCGGTGACGCTTGTCGATGTCGATCGCAAACGCATCGACCTGCTCAACGCGGATGGCATCGGCCTCAGCGATGCCAAGGGGCGTCGGCGCGTTCGCGTCCCGGTTCGTCAGGCGGCGGATCTCGCGCTCCGTCCCGATCTGGTGGTGCTGTTCGTCAAGGCGATCCACAGTCGTGCCGCCATCGCGTCGGTCGCGCATCTCGCGGCGAGCGGCTGCTTCGCGCTGACCTTGCAGAACGGGCTGGGCAATGCCGAACTGCTTGCCGAGACCTTTGGCGAAGACCGCACGCTGCTCGGCGTGACGGATCAGCCGGCCGACCTGCACGGGCCGACCGACGTCAGCGTTCCGGGCGAAGGGCGAGTCTGGCTGGGGAGCCTCGTCGGAGACCTGGGCGCGGGTCCCCGAACCGCCTCTGCGCTGCTCAACCTCGCCGGCTTCGATGCCCGAGTTGTTGCCGATGCGCAGGCCGCTGTGTGGGAAAAGGCCGCGTTCAACGCCGCGCTCAATGCCACCGCGATGATCGCGGGGGCGACGGTCGGTCAGCTCGACACCGTCGAGGGACGCCGGATCGCCGCCGCGGTCGTCGATGAAGCAGTGCTTGTGGCACGCGCCAGTGGCATTGCCGTCGACCCGGCCGCGATTGCCGCGAAGATCGATTTCGCGCTCGCCAACCATCGCGGTCATAAGGCGTCGATGCTGCAGGACCGCTTGGCCGGCAGGCCCACCGAAATCGACGCGATCAACGGCGCGATCGCCGCGAAGGCTGCCGCACTCGGCCTCGACGCGCCCGTCAACGCCACGCTCGCCGATCTCGTCCGGTTGATCGGTACCGTCGAGCACTCGGCCAGCTAGCGCCGGAAACCGCCGCAGAGGCAGTGGCGGAAGAGTAAGCGACACCCTGCTAGGCAAAATTTGCCTATGTTACCCGTACCAGGCGCCGCGCCGCCTATGATGGTAACCATGACGAGATCGCGCCGGCCTACCCTGCAACGCAATGCGGTTCCTTCGAGCGTACCGCTGACGACCGGTACCGCGCACCACGGCACCGTTGCGTCGGCGCGCCTCCCATGAATGCGCTGACGGCCATTTCGCCGGCGGCACCGGATCTCGCTAACGAGTGGTTCAGCGATGTCATCGCGGCCGAACGCGACGCCCTGTCGCGTTTCCTGCGCGCGACGCCCGACAGCATAACCGACATCGTCGCGCTGATCGCGCGCCAGCAGCGCCCGATCGTCCTGCTCGGTGTCGGCAAGTCCGGTCATATCGCCGCCAAGCTCGCCGCGACCTTTTCCAGCCTCGGCACTCCCGCGCTGTTCGTCAACGCGGCCGAGGCGGCGCATGGTGATCTCGGCGCGGTCCAGTCGGGCAATGTCGTCATCATCCTGTCGAACAGCGGCGCGACCGATGAGATTGTCCGGATCCTGCCCCTGCTCAAGGCGCGCGCCTGCCCGCTGCTGGGCATTATCGGGCGCGCGGATTCGCCGCTGGCACGCGCGGTCGATCATCTCATCGCTGCGGAAGTGGCGTGCGAGGCGGACCATATCGGCATGGCGCCCACCGCCAGTACCACCCTGCATCTGGCGATCGGCGACGCGCTCGCGGTGGCGGTCAGTCGCGCGCGCGGTTTCACCCGGGAAGATTTCCTGCGCCACCATCCCGCGGGTTTGCTCGGCCGGCAGATGATCCCCGTCGCCAGCCTGATGCGCCGGGGCAGCGATCTCCCGACCGTCGCGCCATCAGCGTCGATGGCCGATCTGCTTGGCGTGATGTCGGCGAAACGCATGGGCGCGGCTTGCGTGATCGACGCCGACCATCGTCTGCTCGGCCTGATCGTCGATGGCGATGTGCGCCGCCACATCCAGGCACGCTGCGACGTCTACGCCATGACCGCCGACGCGATTATGCAAACCAGTCCGCACGTCGTGCGTCCCGAGGTGACGATCGGCGACGTGCTGCTGATGCGCAGCACTGTCTCGGGCGGTCTGCTGGTCCTCCCGGTCGTCGCTGACGACGGGCGGCTGGTGGGCATGCTCCACCCCAATGACCTGATGCAGGGCTGAGCCATGAAGATTATCGCCTTTGTTCCTGCCAAGGGTCACAGCGAGCGGGTTCGCGACAAAAATCTGTCGATCCTCGACGGCGAATATCTGTTCAAGCGCAAGCTGCGCCAGGCGCTCGACTGCCCGGCCATCACCGAAATCTGCCTCGACACAGAGTCCGACGCGCTGGCCGATCTGGCGAGTGATCTGGCGGTGACGCGGCTGGTGCGGCCGGTAGCGCTCGCCAGCAATGCGACCGACGGCCATGAGATGTTCGCCTGGGAATGCAGCCAGCGGCCCGATGCCGATATCTGGATCCAGATCCTGTGTACCGCGCCGTTCGTTTCCGCAGCGACGATCTCGCGCGCGATCGACGCGTTGCTGGCCGACCCCGACGCCGATAGTCTCGTCGCGGTGTCGCGCGCCAAGCAATATTGTTGGGACGGCGACGTGCCAGCCTATGGTGCCGGCCGCATTCCGAACAGCGTGGACCTGCCGGCGACGGTGATCGAGGCGATGAGCCTATATATCGTAAGACGGCCGACATCGGGCGAAACGCCGACGCGCCGCTTCGGCATGCGACCGATATTGTTCGAGCTCGATCCGCTCGAGCAGATCGACATCAATCACGGCGCGGATCTGGTGATCGCCGAAACCGTCGCGGCCGGTCAGCGCGCCGCCGAGGTAACGCGCTTCCGCGCGATGCTGCGGCACCTTTCGTCAACCGTGCTGGCCGACATCTGCAAGGAAAAGGGCATGGCGACGGTCCTGCCGCCGAACCTGCGCCCGACCAGCGGCGGCAAGCTGCTCGGCCGGGCCAAGACGCTCGAGCTCGGCGCGCTCGCACCTGACGACGCGCCCGATGCCTGGAAGGGCATTTACGGCGCGCTCGAATCCTACAAATTCGTCCGCCCCGGCGACGTCATCATGGTCGCGACCGACGTGCCTGAGCGCGCCTATTTCGGCGATCTCAACGCCAATCTCGCGATCCGCTCCGGAGCGGTTGGCGCGGTGATCGACGGCACGACGCGCGACACGGCCGACGTCCGTGCGCTCGGCTTTCCGGTCTATGCTCGCGCCACCCACTGCAACGACATCAAATATGACGGCACGCTGCGCGCCATGAACCGTCCGGTCATTATGGGCGGCGTGCCGGTGCACAATGACGATGTCGTGTTCGCCGACGAGGATGGCGTGGTCGTCATTCCCCGCACGCGCTGGGGCGAAATCGAGGCCGCAGCCTGGGAGGTAATGCGCAACGAGGCGCGCATCCGGATGTACGCGGCGAGCGGGCGCGACATCCATGAGATACTCGCCGAATGCGGGACGTTCTGAGGACATGAAGAGATGAAGACCGTCACCGTCGGCCCGTTGCAGATCGCCAATAACAGGCCCTTGGTCCTGATCGCCGGTCCGTGCGCGATGGAGAGCCGCGCGCACGCGCTCGAGATGGCAGCCGCCCTTACCGAGCTTTGCGGCGGGCTGGGCCTCGGGCTGATCTACAAATCGTCGTTCGACAAGGGCAACCGGACCTCGATCGGGTCGCCGCGCGGGATCGGGCTCGACAGCGCGCTGGCCGTTTTTGCCGAGATACGCGAGACGTTCGGCTGCCCGGTGATCACCGACGTCCATGAGGCAAGCCAGTGCGCAGCCGTCGCCGAGGTCGTCGACGTGCTCCAGATCCCCGCCTTCCTCTGTCGCCAGACCGACCTGCTCGTCGCCGCTGCCGCCACCGGACGGGCGATCAACGTCAAGAAAGGCCAGTTTCTGGCGCCCTGGGACATGAAGAACGTCCTCGCCAAGCTGGTCGCCAGCGGCAACGAACGCGTGATGCTGTGCGAACGTGGCGCCAGCTTCGGTTACAACACGCTGGTCAGTGACATGCGCGCATTGCCGATCATGGCGGAAACCGGTTTTCCGGTGGTGTTCGACGCGACTCATTCGGTGCAGCAGCCCGGCGGCGCAGGCGAACGCTCGGGCGGACAGCGCGAGTTCGTGCCCGTGCTGGCACGCGCGGCGGTCGCGGTCGGCGTGGCCGCGGTGTTCATCGAGACTCACGAGAACCCCGAGACCGCGCCGAGCGACGGGCCGAATATGGTACCGCTGAAGGAGATGCCGGCCCTGCTCGGCCGGCTCCAGGCCTTCGACCGGCTCGCCAAGAGCTGATCTCAGCCGCCGAGCGCGCCTCGCACCTCGGCCCAGATCTCGGCGTTCTGTGCGAGGATGATGGCGCCGCTAGGGTCTGCCGGCCGGTAGCGCGTGCCGTCATGCCGCGCGGCGACCCCGCCCGCTTCCCGCAGGAACAGCACGCCGGGGGCATGGTCCCACACCAACGTTCGCCAATAGAGCGCAAACTGACGCGCACCGGTCGCCACCAGCGGATATTCGTCGCCGGCGCAGCGCCGGGTCTCCACCGCTTCGCCCACCATGCCGGTCAGCCGGGCAATACGGGCTTCGAAGGCGGGCGGCTGCGCAAAACTGCTCACGATCCCCGACAGCGCGGACAAGCCCGGCGACCCCGTCACCTGCGCCAGCCGGACGCCGTTGACATAGGCCCCTGCGCCCTGCTCGGCTGCTGCAAGGCGATCGTCGATCGGATCGAGAATGCACGACGCGACCGTTTCGCCATGCTCGACCAGCGCCGCCATCAGCGCGAAGGGACGGCGACCGGCAGCATAGTTGCCCGTGCCGTCGATCGGGTCGACGATCCACACCGCACCGCGATCGAGGTCGCGCAGCATCGACGGATCACGCGCGCACGCTTCCTCGCCGATGAAGCGGGCGTCAGGCCGGATCGCCGCCAGCCCGCGCGCAATGATCGCCTCAGCTTCGCGATCGGCGATCGTGACCAGGTCGCCGGGCGTCTTTTCCTCGATATCGGCATCGGCGAGCCTCCGGAAACGCGGCATGACCGCCGTCGCAGCGGCATCACGGAGAACAGTGGCGATCGCATCCGGCAGGCTCGTCATCTGGCGGCGCGGTGAACGGATTTCTGCAGGCATGTCCTGCGCACTATCAGCCATCGCCGCTGCGCGCGAATTTCCTACGCCGTGGCGCTGGCTGGCGGCCGCCGCACCGCATCTGTTGACCCTGTGCTGCCGCACGCTTAGCTTGTTCGCAATGCCGGGTTTTGCAGGCACGGGTGAACAACGCGCGCCCCTGCTAGTTCTTACTTTAACAATATCAAGGCGTTGATATCCCCGCGTCTATTGGAGACGATGGGCGTTGCCGACGCTGCGAGGAGAACCACGATGAGCGTCGCCTTCCGCCGCGAAAGTGACGAAGAGCATCTCGAACCTAAGTTCGAACTACCCCTGCCGCCGGGGCCGAATCTGGTCACCCGGCGCGGGCTCGCGCAGATCGAGGCACGCGCGGACGAGTTCGAGGCCGCCTATGCCGTCGCCTCCGATGACGAAACACGCAAGCTCGTGCGGCGCGAACGCCGCTACTGGAACACACGCCGTTCGACCGCGATCGTCGCGCCACCCCCGCCGCCCGGCGAGGTTGCCTTTGGCGCGCGGATCGATTTTCTGCTCAACGGCAAGCCGCGCCGCATCGATCTCGTCGGCAGCGACGAGGCGGCACCGGCCGAGAACCGCATTCCCTTCACCGCCCCGCTGGCCAAGGCGATGATGGGAGCGGGGGTCGGCGACGTGGTCGAATTCAACGGCAATGAAGACGCGATCGAGATCATCGCGGTCGCCGCGATCCCGGAGCAGGAAACCTGAACGACGCGACGCCGATCCGCATCCTCGTCGATGCCGATGCCTGCCCGGTGAAGGACGAAATCTACAAGGTCGCGTTCCGCCACGAGGTGCCGGTGACGATCGTCAGCAATGCGATCATCCGCATCCCGGCGCATCCGCTGGTCACCCGCGCGATCGTAAGCGATGCGTTCGACGCCGCCGACGACTGGATCGTCGAGCGCGCCGATGCCCGCGCCATCGTCGTCACCGGCGACATCCTGCTTGCCGACCGCTGCCTCAAGCTCGGCGCGGCCGTGATCGCGCCGACCGGCAAACCCTTCACGATGAGTTCGATCGGCGCCGCGATCGCGACCCGCGCGATCATGGCCGATTTGCGCGCCGGCGGCGATGCGGTCGGCGGCCCCGCACCCTTTGCCAAGACCGATCGCTCGCGCTTCCTGTCGGCGCTCGACGTAGCGCTGGTGAAGCTGAAGCGTGCGACCTAAGGACGACCAATGAGCAACGAACGCTTCGAACGCCACCGCCAGCCCTGGACCCCTGACGAAATTCAGAAGCTCCACACCCTCGCCAAGAAGGGCATGGCGCTGAAGGCTATTGCCAAGGCACTGACGCGCAGCGAGGAATCGACGCGGGATCGCGCCAAGGCGGACAGCCTGACGATCGCCAAGCTGCGTTAAAGCAGTTCGTCCAGCCCAAGGCCTTCGAGCAAGGCGTAGCGCGCGGTGCGACATTGCGCCCACAGGTCCGGCGAGCCGAGGTCGCTGAGCGCGATCTGCTCGGGCCATTGCATCTCGACGATCCGTTCGATCAGGTCGCAGCGTACCTCATCGAGCAGGAAGCGTGGATCGATCACTGAGTAAGCCGCGTCGTCGACCGCCACGCGCAGGCGCAGGCACGCAGGCCCTCCTCCGTTGCGCATCGACTCGCGGACATCGATCACCTCGACCCGCGCGATTGGCCCATTGCCGCCGACCAGCTCGGACAGCCACGACCAGACGCGTGGATTGTCGCGCACCTCGCCCGGCGCGATCAGCGCCGTGCCGCCCTCGGGCAGGGTCACCAGCTGTGAATTGAACAGATACGAGCTGACCGCGTCGGACAGGCTGACGCGATCGGCCGGTGCTTCGACGATCGCCAGTCCGGGGACGCGCGCCCGTAACGCGTCGTAGAAGGTGGTCGGCTCGGCAAAGGCCTGCTCATGGGTGAACAGGATCGTCTCATTGGCCACAGCGACGACGTCGTTGTGAAAGGCGCCAGCCTGGATCGCCGCGTCGCTCTGCTGCACGAACAGCGTCATGGCGGGGTCGAGACCGTGGCGCCGCGCGATCGCCTCGCTCGCCGTGCGCGACTGGCGCGCGGGAAAACCGCCTGGTTGCTGCACACCGTAGACGAACACCTCGACACCGCGTTCGCCATGGCGCGGCGCCAGCCGCATATGGTTGGCCGCGCCTTCGTCGCAAAGCCGGGCCGGCAGCGCGGGATGAACGGCGAAGTGCCGGGAATCGCCAAAAGCCAGCGTCAGCAACCGGAGCGTTTCGTCCTGCTCGATGCTGCGATGCAGGTTCGTCGCGAGGTTGGCGACCGAGAGATGGCACCGCGCATCCCCGCTGTCGGGCGCCGGCGAAACGGTCGCGGCATTCGCCGTCCACATCGCCGAAGCGGAACAGGCATTGGCGAACAACACCGGGTCGGCGCGAAACGCGGCGGCGCAGACCGCATCGTCGTCACCGGCAAAGCCGACGGCGCGCAGAAAGCCGGCCGCGGGACGATCGTGCGGCGGCAGGAAGCCCTGCGTCAGCCCCAGCCCGATCAGCCGACGCATCTTGCCCAGCCCTTGCAGCGCCGCCGCGCGCGGTCGCGCGATCGCCCCGGCATTGTTGGTCGCAGCCAGATTGCCGAACGACAATCCCGCATAATTGTGGGTGGGGCCGATCAGGCCGTCAAAGTTGATTTCGCGCATCATTGCGCCGCCATGCCACAGCCCGCAGCGCGGGTGAACCGCCAGCCCGTCCCGCCGTCCCGTGACATGGTTTGCGACAAATCGAATCTTGGCATCCCGCACTGCAACAGGAATAGCCGCCCGGCTGGCTTGACCGGTTGATTTTGATCAGGAACCACCGGGGGGTGGTGACGTTTGTGACGGTTGCGTGCCGATCGTCCATCGCACAATGGGGTAGGCCTGAAGCGATGGAAAAGATGATGACGTCACGCCTGCCCGGAACATTGCTGCCCGCGTTGCTCATCGCCGCGACGCTGGCGGGTTGCGGCACCGGCAGCGGCAAGGGAAGGGGCGGGAAAGGCGAGAGCGGGCCGACCGAGGTCGGTTACATCGTCGTCCAGCAAACCAGCGTCGCGGTCGTTACCGAATTGAGCGGACGGACGAGCGCCTATCAAACGTCGGAGGTCCGTCCGCAGGTCGGCGGCATCATCCGCCGCCGCCTGTTCGTCGAGGGTTCGCTCGTCCAGAAGGGCCAGACGCTCTACGAAATCGATCCCAGCCTGTACCGCGCCGCGACCAGCCAGGCCGCCGCCAACCTTGCCAGCGCGCAGGCCAATGCCGAGGCAACGCGCGTCAAGGCCGAGCGCTACAAGCCGCTCGCCGAGATGGAAGCGGTCGCCAAACAGGACTATACCGACGCTGCCGCGCAGGCGCGCCAGGCCGCCGCGGCCGTGGCGCAAAACCGCGCGGCCCTGCAGACCGCGCGGATCAATCTCAATTTCACCCGCGTGCCGGCGCCGATCACCGGTCGCATCGGCCGCTCGCTGTTCACTGAGGGGGCGCTCGTAACCGCGGGCCAGGCCGACCCGTTGACCAACATCCAGCGGCTCGACCCGATCTATGTCGATATCCAGCAATCGAGCGCCGATCTGCTGGCGCTGCGGCGCGCGCTCGCCTCTGGCGGTTCTGCGCCGACCACAGCCGTCGTCCGGCTCAAGCTCGAGGATGGCAGCGACTATGGCGTGACCGGAACCGTTGAGTTCACTGAGGCGATGGTGGACGCCACGACCGGCACGGTCACGCTGCGCGCGCGCTTCGCCAATCCCAACGGGCTCTTGCTCCCTGGCATGTTCGTCCGGGCGAGTTTCGCGCAATCGCTCGACACGAGCGCCTATCTGGTGCCGCAGGTCGCGGTGTCGCGTGATCCCAAGGGCAACGCCACGGTCTTCATTGTCGGCCCGGGCAACAAGGCCGTGCCGCGCACCGTCACGACGAGCCGGGTCCAGGGCACCAACTGGATCGTCACGTCCGGGCTCAACCCCGGCGACAAGGTCATCACCGAGGGCATCGGCCGTCTCAAGCCGAACGATCCCGTGAAGCCGGTGCCCGCCGGCTCGCCACAACGGATCGACCCCACCGGTGGCGGCGCTGACAAGGGACGCGCTGGCGGCACTCGGAGCTAACCCGGCATGTCACGAATCTTCATCGACCGGCCGATCTTTGCCTGGGTCATCGCCATCATCATCATGCTGTGCGGCCTGGGCAGCATCCTGTCGCTGCCGGTCGAACAGTTCCCCGACGTCGCGCCGCCGAACGTCAACATCCGCGCCAGCTACCCCGGCGCATCGGCCGACACGCTAGAGAACAGCGTCGCGCAGGTCATCGAACAGCAGCTTACCGGCATCGACGGCCTGCTTTATTTCACCACCAATTCCTCGTCGCGCGGCCAGGTGTCGATCGGCGCAACCTTCGCCAAGGGTACCAACCCCGACATCGCGCAGGTGCAGGTCCAGAACAAGGTGCAGCAGGCGCTCAGCCGCTTGCCGCAACAGGTCCAGCAACAGGGTCTGACGGTCACCAAGTCCAACCCGGACTTCCTGATGATTGCCGCCATTTATGACACCACCGACCAGCGCAGCGCGCTCGACGTGTCGGACTATATGGTCTCCCACCTGCAGGAGACGATCGGGCGCATCAAGGGCGTCGGCGACACCAATGTGTTCGGTTCGCAATATGCCATGCGCATCTGGCTCAATCCGGATCGGCTCGCGGCGATCGGCTTGATCCCCAACGATATCATCACCGCGGTGTCCGCGCAGAACACCGAGATCGCGGCAGGTGAGATCGGCGGCGTGCCGAACGCCGACAACCAGTATCTCGACGCCACCGTCACGGCGCAATCACGCCTGTCGACGCCGGAGCAATTCCGCAACATCGTGGTCAAGACGCAAAGCGACGGTGCGGTGGTGCGGCTGGGCGATGTCGCGCGGATCGAGCTCGGCGCAGAATCCTACGGCATCCTCAGCCGCGTCAACGGCCATCCCGGCGCCGGCCTCGCGGTCAGCCTCGCACCGGGCGCCGACGCGCTGTCCACCGCGGAACTGGTCAAGGCGGAGTTCGAACGCCAGGCAAAGGACATGCCGAGCGGATTCGCGTTCGATTTCCCGCAGGACTCGACCGCCTTCATCAAGCTGTCGGTCAAGGACGTGGTGTGGACGCTGATCGAGGCGATCGTGCTGGTCGTGATCGTGATGTTCGTCTTCCTGCAGAGCTGGCGCGCGACGCTGATCCCGACGATCGCCGTGCCGGTGGTGCTGCTCGGCACGTTCGGCGTGTTCGCGATCGCCGGCTTCACCATCAACACGCTCACCCTGTTCGGCCTGGTTCTGGCGATCGGGCTGCTGGTCGACGACGCGATCGTCGTGGTCGAGAATGTCGAGCGCGTGATGGAGGAAAATCCGGGCATGACCCCGCGGGAGGCGACGATCCGGTCGATGGACGAGATCCAGGTCGCGCTGATCGCGATCGCGCTGGTGCTCTCCGCGGTGTTCCTGCCGATGGCGTTCTTCGGCGGATCGACCGGGGTGATCTACCGCCAATTCTCGATTACGATCGTCTCGGCGATGATATTGTCGGTGGTCGTCGCGCTGGTCCTCACGCCGGCGCTGACCGCGACCTTGCTCAAGCGCAAGGAAGAGGAAGAAGAGACCTGGCTGCAGCGCAAGACGGCCAAGGCGCGCGCCTGGTTCAACACGCGCTTCGCGCAAGGCGTCGAGCGCTACACCGGCAGCGTCGAGCGCGTCGTCGATCGCAAATGGCTGTTCCTCGCAATCTACGGTGTGTTGCTGGTGCTGCTCGCGGTGATGTTCATCCGCCTGCCGACCGGCTTTCTGCCGACCGAGGATCAGGGCATCGCGCAGATCCAGTTCAATCTGCCCGCCGGCGCGACGATCAACCGCACTCAGGCGGCGCAGCGCGAGATCGAAAAATACTTCCTGGTCCAGGAGAAGAAGAACGTCGCGGCGATGCTCATCGTTGCCGGCACGTCGGGCGGCGGCGGCGGTGGCCAGAATGCCGGTCGCGGCTTCGTTGCGCTGGCCGACTGGGACCAACGCAAGGGCACGGAGAATGCGGCGCCAGCGATTACCCAGCGCGCCATGAAAGCGCTGCGCGGATTGCGTGACGTCGAGTTCTACGCACTGCAACCGCCGGCCGTGCGCGGCCTCGGCCAGTCCAACGGCTTCACCATGGAGTTGCAGAATACCGGCGGGCTGAGCCGCGCGGACTTCAAGGCGGCGCGCGACAAGCTGCTTGCGGCCGCCCGGGCAGATCCGCTGCTGACCTCGATACGCAATACCGATCTGCCCGATCAGCCGACGCTCAATGTGGCGATCGACGCGCAGAAGCTGAGCGTGCTCGGGTTGAGCCAGGCCGACGTCAACGCGACGCTCTCGACCGCCTGGGGTGGTCGTTACGTCAACGACTTCAATGACCGCGGCCGCGTCAAGCGTGTCTATGTCCAGGGCGACGCACCCTATCGCGCCGCACCGGTCGACCTGTCGCAATGGTATGTGCGCGGCAGCAGCGGCCAGATGGTGCCCTTTTCCTCCTTCGCGACGATTTCCTGGTCGACCGCACCGACCTCGCTCAGCCGCTTCTCGGGAATCTCGTCCTACGAATTGCAGGGCCAGGCAGCACCCGGAGAAAGCTCGGGCACGGCGATGGACGAGATGGAGAAGCTCGCCGCGCAGATCCCCGGCACCTCGGTCGCCTGGGCCGGCCTGTCCTATCAGGAGCGGCTGTCCTCGGGTCAGGCGCCCTATCTCTACGCGCTGTCGCTGCTCGTGGTGTTCCTGTGCCTTGCCGCGCTCTATGAAAGCTGGACTATTCCGGTCGCCGTGCTGCTCGTCATCCCGCTAGGTCTGGTCGGCGCGATCTTCGCGGTAACGCTGCGTGGCCTCAACAACGACGTCTATCTCCAGATCGGCCTGCTGACGACGATGGGGCTTGCCGCCAAGAATGCGATCCTGATGATCGAGTTCGCGGAACAGGCCGAGAAGCAAGGCAAGCGTGTCATCGAGGCGGCGCTCGAGGCGGCACGCATCCGGCTCCGCCCGATCCTGATGACCAGCATGGCGTTTATCTTCGGCGTGCTGCCCCTGGCGATTGCGACCGGTGCCGGCGCCAACAGCCGCGTCGCGATCGGCACGGCGGTGATCGGCGGGATGCTGACCGCGACGATCCTCGCGATCTTCTACATTCCGTTGTTCTTCGTGCTCGTGCGTCGCACGACGCGGGATGCGCTCAAGCGGCTGCATCATGAGCCGCCCGCCCCGCCGCACACGGAGCCAGCCGCATGATCCGCCCGCTCGTCACGCTGCTCGCCGCGGCATCGCTCACCGCTTGCTCGATGGCGCCGCATTATGTCCGGCCCGAGCTGCCGGTCCCGCCAAGCTGGCCGGTCGGTGATGCCTATCTCAGGCAGAGCGAGGCGGCGCTGCCGGCGATCAGCTATACCGACATCTTCCGCGACGCCCGGCTGCAGCGGATCATCGTGCAGGCGCTCGCGAACAATCGCGACCTGCGGATCGCCGCCGCCAACATCGTATCGGCGCGCGCGCAATTTCACATCCAGCGCGCCGAACTGCTGCCTGAGCTCGATGCGAGCGGGGGCTATCGCTACGCGCGCAGCGCCAGCGGCACGTCGAGTTCGACGACCACGGCCGGTACCTCCAACCGCACCGGCAGCAGCTTCAGCGCCGATATCGGCATCACCTCGTTCGAACTCGACCTGTTCGGTCACGTGCGCTCGCTGACGAGCGCGGCACAGGACCGCTATTTCGGCACCGAGGCGGCAGCGCGCGCGACGCGCCTGACGCTGGTCGGCGACATTGCCTCCGCGTGGCTCACCTATGCTAATGACAAGAGCCTGCTGAAGATCGCGCAAGACACTGCCGCGAGCGCGCAACGCAGCGTCACGTTGACCAAGGCGCGGCTCGACGGTGGCATCGCGCCGCGCACCGATCTCGACCAGGCGAGCAACATCCTGCAGACCGCGTTATCCGACGTCGCGCTGCAGACCACAGCGACGGCGCAGGATATCAACGCCTTGCAACTGCTGGTCGGCGCGCCGGTCGATCCGGCACTCCTCCCGGCATCGATCGATGAAGCGGCGCCGACGGTTGCCGAACTTCCCGCCGGGCTGGATTCGGCCATCCTGCTGCGCCGCCCGGATGTCGTGCAGGCCGAATATGAGCTGCGCGCCGCCAATGCCGAGATCGGTGCGGCGCGTGCCGCGCTGTTCCCGCGTATCAGCCTGACCGCGCTGCTCGGCTTTGCCAGCAGCGGGCTGAGCAATCTGTTCACCAGCGGTGCGTTCAACTATTCGGTCGCGCCGAGCGTTAGTTACCCGATCTTTCGCGCCGGCGCGGGCAAGGCGACGGTCGCCCAGTCACAGGCGCAGCGCGATGCGGCGCTCGCGACCTATGAAAAATCGATCCAGACCGCCTTTCGCGAAGTTTCCGATGCGCTGGCCCGCCGGGGCACGATTGCCGACCAGGAACGCGCCCAGCGCGCGCTGACGGCAGCGGCGGGCGACAATTACAAGCTGTCGGAGGCGCGCTATCGCGGCGGCATCGACACGTTCCTCGCCAGCCTCGACGCGCAGCGCTCCTATTATTCGGCTCAGCGCACGCTGGCGGCCACCGAGCTGACCAAGGCGACGAACCTCGTCACGCTATACCGCACGCTGGGCGGCGATGCCCGGCTCGACCCGACGCCCGACGGTCCCCGCCCTGGCGTCGAGGCCGCCACGCCGCGGTGATGCTGCACCGATGTTGCGCAACGCACACTGCTTGACGCCAGCGCGCGCGCGGTGAAGGATGCCGCCATGGCGGTCCCACCCCTTCCCGATCCGGCGGCACTTTTTCGCGACATGCTCGGCCAATGGGAGAGCATGACCAACAGCCTCGGCGGCGAAATGATGAAGAGCGGCGAGTTCGGCCGCGCGCTGCAAGGCGCCAATGCCGCGGCAATGAAGGCGCAAGCTGCGACGCACCAGATGATGGACCGCGCGCTGGCCGCCGCCAACATGCCGAGCCGCAGCGAGGTCGAGGACATCTCCGCGCGGCTCGCGCGGATCGAGGAAGCGGTTCAGCGCATCGAAAGCCTGATCATGGCGCAGGCCGGCATCGCGCCGCCCGAGCGGCCCAAACCCAAGCGCACACGCAAACCGCCGGGCAGCGCGGCTTGAGCGAAGCGACGTCGCCCGGCATTTTCGAAACAGCGCGGCGCGAGTTCGATCGCGCGCTGCAGCGCAATCTCAAGGGCCTGGACTATTTCGCCTCGCCCGCGCCCGTGCTCGGGGTGTCACCCAAGGACGTGCTGATCCAACGCGGCACGATGAGCCTCTATCATTACCGCCCGATGTCGGACGAAGTGTACCGGGTGCCGCTGCTGCTGGTCATGGCGACGACCAATCGCGGTTACATCTTCGATATGGTGCCGGGGCAGAGCCTCGTTGAATATCTGCTCAAGGCCGGCTTCGACGTGTTCATGATCGACTGGAACCCGCCGCGTGCCGATGAACGCGGGTTGGCGCTCAAGGATTATGTCCTCGACTTCATCCCCAGCGCGGTCGAGCGCGTCCAGCAGGAGACCGGCGAGAACGACGTTACGATGGTCGGCTATTGTTTCGGCGGGGTCCTGTCGCTGCTCTGGGCCGCGCTTGAGGGCGAACCGGCGCTGCGCAATCTCGTCTGCTTCACCACGCCGGTCGATTTCAGCGAGATGGAGATGTTCCAGGCCTGGGCCGACAAGCGCTTCTTCGATGTCGATCGACTGGTCGATACATTCGGCAATTGCCCCGGCGATTATCTTTACACCGCCTTCGACATGCTGCGCCCGGGCGCGCGCGTTGCCGGCAATATCCGCCTGATCGACAATATGTGGAACGACGAGTTCGTCAAATCCTTCCGCATGTTCGATCGATGGGCGGCCGACATCCTGCCGCTCGCCGGCGAATACTTCCGCGAAACCACGAAAAAACTGATGTGGGACAACCAGTTGCTCCATGGCACGATGGAGGTCGCAGGACGCCCGGTCGATCTTGGGCGGATCACCGCGCCTTTCCTGCACGTCACCGCCGAGCATGATCACATCGTGCCGAGCGCCGCCTCGACCCCGCTAATCGGCATGGTCGGATCGGCCGACAAGGAACAGGTGACAATGAAAGGCGGACATGTCAGCCTTGTCGCCGGGGGCAACGCTATAAAGCGGTTATGGCCGAAACTCGTCGAATGGCTGGGGGAGCGTTCCATATGAGTCATCAGATCCGGCGCTTCGAGCCGGCCGATCGCGAGGCGATGCTCGCCTTTGCCGACAGCCTGTCCGAGCACGATCTGCTGTTTCTCGGGCGCGACCTGCGCCATCCACGCGTGATCGAGGCATGGCTCGCCGCGATCGACGAGGGCTGGATCGACAGCCTCGTCGCGATCGACAACGACAAGCTCGTCGCCAGCGCGGCGCTGGTGCGCGATCCGCTCGGCTGGAGCGCGCATGTCGGCGAGATCCGCCTGCTCGTTGCCGCCGACAAGCGTGGTGCCGGGCTCGGTCGGGATCTGCTCGAGGGGATCTATTCCATCGCCATGGAGCGCGGCCTGACCAAGCTCACCGCGCAAATGACCCCCGATCAGGTCGGCTCGGTCATGCTGTTCGAAAGCCTCGGCTTCCGCGCTGAGGCGCTGCTCAAGGACCATGTCCGCGATCGCGCGGGCAACATGTTCGATCTCGCGTTGCTCAGCCAGGACGTGGCGCGCGTTACCGCGCAACATCGTGCCTTCGGGCTCGACGCGTGAACCCAGAAGATAACCGGTGCGTTGATGCCGGACCCGCAGGAGAATTGCCTTGGCCCACGCGACTGCCCAACACGCTGAGATAAAGCCACCCTCTGCGCTGCTCGCGCTGACAGAATTGCCGCGCGCGCTGGTCGAACTGGGCAGCCTCGGGCTCGCCGCACCGATCTTGGCCACCGCGCCGCGTGGCGACGGTCATCCCGTCATGGTCCTGCCCGGTTTCGTCACCACCGACATCTCGACCGCGCCGTTGCGGCGCTATCTGCGCGATCTCGGCTATGATGCGCATGCCTGGCAGCTCGGCCGCAATCTCGGCCCCAAGGCGATCGGCCGCGAGGGCGAGAAGCTCATCGCGCGGCTGCGCGAGATCCATGACACGACGGGCCAGAAGGTCAGCCTGATCGGCTGGAGCCTTGGCGGCGTGATGGCGCGACAGCTATCGCGCCGCGCGCCCGAGGCCGTGCGCCAGGTCATTTCGCTCGGCTCGCCCTTCACCGGCCACCCCCACGCGACCAATGTCTGGCGCACCTATCAGGTTCTGACCGGCCAGCGCCTCGACGACCCCGATACGCGCTTCCAGTTGCGCGAAAGCGCGCTGCCGCCGCCCGTGCCGTCGACCGCGATCTACAGCCGAGAGGACGGCGTCGTGGCTTGGCAGAACTGCATCGAACCGCAGGGCCCCGAGACCGACAATATCGAAGTCCATGGCAGCCATTGCGGGTTGGGCGTCAATCCCGCCGTGCTGTACGCGATCGCCGACCGGCTGGCGCAGGCCGATGGCGACTGGCACCCATTCGAGCGCCGCGGGTTGCGCTCGTTGGTCTACCCTTTCGCCGGCCACGCGTGAGGAGCGTCCCCCTCCCGCGCGCGGGAGGGGGGACTAAGGCTTATTCCTTGTCGCCGCGCAACGGCGCCACGGCATCGCGGCCGAACTGCATGATCAACTCGCCGATCTCGCGCGCCTGGCCCATCGAACGCGAGCCCTGGTCGCGCAGGAAATCGCCCTGGATCTTCATCACCTCGGACAAGTCCTTGGCCTGCGCCGCCGCGCGCATCGCGGCAAACGCTTCACGGGCATTGGCTTCGGCCTGATCGATCATCCGCGCGCCGATCGTCGAGCCACCCTCGGCGATCTTGCTGCCGCTGGCACGCATCGCCTCGCCGGCCTTCTTTGCCGGGTCGATGATGCGTTCGTTGATCGTTTCGCGGGCCTTGTCGGCGGTGCTCTTCTTGTCGGCCATCATTTGGCTTCCTTCTGCTGCGGAGCCGGCTTCCGGCCGGCGGCGGCCGGCTTCTTCGCGGCCGGTGTGGGTTTGGCTGGGGCTTTCGCTTTCGGCTTCGCCGCGACAACGGTCTTGGGCGCCGCGGGTTGCGTCGCCTTTTTCGCCACCGGGGTGGCGGTCGCCGGCGCCTTGTCGAGCGTCGCCGCCTTCAGCGCCTCGAACGATGTGCGCAATGCAGCGGCGTAATTTTCCGGGTCGGGCATCATGTTGCGGTCGGAGGTGAAGGAGATCGCGATCGTGTCGCCATAGCTGTAGATCGGGTTGATCAGCCCCATACCGTCGAACACCGGCCCGGTGCCGTACATCGCCACCATCTTCGCGCCGCAGAAATAGAGCGGCACGCGGCTGCCGGGCACGTTGGTCACCACGCAGTTGAAGACCGGCGCATGGGCGTTGGCGGCGCCGACGCGGGTGTAGAGCCGCGCCGCGAGACCCGCGAGGCCCGAAGGAATCAACTGGCTGTAGTCGGTCAGCGTCAGCGCCCCGACGGCATTGGTCAGCGCCTTGGAATTGACCGTTTCGCCATGGACGAAGCGCAGGCGTTCGAGCGGATCCTCAATCTGCGTGCCCAGCCCGACAACCATCGCCGAGACGAGATTGCCGAGCGCGGCCTTCTCGCCCTCGCCGCGTACCGAGATCGGTGCCATCGCGGTCAGCGTTTCCTTAGGGAGATCATCCTTGCTCGCGAGATAGCTGCGCAAGCCGCCGCCGACGATCGCCAGGATCACGTCGTTGACTGTCGCCCCGGGCACCGCGTCCTTGATCGCGCGCACATCGGCGAGCGGCAGCGGCACGGCATCGAACACGCGGTGCGCCGACACCTTGCCGTTGAAGCGCGTCTTGGGCGCGGGGCGCGCGTTGCGGATCGACACGTCGCCCTTGCCGACCTGCGCGGTCAGTTTGGCCATGCCGGGCAGCGAGCGGCCGATCGTCTCCATGATGCGCATCGGCTGGGTCAGCGAATTGAGATAGCTGCGCACCAGCAGGTCGGCGACATTGGGCATATGTTCGGGCCGCCATTCCTCCTGCGCCTTGGGCGGGGTCATGGTGGCGTCGAGATCATGCACCGCCGCCGACATCTCGACCCCCGACATGCCGTCGATCGCGGCGTGATGGACCTTCGAGACCAGCGCGAAACAGCCCGGCGGCAGCCCCGCGATATTGTCGAGCCCCTCGACGATGGTGAATTCCCACAAAGGTTTGGAGATATCCATCGGCCGCGCGTGGAGCCGCGCGACCTGGATGCACAATTGCCGCCAGTCGCCGGGCCTGGGCAAGGCGATGTGGCGGACATGAAACTCGATGTCGAACTCGGGATCCTCGATCCAATAGGGATGGTCGAGATCGAACGGCACGCGCACCAGCCGCTGCCGAAAACTGCGCGCGCTGCCGAGCCGCGAGGCGATGAAGGCAAGAATGTCCTTGAAGCGCACGAACCCGCCGGGCGCGGTCGAGGGATCATAGATGCCGACCGAGCCGATATGCATCGGCGTGTGCGGCGTTTCGAGATAGACGAACGACGCGTCCTGCCCGCTAAGTTGCAGCATCTTGCTCCCTCTCCCCTTCAGGGGAGAGGGCTGGGGAGAGGGGCAGTGGGACCACCGCCGTCTCGTCCTGACCAGCCCCTCTCCCAACCCTCTCCCCTGAAGGGGAGAGGGCTTTTTTTCACTTCCCGAACCCGAACACGTCCTGGTGAAACCGTCCCTCGGCCATCATCGTTTCGAGCCATTCCGAGCCTTGCGCATGTTCGTCGCCAACCTGCTGCATCTGGATGCGGATCAGCGTGTCGCGCACCGCCGGGGCCATGAACTTGCCGTCGCCGCAGACGAAGATGTGCGCTCCAGCCTCGATCGCCGCCCACACCTTTTCCTGCTCCGCCCACAGCGCGTCCTGGACGAATTTCCACGGATGCGACGCCAATGCCGAGAAGGCGAGATACGGTTCGATCACACCCTGCGCCGCCCACCCCTCGACCTCTACACGACAGAACCAGTCGTGATCCGGATGGCGACAGCCGAAGAACAACAGGTTCCGTGCAACGTCCTGCCCCGCCGCCGCCTGCGCGGCACGTTCCTGGATGAAGCCGCGCAGCGGCGCGAAACCCGTGCCGGGGCCGATCAGGATCATCGGCACCGCCGGGTCCGACGGCGGCGCAAAGGGTGGGTTCGGGCGGCGGACATAGCCGAAGACATGATCGCCCGCGGCAACGCTCTGCATATAGCCCGAGGCGAAGCCGCGATGCTCACCCAGCCCAGACCAGGCAGGCGCCGCCATCGTGCCGACAATCAGGTCGGCGATATGCGGATCGGCCAGCGGGCTCGACGCGATCGAATAAAAGCGCGGCGCGATCGCCGCCGACAGCTCGACGAAGCTGTCGAGCGACAGCTCGGCCGCCGGGTGGCGTTCGAGCAGTTCGAGCACGCTCAATCGCTTGTCGACAACTTCCGCCTCGAACGCCTCCCCCGCGAGCCGGGCGAGTTCGGCTTTGGTGTTCGGGCAGCGCGTCTGCGCCGCGATCACCGTCAGCGCGCGGCGCGGCAAGGTGTCGGACAATTCGACGAAATCGGTCAGCAACTGCCGCACCGTCACCGTCTGGCCCAGCGGCAGATGCTTGAAGCGGCCGCCCTGCCCGTCGACGCGCAACTGCGTCGCGCCCTTGAGATCGAGCCGCGCCATGACACGATCGACCAGATCGGGGCGGTTGCGCGCATAGACGGCGATATGGTCGCCGCTGTGATAACGCTGTCCCTCGGGCAAGCGGATGCGGATCAGTCGCGTCGAGGGCCGTGGCGGCTCGAGCGCGAAATCCCACAGGCCGTCGGCCGGCTTCACCAGTTCGTCGTTGCTGACGATCTCGAGCCGCTGGGCATGTTCGGGCAAGGCCTGCGCCCGCGTCGCATCGGCGTCGACCGGCCGCAACATCAGCGACGATGCCGCCTCGCTCGGCGCGGCTTCGCTGCCCAGCGCCTTCCACAGTTCGCGGACGAAGCCGGCCACCGCGCCGTCGAAATCGCCCTGCCCATCGGCTTCGGCGCGCGGTAGCAGCTGCGTCGCCCCGGCCGCCTGAATCGCCGCCTCGATCCGCTTGGGAAAGACCTGATAGTTCGGCCATTGCGAATTGCCGATCCCGAGCACGGCAACGCGCGCGCCGCCCCAGTCGGCATCCTCGAACAGCCCGGCGTCGAGCGCGCGCTCTACCTCGACGGCGCTGTCCGGTGCGCGGCCATTATAGGTCGCGGTGACGATGACGACGATCTTGTCCTCGGGCTGCGCACCGCCCTTGAAGCTCTCGTCCATTGACCGGACCACCGTCTCGAATCCATCGACGGTCGCGCGCTCGGCGATCTCCTCGGCAATGTCGCGCGCGGTGCCGAGGCTGGACCCGTAGATGACCGCAAAGCGCTGGCCGGTGCCCGACACCGCCGCCACCGGCGCCTCGTTGATCGCTTCGCTCACGCCCCCCACGCTCAGCCGCTCGTGCGGGCTGCGCAGGCGGATGCGCATGTGGAAATCGTCGGGCTTGATCGACAGCGTCTCCTTGATCCGCAGTCGGTAGTGATGCGGGTCGGACACGGCGAAGGCGCGCAGCATCATCGCCATGGCGATCTTGGCCTCGACCATCGCGAACTGGCGCCCGATACAGGCGCGCGCGCCATTGCCGAACGGCTTATAGGCGTGCGGGTGCCGCGCCGCTTCGGCTTCGGGCAACCAGCGGTCGATGTCGAATTCTTCCGGATCGTCCCAGACATGCGGGTCGCGGTGCAGGCCCGGCGAGAAGATGTTGATCGGGCGATCCTTGCGCATCGCCCATTTGCCGCCGATCACCGTATCCTCGAACGGCGCGACGCTGAACGCCGGGGCGGTCGGCCACAGCCGCAGCGCTTCCTTGAGAATGCGCTCGATCACCTCGAGCTGCGCGACATGCGCGTAATCGGGGCGCGTATCGCCCGGCAGCACGCGATCGACCTCGGCATAGGCCTGCGCCAGCACATGCGGCGTGCGCAGCAGATGATGGAAGGCGAAGGTCAGCATGCCCGACGTCGTTTCGTGCCCGGCGATCAGGAAGGTCAGCACCTGGTAGCGGATATTGACGTCGTCGAGCTTCTCGCCCGTTTCGGGGTCGACCGCCGCGATCATCAGCTTGAGCAGGTCCTTGCCGTCGGTCGGGTTCTTGCGGCGATCGGCGATGATGCCGTCGACCAGCGCATTCATCTCGGCGATGTCGGCGTCGAAGCGCCGCTGGGCGCGCTTGGCGAAACGGTTCTGCAGCGGCATTCGCGTGATCATGTTGAGTGATTCGCCCAGCGCGCTGCCCAGCGCGACGAGGAAGCTGTCGAGCTCGTCCTTCTCGAAACTGTCGAAACGGTGGCCGAAACCGGCGATCGCGATCGAATCGAGCGTCAGCCGCGTCATGTCGTCGGCGACCAGCACATCGGTGCCCGACAGCCGCGTCCATTTCGCCACGAGCTGATCGCAGACCTCGAGGATCATGTCGAAATAACCGCGCATCGCGCGCTGGCTGAACGCCGGCAGCAGGATACGGTGCGCCTTGCCCCAATTGGGCTCGTCGCTGAACGCGGTGAACAGGCCGTCGCCCGCGAAACGCCGCACCACGCGCAGGCCCGGTCCCGGCATCTTGCGGAAGCGCGTCTCGTCGCTCAGCTCGGCGACGAGATCGGCACCGGTGACGAACAGCCCGACGCGGCTGCCGAAGCGCAGCTTGAAAATACCGTCCGGAAAATCGCGCGCGACGCACAGCAGATGCGAGATCAGGCCATATCGGGCGATCTGGTGGAGGTGGCCGACGACCGGCAGGCCGGGCGGCGAGGGAATCACCGCGTTCTCGGCCAGAACCGTCGCCATCCGCATCTCCCCGTGCCGCCTTGTTCGACGGCTTGGGCGCACTTCATCACAGCCCGGCCTCGCGCGCAACCTCGATCGGCGGCAAGCTTAACGTCGTCTCAACATGCCGCGGGCATGATGGGCGCGAACCGCGCGATGATGACGATCCCCCTTCCCCGGCCCCGTGTCAGGCCGCTGCCGCCGATCGCCGCGACGCTGGCGCTGGCCTGCGTCATGCTGTGGCTCGCGCTGCCGGTCGTGACGCTCGACATGACCGAGTTCCTCGCGCCCTGGCTCGACCATATCGTCGCGACCGGGCCGGTCGCCGCCTTCGCTACGCCGTTCGGCAATTACGCGCCGGCCTATCTTTATCTGCTCGCCGCCGTTTCACCCTTCGCCGGGTCGGTAGCGGTGCCGCTGCTGGTGAAATTCGTCTCGCTCGCGGGCACCGGCGCGCTGGCGCTGGCCGTGCGCCATTTGCTGATCCGTCTCGACGCGCCGCAGCCCAACCGCGCCGCCGCCCTGCTGTTCATCCTGCCCAGCGCGATGGTCAATGCCGGGCTGCTCGGCCAGTGCGACGCGCTGTGGGCGGCGCCGTGCATCATGGCGCTCGCCGCGGCGGTCGAGCGCAAGCACATCGCAATGCTCGCCTGGTGCGGGCTGGCGTTGGGTATCAAGGTGCAGGCGCTACTCATCGCGCCGTTCTTCATCGCGCTGCTGATCAATCGCCGCGTGGCGCTGCGGCTGTGGGTGATCGCGCCGCTCGTCGCTGCAGCGACGATGTTGCCGGCCTGGGCCGCCGGCTGGCCTGCGAGCGACCTGGCCACGATCTATCTGCGTCAGGCCGGCACCTATCCGGCGCTGGCGATGAACGCACCCAATCTCTGGCAGATCGTCGAATCGCTCCCACTGATCGGCGCGCTGCCGCTGAGCGGCCTCGCGCTGGCGTCGGCGCTCGGCGCGACCGCCGCCTATATCGCCTGGTTGTCGACGCGGTCGCTCGACGGACGCGCGCTGCTCGCCCCGGCGCTGCTCGCGCCGCTCATCACCGCCGGGCTGCTGCCGCACATGCACGAGCGTTATTTCTTCCTCGCAGATGTCGTGGCGCTGACGATGGCCCTGACGTTTCGAGATCGTGCGAGCTGGCAGACTGCCGCCATGATCCAGATCGGCTCGTTGCTCGGCCTGTTCGGCTATCTCAGCGGGCTCGATGCGATGGCGATGCTCGGTGCGATTCCGATGATCGCCGCCACCGTCAACGTCGCACGCCCGCTGCTCCGTCCCTTCGCCAACGACAATCCCTTATTGGCACGGGCGTAATGTTGTTCGCGAATATGTCCAAAATGGCTTTTATGCTAGGCTGACGCACTGATTCGTTCAGTCGAGAGCGGGGATTCGATCGATGTTCAACAATAACAGCCGTGGCCGGGAAACGTCATCAGGGCTTCCGCCCGCCCCGCAGCCGCAGCCGAATGGCCAGAAGCGCGGCATGTTCTCGGTCGTCGGACCGGACATGATCATCACCGGCAATGTCGCGGCGACCGCCGACCTGCACATCGATGGCCGGGTCGATGGCGACGTTACCTGCGGCAGCCTCGTCCAGGGCGCCGACAGCATCATCAAGGGCGTCGTCAGGGCGGAAGTAGCCCGGCTAGCCGGCGCTATCGAAGGTTCGGTCGCGGTGCGCCAGCTGACCATCGAGCGCGCCGCCCGGATCACGGGCGACGTCGAATATGAGACGATCGCGATCGAGAACGGCGCGTCGATCGACGGCCGGCTCAAGCATCTCGCCGCCGACGCGGTGCGTGCCGTGGCGCCGACGCCGACGAGCAAGCCGGAAAGCAGCGTCACGCAGTTCCCGACATCGGCCGCCGGCGAAGCCGCCTGATCTCCACGACAGGTTAGATCGATAAAACCCCGGGCCCGTCACGCCCGGGGCTTTGGATCGTCATGCGGAGGGCGAATCTGCGCGCGCGGCTCAGCCCTGCATGTCGCTCATCGCGGCGTGGTAGCTCCCGGCGGCCTGTACCATGTCGACCGCGAAGCCGATCCACATCGCCGACAGCACCGCGCACGCCGCGAGATAGACGAAAAAGCGCACGGTCACTTTGTTGCGACCGATGTGAATGACGCTGTGCGCGGCGCGCAGGACGACAAAGGCCCAGGCGAGCAGCACCTGCACCTGGTCGGCGTGGCGTGTGATCAACAGCAGCGGGACCAGCGCGAAGAACAGCACCGGCACCAGCGCGAAGAACAGCACCGGCATCTCGAACAGGTTGCGCAGGTTGTTGGCCGGCATCTCGACCGGCAGGAAATAGCGCGTCGCCGCCTCGCCATCGGCAAAGTCGCTCGCCTGTGGCGGGTTGCGGCGCATATGCGCGACGCGCTGCACGAACAGCGTCACCCACACGACGAAGATCAGCCCGACCATGGCCAAGGTCGGCCACAAAATCCCGAACGGCATGAAACCTCCCTGTGATAGTGCTGGCTATCCTGCCGCAAGAACGAAGGAACGCAAGCCATGGCCAATGCACCATTGCCGATGTCGGGCGGCTGCCGCTGCGGCAAGGTCCGCTTTACCATCACCGCGGCGCCGCTGCTGACCATGGCGTGCCACTGCACCGGCTGCCAGCGCATGACGGCGAGCGCCTATTCGATCAGCGTCGCGGTGCCCGAAAACGGTTTCGCCGTGACCACCGGCGAAACGGTGATTGGCGGGCTGCATGGCGATCAGCAGCAGCACCATCATTGCGACTGGTGCAAGAGTTGGCTGTTCACGCGGATCGAGCCCGACCTGGGCTTCGTCAACGTCCGCGCCGTGATGCTCGACGAAACCGGCTGGTTCACGCCGTTCATCGAGACCTTTACCAGCGAAGCCTTCCCCTGGGCGAAAACTGGCGCGCCGCACAGTTTTGCACAGTTTCCCGCGATGGAAGAGTATCAGCCGCTGATCGCCGCCTTCGCCGCAGAGAAGGGCTGATCCGTCACATGTGGAGCGTGCGCCCATAGGCGGCGAGCACGCTCTCATGCATCATCTCGCTGAGCGTCGGGTGCGGGAAGACCGTTTCGATCAGTTCCGCCTCGGTCGTCTCGAGCGTCTTGCCGATCGTGTAACCCTGGATCAGCTCGGTTACCTCGGCACCGATCATGTGCGCGCCGAGCAGTTCGCCGGTCTTGGCGTCGAACACCGTCTTGATGAAGCCTTCTGCTTCACCGAGCGCGATCGCCTTGCCGTTGCCGATGAACGGGAAGTTGCCGACCTTGACCTCATGGCCCGCTTCCTTCGCCTTGGCCTCGGTCAGGCCGACGCTGGCGATCTGCGGGTGGCAATAGGTGCAGCCGGGGATGTTGCGCACGTCCATCGCATGCGGATGCTTGCCGGCGATCGCCTCGACCGCGATGACGCCCTCATGGCTCGCCTTGTGCGCCAGCCAGGGCGGCGCGGTGACGTCGCCGATCGCGTAGAGCCCGTCGACATTGGTCTTGCACATCGGGTCGGTGACGATGTGCCCGCGCTCGGTCTTCACGCCCAGCGCTTCCAGCCCGATACTCTCCGTGTTCGGCACGATGCCGATCGCGACGATGACATGGCTGAACTCGGAAGTGACGACCTTGCCGTCCTTCCCCTTGATCGCCGCCTTCACGCCTGACGCGGTGACGTCGAGCTTGTCGACCCCGGCGCCGGTCATGATCGTCATGCCCTGCTTCTTCAGCGCCTTTTCGAGGAACGCGGACACATCGGCATCCTCGACCGGCACGACGCGGTCGAGCATTTCGACCACCGTCACCTCGGCGCCCATGTCTTTGTAGAAGCTGGCGAATTCGATGCCGATCGCGCCCGAGCCGATGACCAGCAATTTGGTCGGCATCTCGGGCGGGGTCATCGCATGGCGATAGGTCCAGACGCGCTTGCCGTCGGCTTTGGCGAAGGGCAGGTCGCGGGCGCGCGCACCGGTCGCGACGATGATGTTCTTCGCCGCAAGGTCGGTGGTCTTGCCGTCGGCGGCGGTGACCGAGAGCTTGCCTTTGCCGGTCAGCTTGCCGTCGCCCATGAACACGGTGATCTTGTTTTTCTTCATCAGGTGCGTGACGCCCTGATTGAGCTGCTTCGCCACGCCGCGCGAGCGCCTGACGACCGCCTCGAGGTCGGCGCTGATCTTCTCCGCGACCAGCCCGTAATCCTTGGCATGCTGCATGTAGTGGAAGATCTCGGCCGAGCGCAGCAACGCCTTGGTTGGGATGCAGCCCCAGTTGAGGCAGATGCCGCCGAGATTTTCGCGCTCGACGATCGCCGTCTTCAGGCCGAGCTGCGCGGCACGGATCGCCGCGACGTAGCCGCCCGGGCCGGAACCGAGCACGATCAGGTCAAAGGTCTCAGCCACGATATAAATCCTCGTTCAGCCACGCTTTCGGGGCTCATTTCGTCAGTCGCGCGGATCGGCCGCGGGGCGATCGTCACGCCACGCCAGGCGCAGCGGGCGAATGCCCATGAAAATCACGATGATGGTGACGCCGCCGGTCACTTGCCAGATCTCATTGACCGCTTGCGGCACGGCGCGCGCGCAAATGGCGCCGATCGCGAGCGTCCCGACGACGCCGATCAGCAGGTGCAACAATTCCGTGATCGTGCGCGTCACCTTCGCCTCAAGCCAGCATGCCGAGCGGGTTCTCGATCATCGTCTTGAACGCCTGCATCAGCTCGGCGCCATCGGCACCGTCGATCGCACGATGGTCGAAACTGCCGGTCGCCGACATGACCGTGGCAATACCGAGCGCGTCGTCGACGATATAGGGGCGCTTCTCGCCCGCGCCGATCGCCATGATCATGCCCTGCGGCGGATTGATCACCGCCTCGAACTGCTTGATGCCGTACATCCCCATGTTCGAAAGGCTGGCGGTACCACCCTGATATTCCTCGGGCTTGAGCTTGCCGTCGCGCGCGCGCACCGCGAGGTCCTTCATCTCGGTCGAGATCGCCGCGAGCCCCTTGTTCGCCGCATCGACGATGATCGGGGTGATCAGCCCGCTCGGGGTCGACACCGCGACCGAGATGTCGGCGCGGCTGAAGCTGATCAGCTGGTCGGGCGTGAACATCACGTTGCACTTCGGCACCTGGATCAGGCTGGCGGCGAGCGCCTTGATGATCAGGTCGTTGACCGACAGCTTCACGCCGCGCGCCTCTAGCGCCTTGTTGAGGTCGCCGCGCAGCCGCAGCAGCGCGTCAAGCCGAATGTCGACCGTCAGGTAGATATGCGGCACCTGCTGCTTGGATTCGGTCAGGCGGCGCGCGATCGTCTTGCGCACGTTGGACAATTTGGTCGCTTCGTGCGGAATGTCGGGCACGGTGGCGGGCTTCGGCGCGACCACGGGGGTAGGTGCCGCCTGCGCTCCCGCGACGGGCGCGGGTGCCGGCGCGCTCCCGTTCTTGGCGCCCTCGAGATCGGCGCGCACGATCCGCCCGTTCGGCCCGGAGCCGTGCAGCGTTGCGAGGTCGATGCTCTTTTCGGCGGCGATGCGGCGCGCCAACGGACTCGCCTTGACGCGATCCCCTGTCGCAACCGGCGCCACGGCGACCGGCACGGGCGCCGCTGCGGCAGTCGGCTTTGCATCGACAGGGGCTGAAACGGGCGCCGGCGCCGGTACAGCGATCGGTGCTGCTTCGGCCTTGGGCGGCGCAGCCTTGGTTGCCGGCGCCGCCTCGTCATCGCCGGTCAGCGTCGCGATCACGGTGCCGACCTTAACATTGTCGGTACCCTCGGCGACCGCGATGCTGGCAATCACGCCCTCATCGACCGCCTCGAACTCCATCGTCGCCTTGTCGGTCTCGATCTCGGCGAGCAGGTCGCCCGACTTCACGCGGTCGCCTTCCTTCACGAGCCATTTGGCCAGCGTACCTTCCTCCATCGTCGGGGAAAGTGCGGGCATCTTGATCTCGATCGGCATCAACGGCGTCCTTGTCTTTTGCGCGAGTCCGTAGCGGCGCTTTCCTTCGCGCCCGATCCCGTCCCGGTCAAGCCTTGCGCCGAACGCGGCGGCGCGCCACCTTCACACCAAACAGGAGGGGCCGCCATGCGCATCTATCTCGTCGTCGTCGACGAAAGCCCGGAATCGCAGATCGCGCTCCGCTTCGCCGCGCGTCGCGCGGTCAAGACCGGTGGCGGCGTGGATATCCTCACGCTGATCCCGCCATCGGAGTTCGTCGCCTTTGCCGGCGTCCAGGCGACGATCGAGGAGGAGGCGCGGATGCACGCCGAGGCACTGGTCGCGGGCGCGGCCGGCACCCTGCTTGAGGAATCGGGGCTGCATCCGTCGATCACCGTTCGCCAGGGCGATGGCCCGAAGATCATCCGCGAGATGATCGATGCCAACCCCGACATTGCCGCGCTGGTGCTCGGCGCGGCGGCGATCGGGGCGCCGGGGCCGCTGGTCAGCCATTTTGCCGGCACCGATGCCGGCATCCTGAAGATCCCGTTGATGATCATCCCCGGCAGCCTCGACCGCGATGCGATCGACCGGCTAAGCTGAACGCCGTCACCAGCCCCGATCAGCGAACCTTCTGGAAATCCGTATAGGTCACGGTGGTCTTGATCTGCCCGGCCTTGCCCAGCAGCGAGCCGGTGAGATTGCTGGCGGAATCGGCCGGCACCGCGTGGCCGTCGGGCAGCAGGCGATAATGGCCGCTGATCGTCATGCTCTGTAGCAACGCGACCAGCATCATCCGAAACCCCTTGGTCGACGTCAGACGAACCTGCTCGACAAACGGCACCCCGCCCCTGGTGTTGACCAGCGCTTCGGCCTGGGTGTCGGCGGATGCGTCATGCGACCCGATCTTGAGCGCGCCCTGCGGAAGCCGCGCGAAGCGGTAGAGGACATAACCCGGCGCATGGTCGCTCCGTGTCGCCGGCGCACCGAACCACTCGGCGATCTGCGCATAGGATGGCACCGGTCCGCGTTTCGCCTTGCGCGACTGCTCGACTTGCTTCGCCGTAGGCGCGGCTCCGTCCACGCTAATCAACGACCATTGCGCGCCGGCCGGGCGGCGCGGGTCGAACTGCTCGATCACGACCTTGCGTGCCGATCCGGTGCTTTCCATCACCATCGTGCGGCGAAAACTGAAAGCGTCCGATCGCGTGTTCCGTGCCATCGCCAGGACCTGATCCTGCAACGTGTCGGCATCGGCCGCTCCGGCGACGCTGCCGGCCGCAAGCGCGACAGAAATAAGGACGTACTTGAAAATCACCATGGCCTGCTCCCGATTTCGCGCCTGTCTTTAACAGGATTGCGGCAGGGAAATGGCTCGGCAGGGTCACCTTGCCGACCATGGAAAAAGGGCTCGCGCGGTATCCCGCACGAGCCCTCCCTCATTATCGACCGAGCTGCGCGCCGGAGACGTTGTCCGGCGCGCTCCCGCCTCAGCGGAACTTGGTGCTGAACGACACGCCGATGATGCGCGGCTCGTTGAACACGGCCGCCATATAGTTTTCGATCACGCCCTTCAGGTTGCGCTCGCCGGTGACGTTGCGACCGAAGATCGCGACCTCGAAGCTCTTGTCGTTCGGCGTGTAGCCGAGCTTGAGACCGAGCTCGAAATTGCCGTCCGCGGTGAACTCCTTGCTCTTGTAGAGCACGAAGCTGGTATAGCCCTGCATGTTCCAGTCGCCCGCGAAGAACAGCTTGCCATGGTCGCTGACCGGCAGGTCGTAGCGCGCCGTGACGTCGGCATTGTACTTCGGCGCATTAGGCAGCGGGTTGCCGTTGATCTGGGCGAACACGTTGGTGCCGATCGTGATCGTCGGGTTCTGCACCGTGCACACCACCGCCCCGTTGAGAGCGCAGACCTGCGCGTAAACGCGGCTGTCCTTGATCTCGCTGTGCAGCAGGCTGAGACCGGCGGTGATCGCCAGGCGCGACGTCGGATGCCAGTCGAGCTCGGCCTCCAGACCGTATGCGGTCGCCTTGTCCGCATTGAACAGCACGCCATTGCCGTTCGAGTCGTTGCCGTTCAGCTGGATGTTCTTCACCTTGTAGGCAAAGCCCGTCAGGTTGAAGCGCAGCGTGTGGTCGAGCAGGTTGGTCTTGATGCCACCTTCATACGACACGATCGTTTCCGAATTGGCCGTGGTGAAGTCGCTGTTGAATACCGCCGAGCGACCCTGAATGGTCGGTCCGCGGAAGCCGCGCGCGACGCGGGCGTAAAGGCTCACCTCGGGCGTAACCTGGTACAGCGCGCTGACGTCCCAACTCGGCTGCGTGTCGGACAGGCGGACATTGGTGCGCCCGGTATAGGTCACAACGTTCGCTGCCGTGTTGGCGGTCTTGAGCAAGGTGGTCGTCTTGGTGTCGTTGGTGATGCGACCGCCGGCGGTGATCGTCAGTTCCGGGGTCACCGCATAGCTGAGCTGACCGAACGCCGCCCATGACGTGTTGACGTTGTGGAGCCGCACCCAGTTGTTGAGGTTCGTGCCGGTGAAATAGGCGCGCTGGTAGAAATCGGTTACGTCGCGCGAGTCGAAATACATGCCGCCGATCTGCCACTTGAAGGCACCGGTATCGGCGCTGGCAAGCCGCAGTTCCTCGCTGAACTGGGAGAGGTGACGCAGCGAACCTTGCGACTGGCCGAAGCCCGTACCGCCGAAATTGGCCGCGGCGCCGCCATCGGTGTCGCCACGGCTATAGCCATGACTCGATTCGAGCGCGCTGATCGAGGTCAGCGTCGCGCCGCCGAAATCATAGGCGATCTTCGCCGAGCCGCCATAGGTCTTGTAGGCCTGCGGATTGTTGCGGCCCTCGTCGAGCGCGACGCGGTCGCGATCGGTCGCGGCGGTGATGACGTTCGAACCCTTGATCAGCGCGCCGCGATGGAACAGCGTCGAGGTGCCCGAATAGTCGCGCGCATGGCCCGACAGCAGGATCGACAGCGGCGCACTCGGGGTGAACAGCAACTGCGCGCGCACATCGCGCTCGTTATAGCCGCCCATGACATTCTCGGCCGGGCTCACCGTGCCGTCGGCGCTCGGGCCGACATAGGTGTTGGACACCCAGTTGTCGCGGTGCTGATAGAGCGCCGAGACGCGGAAGGCGAGCACGTCCTTGATGATCGGGCCACCTACGGCCGCGTCGATGCTGACCGTGTCATAGGTGCCGAGTGACGCCGAGGCGCGACCTTCGAATTCCTGGGTTGGCTTGTTGGTGTCGAACTTGATGATACCGGCGGTGGTGTTGCGGCCGAACAGCGAACCCTGCGGGCCGCGCAGCACCTCGACCTGGCTCACGTCGAACACCGGGTTCGACTTGAGCACGACATGCTCGAGCACGACATCGTCCTGGATGATCGACACCGGCTGCGACGCGCCGAGATAGAAATCGATATTGCCGAGACCGCGAATGTAGAAGCGCGGGAAGATCCGGCCGGTGGTCGTCTCGGCATAAAGGCCGGGAATGCGACCCGACAGTTCGAGAATGTCACCGCCGCCGCTGGTCAGATTGCGCAGCTGGTCGCCGCTTACCACGGCGACCGACAGCGGCACCTTGGAAAGATTCTCGGAGCGACGCTGCGCGGTCACGACGATCTCGCCCTCTTCGCTTGCAGGAACAGCGGCGGGCGCGGCAGGCGCGGCCTCGCTGGCGTGAGCGACGCTCGCGATCGACATGGCGGTGAAGGCACCGGTCAGCAGCAGCGACCGGCTAAAAATGGACTTGGTCAAGATAAACCCCTGAGGAAATGTTTTTTGTTTGCCGCCGGCGCACTCCCAAATCGCCGACGAATGAAACGTCGCGCCGGCTATCGCCTGTTGTCGCAACGTCGCCGGCCTCCGACCGGATGCGCAGGCGGCTAGGCGCGAATTATGTCCCCTCTGTGACAATTTGGCCGAAATCGGACCAACCGAGGACGCGCGGACTTGAACGCGCTGCACGCTCCGGTCACGATGCGAGCATGCGTATCCTGCTCCCGCTCGCCCTGTTCGCCACCCTCACCCCGCCGGCGCTCGCCAAGGAGCAGCCAGCGGCCCCGACACCCGATCCGGCGCACCTCAAGGCGACGGTCGAAAAGCTCGTCTCGTTCGGCACGCGTCACACGCTCTCGTCGCCCGACGATCCGGTGCGCGGCATCGGCGCGGCGCGGCGCTGGGCGGCGGGCGAACTGACCCGCCTCGCCGATGCGTGTAACGGCTGCATCACCGTCGCCAATATCGCCCGCACCTTCACCGGGCCGCGCGCGCCCAACGGCGTCGAAATCGTCGACGTGCTCGGTTTCCAGCAGGGGCTCGACCCCAAGCGCGTGGTCATCGTCGGCGCGCATATCGACAGCCGCGTGTCGGACGCGATGGACGCAACGCACGATGCGCCCGGCGCCAACGACGACGGCTCGGGTGTCGCGCTGGTGCTCGAGGCGGCGCGCATCCTGTCGAAGGAGAAATTCCGCGCGACGATCGTCTACGCGATCTTCTCCGGCGAGGAGCAGGGCCTCTATGGCGGGCAGCTGCTGGCCGAGACCGCGAAGCAGAAGAACTGGACTGTCACGGCGATGCTCAACAACGACATTGTCGGCAATACCATGGGTCAGAACGGCATCCGCGTCGCCGATCGCGTGCGGGTCTTTTCCGAAGGCATCCGCGCCTCCGAGGAGATGCCGCAACAACTCGCGCGCCGCGGCAATGGCGGCGAGGATGACGGGCCATCGCGTACCTTGGCCAAGACCGCCGATGAGGTCGCGCGCGGCATCCCCGGCGGCATCGACGTGTTCGTCGATCGCCGGCCCGATCGCTTCGGCCGCGGCGGCGACCATGAACCGTTTCTCAAGCTCGGCTTCCCCGCGGTGCGCTTCTCGGTCGCGGCGGAAAACTGGACGCAGCAGCACCAGGATCTGCGCGTCGAGAATGGCATCACGTACGGCGACACCGTCGACAAGATGGACTTCGCCTATCTCGCCAGGGTCACCGCGATCAACGTCGCGACGATCCGCCGCCTCGCCGCGGCACCCGCAGCGCCGTCAGGCGTGACGATCGCCGGCGCGTTGAGCTTCGACACCACGGTCAAATGGCAGCCGGTCGACGGCGCGGCCAGCTACCGCGTGCACTGGCGCCGTAACGACGCGCAGGACTGGCAGCGTTCGGTCGACGTGGCAGCACCGGCGACGAGCACGGTGCTCGTCAACACGCCGGTGGACGACAACTTCGTCGGCGTCGCGGCGGTCGCGGCCGACGGGTCGGAAAGCCTCGCGACCTTCGCCGGCCCCGAACCGCGCCAGCCCTGACGCAAAACCGGCGCCCCGCGATGCGCGGGACGCCGGCTCGATCATTCTTGCCGCGCTATCTCAGCGGCACCCGCATACGCAGGTGCAGCTCCGTCGCACCGGCGCACGCCAGCGATGCACCGGCCGCGCCACGCGGCGCCTTGCGACGTAGGTCTCGACATATTCGGTCGTCGTGGTGGTCACCACCGGCGCCGACTGGATCGTCACCACCGTGGTGGTCGCCGGGGGATAGTAAAAACCGCCCGCCGCATAGCCCGCGCCGCTCGAATAGCTGCGGCTGGTATAGCCGCCGCCCTGCTCGCCATAAACGACCTGAGCCGGCGGCGGTGGCGGCGGCGGCGCGTACCCGGCGCCATAGCCACCCTGACCGCCCTCGGCATAGGCATAGCCGTCATCCGCCTCAGCATAGCCGCCCTGTCCGCCCTGGGCGTAACCCGCGCCGTCCCAATCGACGCCGTTGACCGAGTCCCACACCCGGCCGCGCCCGTCGATCAGCACTGCATCGTCATAATAGCGCGACCACCCATAACCCGCCGGCGGTACAGCCAGGCCGAAGCTGGCATAGTCGCTGATATAGAAGGTCGGCGCGACCCAGTAGCGCGGCAGCGTCCAGCCGCGCGTCGGGCGCCGATAGGCGTTCCAGCCACCCGGCGCGTTGCTGCCGCCCGACCATTGGCCACCACCCGACCAATGGCCCCCCGACCATTGACCGCCGCCATGCGACGGCGGCGACATCACCGGCGGTCGTGGCTGCGGCGCGGGGTAGTTAGCGCCCGGATAGTGGCGCGGCATGGTCTGACCGCCACCGCTCTGCCATCCGCCCGTCATCTGACCGCCACCCATCACGACCTGGCCATTGCTCATCGGCGCCGGCACGAGTCGCTGCGCCTGCGCGGGCAAGGCGGCGCCGACGGTAACCATCGCGAGGCCAGCAATCATCAGGGTCTTCATGGTAAACGCTCCTCAACCGATCCGAACGAGCCTCGTGCGCCCGCCGGATACTTAAGAATTTCCTTACCATTTCGGACGCTTCGCGACGAGTCGCCGGGCTGTCCCGAATCGGATCAGGCGATCCTTGGCGCCAGCATCGCCACCAGCGCCTCGCACGCGGCGGCATCGATCGCGTCGAACCGTTCCGCACTCGGGCTGTCGAGATCGAGCACGCCGATCAGCCGCTCACCGATGACGATCGGCACGACCAGCTCCGACCGGCTCGCCGCATCGCAGGCAATGTGGCCGAGAAAGGCGTGGACATCGGCCACGACCTGCGTCGCGCGCGTCGCCGCGGCGGTGCCACACACGCCGACGCCCAGCGCAATCCGGATGCACGCCGGCTTGCCCTGAAACGGCCCGAGCACCAGCTCGCCATCCACCAGCCGGTAGAAACCCGCCCAGTTGAGATCGGGCAGATATTGCCACAACAGCGCCGCGGCATTGGCCATGTTGGCGACCGCATCGGGCTCGTCGGCGGTCAGCGCGTCGAGCGCTGCGTGCACATCGCGATAAAGCTCGTCCTTCGAGCCGGCGGAAACGTCGAACGCGTACATCAATCGATCCTTATCTTGCCGCGGCCAGCCTTGATCGAGGCGCGGCCTTTTTTCTCATCGACCCGCTTCGCCTTGGCCGTCCTGCTCGGCTTGGTCGGCCGGCGCTTCTTGGGCACGATCAGCGCTTCGCGGATCAGCGCGATCAGCCGATCGCGCACATCCTGTCGATTAAGCAATTGCGATCGGGCGCCCTCGCTGCGCAGCACCAGCACGCCGTCGCGCGTCATCCGCGAGCCTGCCAGTTCGACGAGCCGTTGCTTCACCGCGTCGGGCAGGCCCGGTGAGTTCGCCACGTCGAAGCGCAGCAGAACCGCGCTGTCGGTGGTGTTGACATGTTGCCCGCCCGGACCGCTCGAACGCGTGAAGCTCTCGTCAATTTCGTCGCTGTCGATCGAAATCGAGCGCGAGATGGGGATGGCGACCATGACCGACGCCGTTCAGTCCGCGCCGAACCCTGCGGCATTGAAATGCGCCGGGATCGGCGCCTCGGCGATGACCGGATCCTTGCCCACGCGCGGCACCGTCAACGACGCTGCGTGGAGCAGCATCGGCGTGCCGCCCTGACCATAGACCGGGTCGCCGACCACCGCGACGCCCAGCGCCTCCGCGGCATGGACGCGAATCTGGTGCGTCCGACCGGTCTCGGGCCGGAACTCGACCAGCGCGCGGCCGTCCTTGACCGACAACAGGCGCCACGCCGTCCGCGCCGCCTTGCCGGCCGGGTCGCCGCGCATCCGCCAGCCCTCCTCGCGCGTGCTGGTCTTGGCCAGCGCGAGGTCGATCATGCCTTCCTCGCCCTTGGGCACGCCTTCCAGCACCGCGAGATAGCGTTTCTCGACCAGCCCCTGTTCGAACGCCTGTTGCAATCGGGCGTGCGCCTTGGGGTTGCGCGACAGCAACAGGCAACCCGATGTGTCGCGATCGAGCCGGTGCACCGCCTGCGGCCAGCGCTTGAAGCCGAAGGTCAGACCGTCGAGATGGTTTTCGAGGCTGAGCGAGCCGTCGCGCGGCGGGTCGACGGGAAGACCGGCGGGCTTGTCGATGACGAGCGCCTCGCCGTCTATAAAGAGAACATGATTGGCGAGCATGCTCGCGCTCTTGCCACCGCGCGCACGCTCATGCCAGAGTTTCGACACATGACACGCAAACTGCGCCGCATCGTCAGGATCGCCGTGGTGTCGTTCGGCCTGTTGCCGGCGCTGACGCTGGCGGCCGATCCGCAGTTCCCCTGCCCCGACCAGATCGCCTGGGCCGGGCTGGACGGCCGCGTGTTCGGGCATATCCCCTATGCCGAGGCTGCGGCGAGCGATCTCGTCGCCGCGCCGGCCGGCTTCGGTATCGACCATCCCTGCTACGTCCAGCGCGACATGTTACCCGACCTGACGCGGCTGCTCGCCGCCGCCGAACAGGCCCCCGGCGTCGGGGACCGGCTGCGCGGCATATCGTGCTTCCGCGGCATCGCCCAGCAGCGCGCGGTGTTCTGCCGCGAGATCGGCGCCAACAGGCCTTGCCGCAACGCCGGCGAGCGCGCGCTGAGCGTCGCGCCGCCCGGCTATAGCGAACACGCCACGGGCTATGCGATCGACTTCGCGGTGCGACCTTCGCCGCGCTGCCACGATGTCGATCCGTGCATCGCCTCCACTGCGGCGGGGTTGTGGTTGCTGGCGCACGCGGCCGAATATGGCTTCGAACTGTCCTTCCCGGCCGGCAACGCCCAGGGCGTGACATGGGAGCCGTGGCACTGGCGCTGGGTCGGGGCGTCGATCCAGATGCCCGGCGCGGAGCGGGCGCGGGTGAATTTCACCCGCGCCCGCTCCTTTTTCCCGGCAAGGCCGGGGGTCAACGATGTGTGGGACTATTGGCTGATCCAGCCACGCCCCGTGGCCGCCGCACCAGCCCCACCGACCGCCGTTGGCGGCACGGTGAGCCCGGGCTTCGGCGCGTCCTCGCTCAGGCGCTGAGCTTGGCCGCGACTTCTGCGATACGACGCCCCTGATAGCGCGCGCCGTTGAGGTCGATCTCGCTGGGCTGACGGCTGCCGTCGCCGCCCGCCACCGTGGTCGCGCCATAGGGAGCGCCACCGACGATCTCGTCATTGTTCATCTGGCCCTGGTGGCCATAGTCGAGCCCGACGATCGTCAGCCCGAAATGGAGCAGGTTGGTGATGACCGAGAACAGGGTGGTTTCCTGCCCGCCATGCTGCGTCGCGGTCGATGTGAAGGCACCGCCGACCTTGCCGTGCAGCGCACCCGTCGCCCACAGCCCGCCGGCGGTATCCCAGAAGGATGCCATCTGGCTCGACATGCGGCCGAAACGCGTCGGCGTGCCGACGATGATCGCGTCATAGTGCTTGAGCGCGTCGGGGCCTTCGATCAGCGGATGCGCCGCGTCGGTCTTGAAATGCGCGGCAGCGACCACCGCCGGCGGCGCGGTCTCGGGAACGCGGCGGATGTCGACCTCGGCACCCGCCGAGCGCGCACCCTCGGCAACGGCATCCGCCATCTGCTCGATATGGCCGTAGGACGAATAATAGAGCACCAGAACCTTGGTCATCGTAAAATCCTTCTCTTTTTGACTCCCCTCCCGCGTGCGGGAGGGGCTGGGGGTGGGCGCCCGCTCGTCGCGGGCGGTAAGGTCAGGGGAGAGCAAGCACTCTCCCCGAACGGGTCATTCGGCGTCGACCAGCACGATCTCCGCATCCTCCAGCGCCGTGATGGTCACCGTCTGGCCACCATCCAGCGCCGCGCCGTCGCGCGCATCGAAGCGCACGCCGTCAATCTCGATCGCGCCCGTCGCCGGCACGAGATAGGCGTGCCGCCCTGCGCCGACGACGTGTTCCAGCGTATCGCCGGCCTTGACCGTCGCACCGAGCACGCGCGCGTCGGCGCGGATCGGCAAGGCGCCTTCGTCGTCGGCGAAACCCGACGCCAGCGTCACGAACCGACCGGTTCGCTCGTCCTTGGGAAAGGGCTTAGCGCCCCAGCTCGGCGACCCGCCGATCCGCTTGGGCTCGATCCATATCTGGAACAGCGTCGTGGTCTCGCCCTCGAGATTATATTCGGCGTGGCGCACGCCCGTGCCGGCGCTCATCACCTGCACGTCGCCCGCGCCGGTGCGACCCTGATTGCCCATCGAATCCTGATGGGTAATCGCGCCCGAGCGGACATAGGTGATGATCTCCATGTCGCGATGGGGATGCGGCGGAAAGCCCGATTTCGGGCCGATCTCGTCGTCGTTCCACACGCGGATGCTGCCCCAGCCGGTACGGGCCGGGTCGTGATAATCGGCGAAGCTGAAATGATGGCGGGCATTGAGCCAGCCATGGTCGGCATGGCCCAGGCTCGCAAAGCTGCGTTTCTCGATCATGGGAACCTCCTTGTTGTCGCCAAGATAGGCATTCCCGACATCGCGTAAATGGAAACAGTAGAAACTGATTGTTTCATGATCTATCGTCGCGGCATGGCCCGTCTACCCGATCTCGAAGCCTGGGCGATTTTCGCCAGCGTCGCCGAACACCGCTCCTTTTCCGGCGCGGCCGAGGCGATCGGCCTGTCCAAGGCGACCGTCTCCAAGGCGATCACCAGGCTCGAGGCCCATCTCGGCCAGTCGCTGTTCCATCGTACCTCGCGTCGTCTCGCGCTGACCGAGAGCGGCAAGGGGTTGGCCGAGCGCGCCGCGCGCATGCTCGCCGAGGCGCAAGCCGCCGAGGAAGCGGCGCATGACGCGGCAAGCGCGCCCGCTGGCATGATCCGCGTCGCCGCGCCGATGTCGCTCGGGTTGCTCGCGGTCGCCCCGGCAATCGCCGCCTTCCTCGCCGACCATCCCGGGATCGAGATCGACCTGCATCTGTCCGATGCACGCGTCGATATCGTCGCCGAGGGCTATGACGTTGCCCTGCGCATCGCCGCATTGCCCGACAGTTCGCTGCGCGCCCGCAAGCTCGCCGACATGCCGATGCATATCGTCGCCGCCCCGGCCTATTTCGCCGCGCATGGCCGTCCGACCCACCCGGCACAGCTCGGCGAGCATCGCTGCCTCGATTATACCAATGTCACCGGCCCATGGCGCTTCTTCGGTCCGGGCGGCGCGGAGGTGTCGGTGCGCCCGCGCGGGCCCCTTTCGACCAACAGCGGCGACGCGATGCTCCCCGCGCTGCGTGCCGGCCTCGGCATCGCCATCCTGCCCGAATTCCTCGTCGGCGCCGATCTCGCCGCGGGCACGCTCGAGGCGATCCTGACCGACTGGTCGCCGCCATCGGGCGCGCTGCATTTGATGACCCCGCCCGGCACATTGCGTCCGGCGCGCGTCGAGGCGCTGATCGACTTTCTCGCCGAGCGGCTCCGCAATCTGTGCGCCAAACGGTCCGAATTGCCGCGCTGACCCGCTCAGGTCGTGTAATTCCTTATACGTAGATTCCCTGCGACTCGTGGATTGAGGCCGGTTAGCGAAGAATTAACCTTTTGCGTTCATCACTCATGAGGTTAATAGATCATGCTTAGGTGCTGGGGCCGTGGGGGCATTCAGGCACCGCAAAACGACAGAGGGATACTGCCAGATGCGCGTGCTGCTGATCGAGGACGAGCCGACCACCGCCAAGGCGATCGAGCTCATGCTGACCACAGAAGGTTTCAACGTCTACACCACCGATCTGGGCGAGGAAGGCCTCGATCTCGGCAAGCTGTATGATTACGACATCATCCTGCTCGACCTCAACCTGCCCGACATGCACGGCTATGACGTGCTCAAGAAGCTCCGCGTCGCTCGTGTGCAGACGCCGGTGCTGATCCTGTCGGGTATCAACGAGATGGATTCCAAGGTGCGCAGCTTCGGCTTCGGCGCCGACGATTACGTCACCAAGCCGTTCCACCGCGAGGAACTCACCGCCCGCATCCATGCCGTGGTGCGCCGCTCCAAGGGCCACAGCCAGTCGGTCATCCGCACCGGCAAGCTGGCGGTCAATCTCGATGCCAAGACGGTCGAGGTCGATGGCAGCCGCGTCCACCTGACCGGCAAGGAATATGCGATGCTCGAGCTGCTGAGCTTGCGCAAGGGCACCACGCTGACCAAGGAAATGTTCCTCAACCACCTCTATGGTGGGATGGACGAGCCCGAACTCAAGATCATCGACGTGTTCATCTGCAAGCTGCGCAAGAAGCTCAGCCTCGCCTGCGACGGCGAGAATTATATCGAGACCGTGTGGGGCCGCGGCTATGTGCTGCGCGAACCCGACGACGTGATGATCACCGAAGTCGCCTGATTTCTTTCTGCCTCCGACACTTGAAGGGCCGCGGCACCGGGGGGCGCCGCGGCCGCTTTGTTTTTTTGGACCGTATCCGTCACCCCGGACTTGTTCCGGGGTCCAACGGCCCACGTGCGCTACCCCAACGGTGGCAAACCCAACCCCACCGCGAGATCGTTCCATTCAGGGTTAAGCCGCTCGATCAGGTTGCACTTCCACTCGCGCCGCCACTTCTTCATCGTCTTTTCGCGGGCGATCGCCGCATCCATCGTGTCGGCAATGTCGAACCACATCAGCTGCTTGATGTTGAGCCTTTTCGTAAAGCCGTCGAACGTGCCATCGCGATGCTGCATCACCCGACCGATAAGGTTCGACGTGACGCCGGTATTGACCGCACCGAAGCGGCCGTTGGACAGCAAATAGACGCACGGCGCCAACTCTCGCATGCGTTAACTTTCGCGGCTCGTTGGACCCCGGCACAAGGCCGGGGTGACGAAGGCAGAAGAGCTCACCGCGCCTCCCACACCTTCTCACCCCCGACCCAGGTCTGCTCCACCTTGGTCGCGCGCAGGTCGCTCGGCGAGGCCAAGGTCGGGTCGCGATCGACGATGATGAAGTCGGCGCGCTGCCCCGGCGCCAGACGGCCGAACTTGTCTTCCGCAAAGCCGGCATAGGCCGCATCGATCGTATAGGCGCGCCATGCCTGTTCGCGCGTCACGCGTTCCTCGGGGCGCCAGCCGCCATAGGGCTCGCCCTTGGCGTCCTGTCGCGTGAAGGCGGCGGCCCAGCCGGCAAAGGGATCGGGGCTCTCGACCGGAAAATCGGTACCGAACGCCAGCTTGCTGCCATTTTTGAGCATCGACGCCCAGGCATAGGCGCCGCCGAGCCGCGCCGGCCCGAGCCGCGCCTCGGCCATATGCATGTCGCTGGTCTGGTGCGTCGGCTGCATCGAGGCGATCGTGCCGTTCTGGCCGAAGCGCGGCAGGTCGGCCGGGTCGACGATCTGGGCGTGCTCGATCCGCCAGCGCCGGTCGCCCTTATAGGTCTGCGCCATCTCGTCGATCGCGCCGAGTACCTGCGCATTGGCGCGATCACCGATCGCATGGACCGCGACCTGGTAATGATCCATCGCCGCGCGGCTCATCAGGTTCTGCAGCACGGTGTCGGTCAGGAAACCCGCGCCGGTTTGCCCGGGTGCGTCGCTATACGGCGCCTTGAGCCATGCCCCGCGCGAGCCAAGCGCGCCATCGGCATAAAGCTTGACCCCGCCCATGTGCAGCCGGTCGCCATAGAGCCACGGCGTCGGCCCGGTGCCGCCGATCTGGACCGCGGTGTCGACGCCGTAAGCATAACTCATGATCCGTACCCGCAGCGAGCCGAGATCGCCGGCGCGGCGATAACTCAGCCAGTCGTCGAGCGAGGTGCCCATGTCCGAGGTCGCGGTGATGCCGAACGACAGCAGGATCGCCTGCGCCTTGAGAAAGGCGACGTCGCGCTCCTTGGGCAGCGGTTGCGGCACGACCCTGTTGACGAGTTGCTGCGCTGAATCGACAAACACGCCGCTGGGCGCGATGCCGGTCTTCTCGATCCGCCCGCCCGGCGGCGCCGCGCTCCTGGCGTTGACGCCGGCCGCCGCCATCGCCGCGCTGTTGGCCCAGCTGGCATGGCCGTCGGCGCGGCTCAGCCAGACCGGGCGATCGCTGACCACGGCGTCGAGATCGGCCGCGGTCGGGAAGCGGCCAAGCCCCCATTTCTCCTGGTTCCAGCCGCCGCCGACGATCCATTTGCGATCGGGGTTGGCGGCGGCATAGGCGGCGATCCGCGCCTTGGCCTCTTCGAGCGAATTCGTGTCGTGCAGATCGAGTTCGAGCGCGCGGAAGCCCAGTTCCATGACATGGCCGTGCGCATCGACGAAGCCGGGCAACAGCACCTTGCCGTGCATGTCGGCGCGCCAGTCGAGCTTCTCGGGCCGCTTGTCGCCCGAACCGAGCAGCCGCGTGACATGCCCGTCGAGTGTCATCAGCAGGCCGGTGAAATGCACCACCCGGCCCTCCTGATCGAGCGTCATGCCGTTGACATTGTCGACCAGCGCATCGGCGAGCGCGGGCGCCGGGACCAACGCGAGCGCCGCGACCGTGGCGAACAAGAGGCGCTTCATTTCGGCAGTCTCCGCACCAGCGAACTCGTGTCCTGGCGCGATCCGCCCATCTTCTGCACCTCGGCGTAGAATTGATCGACCAGCGCCGCGACCGGCAGCACCGCGCCATTCTGCTTGGCCTCGTCGAGCGCAAGCCCGAGATCCTTGCGCATCCAGTCGACCGCGAAGCCGAAATCGAAGCGGTCCTCGCTCATCGATTGCCAGCGATTGACCATCTGCCAGCTCTGCGCCGCGCCGCCAGAGATCGCCTCGAACACCTTGTCGAGATCGAGCTGGCTCGCCTGGGCGAAGCGCAGCGCCTCGCTTAGCCCCTGCAACACCCCGGCGATGGCGATCTGGTTGACCATCTTGGCCTGCTGCCCGGCGCCCGGCCCACCGACATGAACCGTCCGCGCGGCATAGGCTTTCACGATCGCCTCGGCGCGAGCGAACGCCGCCGGCGAGCGCGCACCGCACATGATCGACAACGCCCCCTTCTCCGCGCCGGCCTGCCCGCCCGAGACCGGCGCATCGACGAACTCGACGTCGAACTGCCCCGCTGCCTCGGCAAGGCTCCGCGAAATGCGCGCCGACACCGTCGTGTGGTCGATAATCATCGCGCCGCGCCCCAGCGCGCGGATCACCGCGTCGTCGCGCAGCAGCAGCGCATCGAGATCGGCATCGTTGCCCACGCAGGTGATCAGCACATCGGCGCCCTGCACCGCATCGAGCGCGCTTGGCGCCGCCTGCCCGCCATATTGCTTCGCCCAGGCGCTCGCCTTGGCCGGACTGCGATTGTAGACCGTGACCTGGTGGCCGGCGGTGACGAGATGGCCGGCCATGGGTGCGCCCATGACGCCGGTGCCGACAAATGCGATGTTGCTCATGGCCTCCGCGATAAGGCGTGTTTCTTCCCCGCGCCAGATGGTCTAGGCGCCGCGCATGGCTACCGACCCGCTCCCCGTCACCGCCCCCCTGCCCGTCTCGATCGACGATATCCGCGCCGCGCATGCGCGAATCCGCGATGCCATCGTCCGCACCCCGACGCTGATCAGCCGCACGCTGTCGGAGCTGACCGGCGCGACGGTCTATCTCAAGTTCGAAAACCTGCAGTTCACCGCCGCCTATAAGGAGCGCGGCGCGCTCAATACGCTGCTGCAACTGCCGGCAGGTACGGCGGGCGTGATCGCCGCCTCGGCCGGCAACCATGCGCAGGGTTTGGCCTATCATGCGAACCGCCTCGGCATCCCGGCAACGATCGTCATGCCGACCAATACCCCGACGGTGAAGATCACCCAGACTGAAGGGCACGGCGCCACCGTCGTGCTCGAGGGCGATACCTTCGACGCCGCCTATGCCCATGCCCGGCTGCTCGAAAAGGAGCGCGGCCTGACCTTCGTCCATCCGTTCGACGACATCCGCGTCATCGCCGGCCAGGGCACGGTGGCGATCGAGATGCTCGAGGACGTGCCGACGATCGACACCTTCGTCACGCCGATCGGCGGCGGCGGGCTGATCTCGGGCATGGCGACGGTCGCGCGCGCCTGGGACAAGCAGATCGAGGTCATCGGCGTCGAGGCGGAACTGTTCCCCTCGATGTACAACCGCATCAACGGGCTGAACATGCCGTGCGCCGGCGACACGCTGGCCGAGGGTATCGCGGTCAAGGAACCGGGCGTCATCACCGCCGGCATGGTCCGCGAGCTGGTCGACGACATCGTGCTGGTCAGCGAGCGCAGCCTCGAACAGGCGGTCAGCCTGTTGCTGCAGATCGAGAAGACCGTGGTCGAGGGCGCCGGCGCGGCCGGTCTCGCCGCGCTGCTCGCCTATCCCGAGCGCTTCAAGGGCAAGACCGTCGGCGTGGTGCTGTGCGGCGGCAACATCGACACGCGGCTGCTCGCCAACGTGCTGCTGCGCGACCTGGCACGCTCGGGCCGTCTAGCGCGCCTGCGCATCCGCCTGCAGGATCAGCCCGGCGCACTGTTCAACGTCGCGCGGATCTTCGACCAGGAACGCGTCAACATCATCGAGGTCTATCACCAGCGCGTCTTCACGACGCTGCCGGCCAAGGGCCTGATCACCGACATCGAGTGCGAAACCCGCGATCGCGCCCACCTCGACCGCCTGATGTCGGCGCTCCGCAAGGCGGGCTATGAAGCGAGTCCCGTCGAGCTGGCGTGACGAAAGGAATCCAGCGCGCGACGAACCGAGTCGCGCGCCCTTCGGCCGCACCGCTTCTTGCGCTATGATGACCGGCGCGCCCCAAGCCGGGTCTTTCGTCATCGAAAGCGGCGCGTTAACCCTCAATCATGGTAAAGCCGCTTTTCATCATGCGCGCGACGATTCATAACGTCCTCGCGCCGGCATTCGGCGCCCAGACACAGGGGGACCACGGGTAGTGACGGCGCCATTTCGCTTTCCACGTTTCTTCGTCACCAGCCCCGCCCCCTGCCCCTATTTGCCGGGCCGGCAGGAGCGCAAGGTGTTCACCGAGTTGCGCGGGCCGGGTGCCCCCGAACTCAACGATGCGCTCGGTCGGATCGGCTTTCGCCGCAGCCAGTCGGTCGCCTATCGCCCGAGCTGCGCGGGTTGCACCGCCTGCGTCTCGGTGCGCGTCGTCGCGGCGGATTTCGTCGCCAACGCGACCCAGCGCAAGCAACAGCGCCGCAATGCCGATCTCGACATTTCCGCCTGCCGCCCCTGGGCGACCGACGAGCAATATCAGCTGCTCCGCCGCTATCTCGCCGCGCGCCACCCCGGCGGCGGGATGACGGGCATGGACGAGGGCGATTATGCCGACATGGTCGAGCATTCGCCGGTCAATTCCTTCATCATCGAATATCGCGAGCCGTCGCGCCATGGCGAACTCGGCAAGCTGATCGGCGCCTGCCTGACCGATCAGCAGGCCGACGGCCTGTCGCTGATCTACAGCTTCTTCGACGCCGACAATGCCGAGCGCCCCGGCCTCGGCAATCTCATCATCCTCGATCACATTGCCCGCGCCCGCGCCGCTGGCCTGCCCTATGTCTATCTCGGCTATTGGGTGAAGGGGTCGGACCGCATGGCCTACAAGACCCGCTACAAGCCGATCGAGGTGCTCGGGCCATCGGGTTGGTCACTGCTGGTCGACGAAGAGGCGAGCTACCATCCGCCGGCCGAGAAATATGCCGTGATGGCGGCGGACGCCTGAATGACAAAACGCCCCGGCGCCACACCGGGGCTTTTGTCAAACATCGTCAGTCCTGCGCCGCACCCGCGCCTGCGTCATCGCCTGCCATGACCGGCGCACCCAGCCCCGCTCCCGCCAACGGCGCCGCACCGGCAGCGTCGAGCGCGACGGCGGCGCGGATATAGCTTTCGTCAGCCGCGCCGCCGGTCGCGGGATCGAAGGTCATCCACCCTGCGCCCGCGACATGCGCCTCGGCCCAGGCATGCGGCACGGCGACATCGCCATCGACAGCTCGATAGCCCGACACGTAACGCGCCGGCACGCCGAGCGACCGGGCGGCGACGATGAACATCTGCGCGAGGTCCGCGGCAGCGGCCGATTCATGACCAAAGGCCTGCGACACGCCGCGCAGCGCGGCATTGGCCTGCCAGCCGCAGCGCCGGTGCAGCGCGGCGTTGAGCAGTCCGAGGCGCGCCGACACGTCGTCGCTGCCACCGACCGCGCCGAGCGCGAAGGCCGCGATCAGCGGCTCGGCCGGGGTCAGCTCGGTGGCGCGCAGAAATAGCGCCGGCGGCAGCGGTTCGACCGATCCGCGCACCATCCCGCCCGCCGGGTTGGTCAGCACCTCGCCCGACACCGAGAGTTCGATCGAGCTGCTCGGACCTTCGATGTAGAGCATGATCGTGCGGTTGCCGAAGCCGTCGCGGCCGGCACGCAGCCGCGCATCGCAGTCGACATGGACATCCCAGTTGGCGATCGCCTGATCGTCATTGTCGTCAGGGCTCAGACGCAACAGCTGAACGAGGCGGCTGCGTGGTCGGCCGAAGCGGTAGTGCGTGCGGTGGTCGACCGTCAGCCGCATCAGCTGAACTTGAACTGCCGGCCGATCGCGAAATGCAGCTCGGCATTCTCGTCGATGAAGTCGCGCAGATATTGGTGGAGCCCGCCGGCGATGACCGCGCCGGAGCGCGTCTTGAGCATCCGTGCCTGGCGCATCCGCGCCATGCGGTCGGCTTCGCCGTGCAGGCCGGTGCGCTTGGCGAGCAGGCCGAGGATCTCGACCGTTTCCTCGGCCGAGGCGGCGAGGCTGCGCGGCATCTCGGCGCGCGCGATCAACAGGTCGATGACGTTGGCGGGCTTCAATCCTTCCGAATAGAGCCAGCGATAGGCGGTCACCGCCGAGACGGTCTGGAGGATCGTCGTCCACTGGTCGCGATCGACCACGCCGCCGACCTTCTCGCCCTCGGGCAGCAGGATATGATATTTGACGTCGAGCAGCCGCGCGGTGTTGTCGGCGCGCTCCACCGCTTGACCGAGGCGGATGAACCACGTCGTCTGGTTGCGCAGCATGCGGTGGATCGCGCCCTCGAAACCGCGAGTCTCGGTCTTCACCGCCTCGAGCAGGTTGAGCGTGGCGGTCGCCCCGCCGGTGCTCGATCGGCTCTGGAACAGCAGCCAGGCGCGGTTGATGCCGGTCCAGGCGTCGCGCGTCAGCGCGGTGCGCACCGCGCGGGCATTGTCGCGCGCGCGATCGAGGCACCGCACGATCGAGCCGGGATTGTTCGCATCGAGCGTCAGGAAACGCGCGACGTGCGTCTGCGTCACGGTCTCGCCGGTCCGCGCGAAATCCTCGTCGGTTTCGGTCACGGTCAGCGCGCTCGACCAGGCGATCTCGCCCGCCGGGCGCGGCGACAGCGCATCGAGCCGCACGGTCGCCTCGACGAGGCGTGCAACGAAATCGGCGCGCTCGACATAACGACCGAGCCAATAAAGCGAGGAGGCGGTCCGTGAGAGCATCAGCCGTCCATCAGCACGAAGCTGTCCTTGGTACCGCCGCCCTGCGACGAATTGACCACCAGCGAGCCGGCCTTGAGCGCGACCCGGGTCAACCCGCCCGGTACGACCTGCACGCCCTTGGCGCCGGTCAGCACGAAGGGCCGGAAATCGACATGGCGCGGCGCCAGCCCCTTGTCGGCGAGCGTCGGCACGGTCGACAGCGCCAGCGTCGGCTGGGCGATATAGCGTTGCGGCTCAGCGATCAGCGCGGCGCGGAACGCCTCGATCTCCTTCTTGCTCGCGGTCGGACCGACCAGCATGCCATAGCCGCCCGACCCGTCGACCAGCTTGACGACCAGCTCGGGCAGATGATCGAGGACATATTTGAGCGCCTGCGGCTCGCGGCAGCGGAACGTCTCGACATTGGGCAGCTTGGGCTCGCCGCCCGAATAGAAGCGCACGATCTCGGGCATGTAGCTGTAGATCGCCTTGTCGTCGGCGATGCCGTTGCCCGGCGCGTTGATCAGCGCGACATTGCCCGCGGCATAGGCGGCGATCAGCCCGGGCACGCCGAGCATCGAATCCGGCCGGAACACCATCGGATCGAGATAGTCGTCGTCGATGCGGCGATAGATCACGTCGACCTTCACCGGGCCGGAGATGGTGCGCATCCACACGATGTCGTCGGCGACGAACAGGTCGGCGGCCTCGACCAACTCGATGCCCATCGAATCGGCGAGGAAGCTGTGCTCATAATAGGCCGAGTTGTAATGCCCCGGGGTGAGCACGACGCAGACCGGCGCGGCGACACCTTCCGGCGCGACCGATTGCATCGTCTGCAGCAGGCGATCGGGATAGCTGTCGACCGCAGCGATGCGGAACTCGCGGAACAGCTCGGGGCACAGCCGCAGCATCGCCTCGCGATTTTCGAGCATGTAGCTGACGCCCGACGGGGTGCGGGCATTGTCTTCGAGCACGAAGAAATCATTCGGCCCGGTGCGCACCAGGTCGATGCCGCAGATATGCGCCCAGATGCCATGCGGTGGGCGGATGCCGGCAATTTCGGGGCGGAACTGCGCATTGCCGAAGATCAGGTCGGGCGGCAGCACGCCCTCGTCGAGAATGCGGCGCGCACCATAGATGTCGTCGAGAAAGGCGTTGATCGCCTCGACGCGCTGGACCAGTCCTTCCGACAGCCGCGCCCATTCGCTGGCCAGGAAGACGCGCGGCACGATGTCGAACGGGATGATCCGTTCCGACGCGTCGCTGTCGCCATAAACCGCGAAGGTGATGCCGAGCTGGCGGAAGGTCGCCTCGGCCGATTGCTGGCGCCGGCGCAGCTCGGAATTGGGCGTCTCATCGATCCAGCGACCGAGCGCGGCGAGTTCGGGACGCGCGACCGTCGAATCCGCTTGCCCCATGATCTCGTCGAACGCCCGCCGTTTCGCCAATCGTCGCTCCTCGTGCCGGCACACATGCTGCGACGGATTGCTGCGCCGCACAAGGGGGTGGCCATTGATCGACCGCAAGAACCGCCCGTTCGTCGCGCGCAAGGCGTCGTCGGCATCGTCAACCGCGCGCTGGCATCGCTGTTGGCGTCGTCACGGTGAAGGCGGCAGGTATCGCAAACACGTCGTTCAAAGCCTTGGCTTCGGGAAGAATGTAGACGACCGCGCTCGACGCATCGAAGGTCGGACGGATATAGGCATCGTAAAACGCCTCGGAGACGTTGATGCAGCCCAGCGAGATGCGCCGGTCGCTGGGGGAGACGCTGGACAGGCGGGACAGGCGATCGCGCGAGGTCATGCCCGGTTTTACGTCGGTGACACGGTGGATCGCGATCGCCGTGTCATAGTCGACCCAGACGATGCCACGCCCGGCAAGGTTAATCCCCTTTTCCCCGATGAAGCGCCCGGCAGGCGTGATGCGATCAGCCGGCGCAATCTGCGACAGTTTGCGATTCCCGATACCCGGCGGTGAAATGTCACCGCGCGCCAGCCCGACAAGGACGGCAGTCGCCGCGCGCAACGTGCCGTGGCGATCGAAAAGGAACAGTTTGGCCGCCACCTTGTCGACGATGACGAACGGTAGCGCGTGATTGTCGCCGGTTGCGACGGCCCAGCTGGCGAGCGCGCTTGCCGGAGCCGAGGCTGAATCCTCCGCAAATGACGCGCGCTCGGGCGGCGTCCGCTCCGCCGCCGCCGCCGGTGTCGCGCAAGCGGCCGCCGCAACGAGTGCAATGAACGCGAAAGTTGCGGTGCAATGTGTCGATATCATCCCCGACGCTAGATCAGCGGATCGGCGTCTGACAGGGTAAACAAATGGTTACCGGAGAAGACACCGGAAGGAGACGTTAACGATGTTCGTCAACACTCGCTTCACCGCTCCTGCCGACACCCCGCAAGACGTGTCAGAACACCGGCAGCGACTGGGCGTGGTGAAAGTAATTCATCGGGTCCCAATGTCGCTTGATGGCGACGAGATTGCGCGGTGCATCGCGGAAATTTTCGAGAAAATAGAGCCAGAGCGCATCATCGACATCGCCACACGCGTGCGAACCAAGGTCGACATCGGGGTAGTTGAAATAGCAGCCGTCCACGGTCCCCGACGGGTCGCGGGCCGGGTCGGGCGTGCCGCCGCTATCGGCATAAACGGCGGTGTAGAAGCCTTCCATCCAGTCGAGATGCGCCTGCGCCTGCGCCTCGTTCTCCGGTGACGGCGGCCCGCCCGCCGGGCAGTCATTGTTCCAATAGGTCTGATATTGCAGCTTCAGGATCGAACTACGCTGCGGCACGCATGTCGCCGTCGGGCTCACCCGGTTGATCGCCCCGCCATAGCTGTCGACCTGCAACAGGGTCTGGGCCATGTCGGCCGCGGCAAGGCCTTCGGGCACGATATGGAGCCAATGGTAGATCGCGCCGATCTGCTTCTCGGGAAAGCCCTTCTTCATATAGGCCGACTTGTATTTGCCGAACTGGTTCGGCCCCGAGCCGTTGAGCGTCTGCAGCGCCTCGAGATAGGTCAGGTGATTGACGCTGTCGCTGCTCGGCAGCGTGCTCATCATGCCGGGATGGCCACCGAGCGGGCGGCGGAGCGGACTCGACGGCGCGATCCGGTTCAGCCGTAGCCCCAGCTCGCGGACGGTATCGGCGACCCGCAACCGGTGCTGCGCTGCGCTCGCGCCCGGCGACGAAACGCTCTGATAGATCAGGCCGATCTGTTCGGCGGCAACATGGTTGAGCTTCAGCAGCGCGAAGTCGGTTTCCGGCATCGTCGCGACGATGTCGGCATATTCGCGCAGCAAGGCGGCGAAGCTGTCCTCGTCGAGGTCCGTCCAGTTCCACGCCAAAGTCCATAGCGACGCATGGTCGGGCGCGTCGGGCAGGTCGGCGAAATAATAGCGTGCGATCACGCCGAAATTGCCGCACCCGGCGCCGCACAAGGCCCAGAAGAGATCGCGCTCGGCGCTGTCGCTGCTCGCTTCCGAGACATGGCGCAGCCGCGCTTGCCGGCTGGCCGCGTCCCAGGTGACGATATCGACGGCGCTGAGATGGTCGATGGTCAGCCCGTGCAGCCGCGACAACAGGCCATAACCACCGCCGGTGATGTGCCCGCCGGCACCGACCGAATAGCACGACCCCGCCGGCAGCGTCTTGCCATAGCCGTTGAGCAGGGTGCGATAGACCGTCCAGTTCTCGCATCCGGCATCGACGAAAAAGGCTTTGCGTGCGGTGTCATCGCCGACCTGGTTGAGCGCCGACATGTCGATCACCGCCCGCGCCCCGCCATTGTAGACGAAGTCCTCATAGCAATGACGGCCCGAGGCGACCTTCACGTCACGGCCAAAGGCGCACAGCGCGGCCTCGACGCAAGGGGCGACCTGATCGAGCGCGGTCGGGACATAGACCGCCGCCAGATGGGGAGCATACCAGCGCCGATCAAAGCCCTGCCGATCGCTCATGAGCAGCGCCGACGGGCCGCCCCGGGTCGGCGCCTGGATAACCTCGCTTGCGCTTTCCGCTGTCATCCTTCTCCCCCTCGCCGGTCGCACCGGCCACCCATCATCCGTTCTTCATTGGCGTGCGCCATGTACGGGAAACACGCTGCTTGCTCCCTGCGGGATCAGGTCCCGCCGGAAACCCTGGTCAGCGTGTTGGTCGTGATGTGCGGGAAGAAGACTTCGGTCGGCGTGCTCGTTCCCGGCAGGACGATCGGAAAGCGCAGCTTGATGGTCTGGGAATATTGCAGCTGGTTGAACGACCCGTCGCCGGTGTCTTCGATCCAGTAGGTCGCCTGATATTCCGTCACATCGGCGCGCTGCTGCTCGTAATCGATATTGCCGACCATGCCGCCGCCGAGCGTCGAGTCGACCGTGAGTTCGATGAACTGGGTCACCGGGCTGACCGCCAGCGCGTCGGTCAGCGCCTGGTTGGGGTTCAGCGCATAGGCCGGCAAGATATTCTGTACCGTCGCCGGCGGCGCGTAGATGGATGTGTCGATTTGCGGCGTCGTGACCGGCAGCACCTGCGCCGGCGGGTTGATGGTCGGTGCGCCCTGCCGCGGGATCGGGTTGCCATTCGCGTCCACTGCGATGGCGCCGCACGCCAGCACGGAATTGCCGTGGGGCACGGAGATCTGCTTGAAGATATTGTAGGTCAGGGGCGGCGGGACATCGCCGAACGTCTCCGATCCGATGAAGGGTCCATTGCCGTCACCATAAGGTCCGAGCGCCTGTGCCATCGGCTCGAGATATCCCCAGATCCCGTTCTCGAAATGCACCAGATCGTCCTGGGCGGGGCCATCGGCAATGTAGACGCGCTGTTCGTACAGCAGCGCGTTCGAGACCTGCGTTCCCGCGCCGCCACGGTTCGCCGCCGCGCCGTGAATCTGGCTGAAGGTAATCTCCTCATAATAGGCCATGCTTTTGAGGATATAGCCATAAGGCGACGCCGGGTCGGCGCCGGGCGATTGCGGCAGGACCATCAGATTGTAGGAAAAGGGACTCGCCGGGCCACCGCGACCCGAACTGCCGAGATCGCGATTGGTCCAGGTGCCGATGAGATGGCTGAGCGGCCCGACCGGCTGGACGCCGGGCGAGGCCTGGGCCGGTTCGTTGATCAGCGGCAGGGTAAGATCGGGCGGCACCGCGCCCGAGGGATCGACGATCTGCCCCTGTTGCCCGCCGCCCACGCGGTCCGATGCTGCGATCATTGCCATGCGCGCCCTCCATCATTCATGAAAAACTCGCACGGAATGTTGCTTTATTCTTCACATATCAGCGAGTCGTCAGCAATTCTGCTCCCATTCAAAAGGATGCGCAATATTATACCGTTGGCATTTTAGACAAATCAACATCCATAACGGATGCGATCTGGTCTTATTTTTGGCACCTAAGCCATCCCTCACTTCTTTCTTACTTGCCCACCGGCGTGGCGCGCGCGATTGATCGCAAGCTCAAGGTCCGCGCAGCAGGTCGCGAAAGCGTCGCGGTTGCGAGCGGAGATACTGGTTGGGCGCCGTCACCTGTGCGCCGAGCGCCGCAGCGGCATGCCATGGCCAGCGCGGGTCGTAGAGCATGGTCCGGGCGAGCGCGACGAGATCGGCGTCGCCGGTGCCGATGATCGCCTCGGCCTGTTCGGGCTCGGTGATCAGCCCGACCGCGACGACCGGCATCGTCGTCGCCTGCTTGACCGCGCGCGCCAGCGGCACCTGGTAGTTCGGCCCGATAGGGATATTCTGGCGCGGATCGAGCCCGCCGCTCGAGACGTGAATGGCGGCGCAACCGCGACGTTCCAACGCTTGCGCGAAGGCGATCGTCTGCTCGACGTCCCACCCACCCCCGACCCAATCGGTGCCCGACACTCGCATCGTCACCGGCTTTTCCGGCGGAAACGCCGCGCGCACGGCGTCGAAGACCTCGAGCGGGAAGCGCATGCGGTTCTCCAGACTGCCGCCATACTCATCCTCGCGCCGGTTGGAGAGCGGCGAGAGAAACTGGTGGAGCAGGTAACCGTGCGCGCCATGGATCTGCACCGCGTCGATCCCGAGCCGTGCGGCACGTCGTGCTGCCGCCGCGAACGCTTCACACAGGCCGGCAAGGTCGTCGCGGTCGAGCGCACGCGGCGCGTGGTCGATTGCCGCAAAGCCGAGCGGCGACGGCGCGACCGTCTGCCAACCATGCTCCTCGCCGGGCGCAAACTGCGCGCCGCCCAGCCAGGGCAGATCGGTCGATGCCTTGCGGCCGGCATGGCCGAGCTGGAGCGCGATCGGCATGTCCGAATGACGCCTGACGCTGGCGATGACGGCGCCCATCGCGGCTTCGGTGGCATCGTCGTACAGCCCGACATCGCCATGGCTGATGCGGCCCTCCGGCACGATGGCGGTCGCTTCGATCGTCAGCAGCGCGGCGCCGGACAAGGCCAGGTGGCCGAGATGGATGACGTGCCAGTCATTCATGCAGCCATCGACCGCCGAATATTGGCACATCGGCGCAATGACGATGCGATTGGCCAAGGCGAGGCCACCGACCGTGATCGGCTCGAAAAGCTGGGGTCCGCTCATCATGGTGCTCCTGTGTTTCGGCTCAATCGTAGCGCGGGATCGGGCCGCGACCGGTTGGCGACGGGCTGATGGTCGGCGTACCCGACCGGACAGCGTCGCCCCGGCCGGCTGCTCGCTGACCGGGGCTACCTACCTACCCACCCAGCCCCGCCAGCATCCCGGGGGTGAGCACCTGCGGCAACACCTGCGGTTCGACCGCGCCCGGCGCGTAATAGAGGTAGAGCGGCACGCCGGCGCGGTTGTGCGCCTCGATGAAGCGACCGAGCGCGGCATCGCCATTGGTCCAGTCGCCGACCAGCACCGCGACTTTGTGCCGGGCAAAGGCCGCGCGGGTCGCGTCGGTCTCGATCGCGGCCTTTTCGTTGACCTTGCAGGTCAGGCACCAGTCGGCGGTGAAATAGGCGAAGACCGGCCGCCCCTGCGCGCGCAGCGCGGCGAGGCGTGCCTCGCTAAAGGGTTCGGCGTCGCCCGCCTGCGCCGCTGCGGCAGTCGCGACCGGTCGATGCGTGCGAGCCATCAGCCACACCCCGGTTGCGGTGATGGCGATGAGCAGCACCAGCGTGACCGTGCCGAAACCGAGGCCGCACTTCTGCCGACGCCCTGCCGCCCACAGCACCAGCGCCAGGCCGAGCGCAGCAAAGAGGCCGAGCGTCATCCCATCGACGCCGGTCTGGCGGCCGAGCACCCAGGCGAGTGCCAGTGCGGTGAGCCACATCGGGATCGAGAGCCAGCGGCGGAAATGCTCCATCCACGCGCCGGGCCGGGGCAGGCGCTTGCGCAAGGCGGGCACGAAACCGATGGCGAGGAACGGCAGCGCCAGCCCGATGCCGAGCCCGGCGAACACCGCCAGCGCGGCCGGCCATGGCAGGACCAGCGCCGCGCCGAGCGCCGCGCCCATGAACGGGCCGGTGCACGGCGTCGCGATGAAGGCAGCGAGTGCGCCGGTGGCGAACGCCCCGCCTGCCCCGCCCTTGCTGTTGACGAAGCCCGGGGTCGGGATCTCGAACAGCCCGCCGAGGTTGAGCGACAGCGCCACCGTCAGCAGCAGCAGCACGATGACGACGCGCGCGTCCTGTAGCTGGAACGCCCAGCCGACCGCACTGCCGCCGGCGCGCAGGCCGAGGATCGCGCCGCCCAGCGCGAGGCAGACCGCGACGACCCCGGCGGTATAGGCCAGCGCCTCGTGCCGCGCCTGGCGCTCATCGAGATGGCCGCGCGCGAGGCTCAGCGCCTTGAGGCTGAGGATCGGGAAGACGCACGGCATGATGTTGAGGATCAGCCCGCCGAGCAGCGCGCCCGCCAGCGCGATCAGCGTCGCGGACCATACCCCGCCGGCGGGCGATGCCGCAGCGGATGCCGCCGACGCCGCAACCGTGCCGGCGGACGCGCTGACTGCCAGCGCCTGCCCTGCCCCGACGCGCAACACGCCGGCGAGAGGCCCGCCCGCACCGGCACCGCCGGCCTTGGTCTCGACCACCAGCCGGTCGCCGTCCCGCGTCACCGTCTGCGGCGCGGCATAGTCGATGAGGCCGGTGGTCACGGGGAAGAAATAGCCCTGATCGAACGGCGCCGAGGCCGGATAGGGAATGGCGATGCGCAGCTTGCCGCCGCTCGCCTGGAAAGTCGCGGTGCCGCCGAGCGGACGCGGCAGCGCGCGGCGCCAGCCGTCGAAGCGCGTCCGCGTCGCCGGATCGATCGCGCCATCGCCGATCGTCAGCGCGAGCGCCAGATCGGCCTGTTCGGGCACGCAGACTTCGCGCGTGCAGACGAGATATTGCGCGTGGAGCTTGATCGGGAGCGCGGTGCCCGGCGCCAGACCGGCGGGAATCTTGAGCGTAATGAGCGGTGCATAGGGCGTTTCGAACACATAGTTCATCAATCCGGCGATCAGCAGAGTGCCGGGCATCGGATAGCGCGGTGCCGAAACGGTCGCGCCCGCCGGGAGTTTCCAGTCGAGCTTCGCCGGGAAGCCGGCGTCGCCGGGGTTTTCCCAATAGCCGTGCCAGCCGGGCTGCGGCGTGGTGTCGAGCGCGAGCGTCACCTCGCTGCCGGCGGCGGGCTGCGTGGTCTCGGCGACGAGGCGGATCGCGAGATGCGGGCCGGGATCGTTGGGCGAGGGCGTGTCGGCGCGCGCCGCGGCGGCCCAGGCCAGCAGGCCCAGCATCGTCATGACCACGTAACCGAAGGCGCGCATCGCTGATCCTTGCCGCAACAAACAGGCTTGCCCATAGCGGGCGATCGCCGCCAATGCACCCAGTCACCCGAGGACATAAGATGAAACGTCTGGCTTCGCTCGCCGCCCTTGCTGTCGCGCTGGTTTCCGCACCCGTTGGGGCCGAGACGGCACCGCCGCCCGCCGCCGCGCCGAAGCTGATCGTGGTCGTGTCGGTCGACCAGTTCTCGGCCGACCTGTTCGCGGAATATCGCGACCATGCCACCGGCGGCTTCGCGCGGCTGCTGAAGGGCGCGGTGTTCCCGCACGGCTATCAGAGCCATGCCGCGACCGAGACCTGCCCCGGCCATTCGACGATCCTGACCGGGCTGCGCCCCGAGCATACCGGAATCATCGCCAACAACTGGGTCGACCAGCGCGTCGCGCGTGCCGACAAGACGGTCTATTGCGCCGAGGACGAGAGCGTGCCCGGCATGACCTCGCAGAACTACACCGTGTCCGACAAGCATCTGCGCGTGCCGACGCTCGGCGAGCGCATGAAGACGGCCAACGCCGCGACACGCGTCGTCTCGGTCGCCGGCAAGGACCGCGCGGCGGTGATGATGGGCGGCCACAAGGTCGACGAGCTGTGGTGGTGGGACGGCAAGGCCTTCGTCTCCTATGCCGGCCGGAACACGCCGCCCGTGGTGACGCGCGCGAATGCCGCGACCGCGGCGCTGATCGCGCAGGCCCAGCCCGCCCTCGACACCCCGGCCTGGTGCCTTTCGCACGACAAGGCGGTGCCCTTGGCCGATGGCAAGTCGGTCGGCACGGGCCATTTCGAGCGGACGCCCGGCGACGCCAAGGCCTTCCGCGCCTCGCCGGCGTTCGACGCCGCTATCGTCGCGCTGGCGGCCGGGCTCGTCCAGGACATGAAGCTCGGCCAGGGCAAGACCACCGACATCATCTCGATCGGCGCCTCGGCGACCGACTATGTCGGGCACAGCTACGGCACCGAGGGCGCCGAGATGTGCATCCAGCTGTCGCAACTCGACACGACGCTGGGTAAGTTCTTCGGCGTGCTCGACCGGACCGGGGTCGATTATGAGGTGGTGCTGACCGCCGACCATGGCGGCAACGACCTGCCCGAGCGCGAGGTGACCAGCGGCATCCCCGAGGCGCAGCGCGTCGATCTCGCACTGGCGCCGGCGGTGATGGGCAAGGCGATCGCCGCCAAGCTCGGCATCACCGGCGCGACACTGCGCGGCGACATCCCCAATGGCGATGTCTGGCTCGACGCCGCGCTGACCCCGGGGCAGCGCGGCGAGGTGCTCGAAGCGGCCATCGCGGCCTATAGCGCGCACCCGCAGGTCACCGCGGTGTTCACCGCCGCGCAGATCCGCGCTTCAGCCGAGCCGAGCGGCCCGCCGGAAGGCTGGACGCTGCTGCAAAAGGCGCGCGCCTCGTTCGATGCCGAGCGCTCGGGCGACCTGCTCGTCTTCCTCAAGCCGCGCGTCACCGCGATCCCCGATGCGCTGCACGGCTATGTCGCGACGCATGGCAGCCCATGGGAGTATGACCGCCGCGTGCCGATCCTGTTCTGGCGCAAGGGCATGGCCGGCTTCGAGCATTCCGCCGGGATCGAGACGGTCGATATCGCCCCGACCCTCGCCGCGCAGATCGGGCTGACCCTGCCCAAACTCGACGGCACCTGCCGCGATCTCGGCGCCGGCCAGGGCGCGCCCTGCCGCTGAGCGACGGCTGCAACATTTCGACATCGTGCGGTAACGCGCGCGTCCGATCGCCGCGTCGCGAAAGGACGCGCCATGCGAGCGAAGCGATTACCCGTGACCGGACAAGCAGGATGCGCGATCGGGCACCATCGCCCCTATCGCGTGACCCGTGAGCTCGGCGCGCCCGAGGTGGAGCGCGCCATCTGTCGCGATTGCGGGTCGGATCTGCTGCGCACGCGCGCGACGCGGCGGTGGTTGTTCTCGGGGATGCTCGGGTAGCGCCCGCGGGGCGCTGCCTCAGCGCGTCTCGAAGGGGCGGATGCCGGCACCGAGGCGGTTGTTGCCGAGCGCCAGCTTCTCGTGGCTATAGTCGGCGACGAACGCCGGGCTGCGCGTCTCGCCCGGCGCGAGGCTGGCGACATTGCCCCCGACCCGCAGACCGGCCGCAGAATAGTTCTGATGCTCGGCCGCGATCACGATGAAGCCGGTCCAGTTCTCCTTGTTGCGACCCTGGACGAAGGTATTGGCGGTGATCGAGCCGGTGCCGCCCTCGGGCAGATCGACCATGTAATTGGTCTTGCGCCCGGCGGTATCATCGAAGCTGTTGTCGACGATGGTGACGTGCGGCACGCGCAGCTTGACATAGTGGCCACCGGTGCCGCGCTCGAAACGCGAATTGGTGATCGTCACCGAGCCCTGATTGGCGAGGTAGATGGCGTGCGCGCAGTCGGGCGTCTGGTCGCACTGGCCGAGCCCCGAAAAGGTCGAATGGTCGATCGTGATGCGCTGGCCGGTCGGCTCGCCGCCAAGGATGCCCTCTTGGCTGTCGAGGAACATCGCGTTGCGCACCAACAGTTCGCCCATCTCGGTGCGAATGCCCGCGCCATTGCCGTCCGCCACCTGGATGCCGCGGAACACCAGCCCGTCGATCGTCGCGCGCTGCCCGCGGAGCACGAACGCCGCCTTGCCCTCGCACGCTGTGCCCTCAAAGATCGCCGTGCCGGGCGTCACCGCCTTGAAGGTGATGTCGCCGCCCTGCTGCACGGTGCACTGATGGTAGACGCCGGGCGCGATCATGATCGTCGCCTTGCCCATGCGCACCGACTGCACCGCGTCGTTGACCGTCGCGAAGCCCTCGCCGGTCTCGGCGATGGTGAAGGGCGCGCGTTGCTGCTGGCCGGCGGCGGGGGCGGCGAGCGCGAGGGCGATGAGCGGGAGGGTACGGCGCATAAGACGGTTCCTTTGCCCCTGCCTGCCTCCGGGAGGTGACGGAGGGGAAGCCGCGAAGACGGTTAATCGCGCGATCCGACACGTCAGGGGCTTAGCCGTGGCGCCGGATGTCCCGTTCCGGTGCGCGTGAGCGCCGCTTTAACAGGCCGCCCGGACGATCACTTTCCACAATGGAAAATAATCACTTGACGATTCGGAAAGTGACCGGCATTACTTTCCATATTGGAAACTGGAGAATCGTCATGCAGCCCTCTTCCACCGAAGCCGCCGAAGCGCTGGCCGCGATGCGCGCGTCGCAGGCGCGGCTCGCACTCGCCGCCGATTGCCCACCGCAGCACCATTTCGCCTTCGCCGTGCTGATGGGCGGGCTCGTCGCGACACCGGCGCTGCCGTCCTTCTATGCCTTGCTGGCGGAAGGCGTCTTGCTGATCGGCGTTGCGCTCGTGGTGCGCTGGGATCGGCGGCGGACGGGGATGTTCATCAACGGCTATCGCGCCGGACGGACGCGCCCGCTCACCTTCCTGATGCTGGCGATCATTCTCGCGCTCTATTTCGGCGGCGTGATGCTGGTGCGGTATCGCGGCCTGTGGTGGGGGCCACTGGCGACCGGCGCGGTCGCCACGATCATCGGCTATTATGCCAGCATCCTGTGGCAGCGCGTTTTTCGCCGCGAGATGGGACTGACCGCGTGACAGCGCGACTGACCTTCGATCCGGTGATCCACGCCCCTGCCCGGCTGCAGATCATGGCGGTGCTCGCCGGGGTGCAGGACGCCGAGTTCGCGATGTTGCGCACGACCGCCGACGTCAGCGATTCGGTGCTGTCGAAGCACCTCGCGGCGCTGAACGAGGCGGGATATGTCCGGCTGCGCAAGGCGGCGCTGGACGGACGCCAGCGCACCTGGGTCTCGCTGACCCGCGCCGGGCGGACGGCGTTTCGCGACCATGTCGCGGCGCTGACCGCACTGGCGCGGGTTGTCGACACGGTCGATGACGCTGCCGTGTCGGGCGATCTGGCGGTGGGAAGCGCCTGAATGCGACGCTGCGGACTCGCGGAAAGCTCCAACCGATCGGCCCTGATACGCCCTGTTATTCCCTGTAAAACACTTTTTGCGGCGGAATCGATCGCGCCAGTGACCATTAATCTTGTTATTTCAAGACACTATCGAGAGGTCCGTGTTGGAGATAACAAGTGCGGTAACAAGACCCATAACAAGCGAATGCTCCGCGATAACAGGCGCGGAACAGGGGTTCGCGCGGCGCACAATAGTCCAACGATGAGAAACAACCGGGCGCACGGCGCGCGGCGGCGGCGACTTTGGGGGCGCGCGCCATCAGGTTGAATCACGCAGTGATCGCCGATCCGTGGCTCTGGCTGCCTGGCGCGACGAAGGGCTCAGCCTTCGAGGCTGGGATGCGCGCAAACAGTGGCGATAGCGCGCGAGGCACGGTGGATGCCGGAACAAGTCCGGCATGACGGATAGGGGCGGGTCAGGTCGCGCGGGGCGAAGCTCAGTCGAGATTGGGTCGCAGCCAGCGTTCTGCCGTCGACAGATCGACCCCGCGCCGTGTGGCGTAATCCTCGACCTGGTCGCGGCCGATGCGCGCGACGCCGAAATAACTCGCCTCGGCGTGGCCGAAATAGAAGCCCGACACCGCCGCGGTCGGCAGCATGGCGAAGCTCTCGGTCAGTTCGAGGCCGGCATTCTCGCCGGCGTCGAGCAGGTCGAACAGCACGCCCTTGAGGCTGTGCTCGGGGCACGCGGGGTATCCCGGCGCGGGGCGGATGCCGCGATATTGCTCCTTGACCAGCGCCTCGTTGGTCAGCTGCTCATCGGGGGCATAGCCCCATAGATCGGTGCGGACGTGGAGGTGGAGGCGCTCGGCAAAGGCCTCGGCGAGGCGATCGGCCAATGCCTTCAAGAGGATGTCGGAATAATCGTCATTGTCGGCCTTGAAGCGCGCGATGTGCGGATCGATGCCGTGAATGCCGACCGCGAAGCCGCCGATCCAGTCGCCGGCGGGATCGACGAAGTCGGCGAGGCTCATATTGGGGCGGCCCTCGCGCTTGGCGATCTGCTGGCGCAGGAAGGGCAAGCGCACGCCATCGTCGAGCACGATATCATCGCCGTCACGGCGGCATGGCCAAAGCGCAGCGACGCCGCGCGCGGTGAGCCAGCCCTCCGCGATGAGGCGGTCCAACATCGCCTGCGCGTCGGCGAACAGGCCGCGCGCGCTCTCGCCGACGACCTTGTCCTCGAGGATCGCGGGGTAGTTGCCGGCCAGTTCCCAAGCGCGGAAGAACGGCGTCCAATCAATGTAATCGCGCAGGTCGGCGATATCCCAGGCGTTGAAGCGGTGGACGCCCGGGCGCAGCGGCGTCGGTGCCTTCAATGCCATATCAGTTTTGAAGCCGTTGGCGCGTGCGGCGGCGAGCGGCAGCAGGTCGTTCTGCTTGTTGCCCTCGCGCGCCTTGCGGACCGCCTCATATTCGTCGGCGGTCTTGAGCACGAACGCGTCACGCTGCGTATCGCTGACCAAGGTCGAGGCGACGCCGACGGCACGGCTGGCGTCGAGCACATGCACGACCGGGCCATCATAGGCCGGTGCGATGCGCAGCGCGGTATGGACCTTGGAGGTGGTCGCGCCGCCGATCAGCAGCGGCATGGTCATGCCGAGCCGCTTCATTTCCTCGGCGACGGTGACCATCTCGTCGAGCGACGGTGTGATCAGGCCCGACAGGCCGATCATGTCGGCGTCGTTCTCGTTGGCCGCGGCGATGATCTTCGACCATGGCACCATGACGCCAAGATCGACCACGTCGAAGCCGTTGCACTGCAGGACGACGCCGACGATGTTCTTGCCGATGTCGTGGACGTCGCCCTTGACGGTGGCCATGACGATCTTGCCCTTGCCGCGCGCGCCGGGCAGCTTCTCGGCCTCGATGAAGGGCAGCAGATGCGCCACCGCCTTCTTCATAACGCGTGCGCTTTTAACGACTTGCGGCAGGAACATCTTGCCCGATCCGAACAGGTCGCCGACCACGTTCATGCCGTCCATCAACGGCCCCTCGATGACCTCGATCGGGCGCTTGAAGCCGAGCCGGGCCTCTTCGGTGTCCTCGACGACATGCGCGTCGATGCCCCTGACCAGGGCATATTCGAGCCGCTTGTTGACCTCCCAGCCGCGCCATTCCTGCACCGCCTTCTCGGCCACGGCATCGGTGCCGCGATAACGCTCAGCCAGCGTGACGAGCCGCTCGCCGGCCTCGGGATCGCGGTTGAGCACGACATCCTCGCACGCAACGCGCAGCTCGGGGTCGATCGTGTCGTAGACGTCGAGCTGACCGGCATTGACGATCGCCATGTCGAGCCCGGCGGGGATCGCATGGTAGAGGAAGATCGAGTGCATCGCGCGGCGCACCGGCTCGTTACCGCGGAAGCTGAACGACAGGTTCGACAGGCCGCCCGAAAGGTGGACATGCGGGCAGCGCGCCTTGATCTCCTTGCACGCCTCGATGAAGTCGACGGCGTAGTTGTTATGCTCCTCGATTCCGGTCGCTACGGCAAAGATGTTGGGATCAAAGATGATGTCCTCGGGCGGAAAACCGATACCTGTCAACAGCTTGTAGGCACGTTCGCAGATTTCGACCTTGCGTTCCCTGGTATCGGCCTGGCCGACCTCGTCGAACGCCATGACGACCACCGCGGCGCCATAGGCCATGCACTTGCGTGCCTGAGACAGAAACTGAGCTTCGCCTTCCTTCATGCTGATCGAGTTCACGATTGGCTTTCCGGAGACGCATTTCAGCCCGGCCTCGATCACCGACCATTTCGAGCTGTCGATCATGAACGGGATGCGCGCGATATCGGGCTCGGCAGCGATCAGCTTGAGGAAGGTGACCATCGCTTCCTGCGAGTCGAGCAGCCCCTCGTCCATGTTGACGTCGAGGACCTGCGCGCCGTTCTCGACCTGCTGGCGCGCGACCTCGACCGCCTTGGGATAGTCGCCGGCCATGATAAGCTTCTTGAACGCCGCCGAGCCGGTGACGTTGGTGCGCTCGCCGATATTGACGAAGGAGGAGGTGTTGGCGGTGGTCATCTTGTTCTTTCCCCCTCTCCCCGACGGGGAGAGGGTCGGGGAGAGGGGCAGTAAGGGAGCGGAGCGTATGCGGCGGCCCCTCTCCCCAACCCTCTCCCCGGAGGGGAGAGGGAGAAGAAGTTACGCCGCCATGGTCATCGGCTCGAGGCCGGCGAGGCGTGTGCGCACCTCCGGCGTGACCGGCTTGCGCGGTGCGACACCCTTGACTGTATCGACGATCGCCTTGATGTGCGCCGGGGTCGAGCCGCAGCAACCGCCGAGGATGTTGACCTGGCCGGCATCGGCCCAGTCGCGCACCAGCGCGGCGGTGGTTTCGGGCATCTCGTCATAGGCGCCGAGCTCGTTGGGCAGCCCGGCATTGGGATAGACCATGATCAGCGTGTCGGCGATCTGCGACAGTGTCTTGACATGCGGGCGCAACTGCTCGGCACCAAAGGAACAATTGAGCCCGATCGTCACCGGTCGCGCATGCCGGACGGCATGCCAGAAGGCCTCGACGGTATGGCCCGACAAGTTGCGGCCCGACAGGTCGGTGAGCGTCATCGACAGCATGATCGGCAGGTCGCGGCCGAGCGCCTCGCCCGCCTCGATCGCGGCCATGATGCCGGCCTTGGCGTTGAGCGTATCGAACACCGTTTCGATCAGGATGAAATCCACCCCGCCCTCGACCAGCGCATCGATCTGCTCGCGATAGACGCCCTTCAGATGGTCGAAGTCGATCTCGCGATAGCCGGGATCGTTGACGTCGGGGCTGAGCGACAGCGTCTTGTTGGTCGGGCCGATCGCACCGGCGACAAAGCGCGGGCGGCCGTCCTTCGCGGCATAGTGGTCGGCAAGGCCGCGCGCGATCTGCGCCGAGGCGAGGTTGATGTCGCGGACCAGCGCCTCCGCCCCATAATCGGCCTGGCTGATGATGTTGGCCGAGAAGGTGTTGGTCGAGACGATGTCGGCCCCGGCGTCGAAATAGGCACGCGTGATCGACTCGGGCACGTCGGGCCGGGTCAGCGCGAGGATGTCGTTATTGCCCTTCTGGTCGTGCGTCAGGCCGAGATCGCCGGCATAATCGGCCTCGGCGAGCTTCCAGTTCTGGATCTCGGTGCCGAACGCGCCGTCGGTGATCAGGATGCGTTTCGCGCTTTCCGCGATCAATCGTTCACGTGGCGTCATGCCGCTGCCTCTTGTGCCAGACCCTGGCCGCGCACGCCGAGCAGATGCGCGATGGCATAACTCAGCTCGGCACGGTTGAGGGTGTAGAAGTGGAAATGCCGCACGCCGCCGGCATAGAGCCTGCGGCACAGTTCAGCGGCGATCGTCGCGGCGACCAGCTGGCGCGCGCCTGGATGGTCGTCGAGTCCGTCGAACAGCCGGCCGAGCCAGCTCGGCACCGCCGTGCCGCACATCGCCGACATGCGCTTTATCGCGGCGAAATTGGTCACCGGCATGATGCCGGGCACGATCTCGGCCTTGATGCCGGCAGCCGCGACATCGTCGCGGAAGCGGAAGAAGGTCTCGGGCTCGAAGAAGAACTGCGTGATCGCCCGGCTCGCCCCTGCATCGAGCTTGCGCCTGAGATTGTCGAGATCGGCCGCCTTGTTCGCGGCATCGGGGTGCGCCTCGGGATAGGCCGCGACCGAAATTTCGAAAGGGTGCAGCTTGCGGAGACCCGCGACGAGCGCGGCGGCATTCTCATAGCCGCCCGGATGCGGGGCGTAGCGGGTGCCCGCCACGGGCGGATCGCCACGCAGCGCGACGATGTGACGGACGCCGGCGTCCCAATACTCACGTGCGACAGCGTCGATTTCCTCGCGCGTCGCCTCGACACAAGTCAGGTGCGCTGCCGCAGCTAGCCCGGTCTCGCGCGCAATGCGCGCGACGGTGGCGTGGGTGCGCTCCCGGGTCGAGCCGCCCGCGCCATAGGTCACCGAAACAAAACGCGGCGCGAGCGGCGCAAGCGCGCCGATCGCCTCCCACAATTGCTCTTCCATCCGGTCGGTCTTGGGGGGGAAGAATTCGAAGCTCAGCGCGATGTCGCCGCCGACATCGGCGTAGAGCGGCGCATCGAGCGCGCGGCGCGCTTCCTCGAGCTGGGGGATCGAAATGCTCATGCCGCCTTCACCTCACGCAACGCTGGCCCAAGCTTGCGCCCGAGCCACAATTTCACCGTCAATTCGCTGCCCTTGAGCGTCTCGGTCCGCGCCGCGACCAGCCCGGCGACACTGAACCAGCCCGAGATCTGATCGTCCGAAAAGCCGAGCCGGGCATGTGCGTCGCGCGTGCGCAGTTCCTCGCGCTCATGCGGCGCGAAATCGACGATCAGCAGGCGCCCGCCGGGCGCGAGGACGCGCGCCGCCTCGGCGATCGCCGCGCCGGGCTGCTGCGCGAAGTGCAGCACATGGTGGATGATCGCGACATCGGCCGCGCCATCGGCGAGCGGCAAAGCGTAGAGATCGGCCTGGCGCAGCTCGGCATTGGCGAGGCCGCGCTCGCTCAACTTGGCGCGGGCAAGGCGGAGCATTTCGGAGCTGCGGTCGATGCCGAGCGCGCGCTCGGCACGGCCGGCGAACAGTTCGAGCATGCGCCCGGTGCCGGTGCCGATGTCGATCAGCTGGCCGACCTTGTCGTCGCCCAGCACGGCGCCCATCGCCTGCTCGACCTCGCTCTCGGCGATGTGGAGCGAGCGGATCGCGTCCCATTGGCCGGCATTGGCCTCGAACCAGCCCGCCGCCGCCGAGGCACGATCGGCACGCACCGCAGCGAGCCGTGCGGCGTCGGCGAGACGCCAATGATCGGGCTCCTGCACCGCCCAACTGTCGAGCGCCGCAAGCACAGGCTCGACCCGCGCGGCGGCGCCGAGCGCGACGAACACCCAGCTGCCTTCCTTGCGCCGCTCGGCCAGGCCGGCGTCGCAAAGAATTTTCACGTGGCGCGAGACGCGCGGCTGGCTTTGCCCCAGCACCTGCGCGAGTTCGCCGACCGACAGCTCCATCGAGCGCAACAGCGCCATGATGCGAAGCCGTGTCGCATCGGCGAGGGCGCGAAAGATATCGAGTGCGATTGCCATGTCACATCACGATATAAAGATATCTTTATATGAGGTCAATGTCGGATCGGCGGACCCGAAGGCGATTGCGCGCGTTTGGCGGGTTCGATAGCGTTGCCGCCACCGAAACGGCGCGCCCACCCCAGCCACGGAGTACTCCCCCATGCGCACGATCTTCACCCTGCCGCTCGTCGGCCTTGCCCTGATCGCCATCGCCGGCTGCAGCCCCAAGGCGCAGAACGAGACCGCCCAGGCGGCCGACACGATCGCCGCCGACGCAAACGCGACGATGGTCGAGGCCGCCAACGATACCGAGGCGGCTTCCGACCGTGCCTTCGGCTCGGGCGAGGCGATGATCGACAACGGCGCGGCAGCTGTCCAGAATGCCACCGGCAAGGCCAAGCAGAAGACCGGCCAGGCAATGCGCGACATGGGCAATGAGATCGAGGAATAGCATGCGCCGTACGGTACTGGCCGTGCTGACCGTGCCGCTGGTGCTGCTCGCCGCCTGCCATGGCGAGCGCCAGCCGGGCGCGACGACGGCGAGCGAAGACAAGCAACTCAGCGACGCCGCGGCGATGCTCGATGCCAACAGCATGGAGGTCAACGCGGTCGACAGCAACAGCGCCGATGACGGCGATGAAGACAGTGACGGGAACAACCAGTGACCATGCTCCGCCGGCTCGGATCGTCCGACCTCCACATCGCCCCGCTGGTGCTGGGCGGCAACGTCTTCGGCTGGACCGCCGACCGGGCGGCGAGCTTTGCCGTGCTCGACGCGTTCGTCGCCGGCGGCGGGACGATGATTGACACCGCCGACGTCTATTCGGCCTGGGCGCCGGGCCATCGGGGCGGCGAGTCCGAGAGCATGATCGGCGAATGGCTCAAGGCCTCGGGCAAGCGCGACAAGGTGTTGATCGCGACCAAGGTTGGGATGCTACCCGGCGAGGGCGGCGAGAAGCTTGCGCCGGCACGGATCGCGGCGGCGTGCGAGGCGTCGCTGAGGCGGCTCGGCGTCGAATGCATCGACCTGTATTTCGCGCATCAGGACGATGACGACACGCCGCAGGAAGCGGCGCTGGAGGCGTTCGGCAAGCTGGTGGCGGCGGGCAAGGTACGTGTTCTCGGCGCGTCGAACTTCCACGCCGCGCGGCTCAAGTCCGCCAACGAGGCGGCACGCGCGGCCGGACTGCCGCATTATCAGGCGTTGCAGCCCGAATATAACCTCATCCGACGGCACAGCTTCGAGGGCGAACTGCAGGACTATTGCGTCGAGCATAATATCGGCGTGGTGCCCTATTTCGGGCTCGCGGCCGGTTTCCTGACCGGGAAATATCGCAGTCCCGACGATTTCGGCAAGAGCGTGCGCGGCAGCCGGGTCAGCGAGTATCTCGACGAACGCGGCACGCGCGTGCTGGCGGCAATGGACGCCATCGCCGAGGAGACCGGCGCGACGCTGGCGCAGATCGCGCTCGCCTGGCTCGCCGGACAGCCGGGGATCACCGCGCCGATCGCCAGCGCGACGAGTGTGGCGCAGCTCGAAGAGCTGCTGCCGGCGAGGGGACTGGTGCTCGATGCCGGGCAGCTCGAGCGGCTCGACGTCGCGGGCGCCTGATCAGCGGGTGAAGATTTCGATCCGCTGGCTACCGAGCGGGCGGGTCGCAGTCCGGCGGTAACCGCCTTCGGCGAGCAGGCGGACCGCGAGCGCGCGCATCTCCGAGCGCTCGCCCTTATAGGGCGGGCGCATCACCACGACCGCCGGGCGACGGGCGAAGATGCGGCGCACCTCGGCGACCTGATCGACGCCGATCGCGCCCTGCTCGCGCTCGCGATCGAGATGGCTGGGGAAGAGATAGGGCGTCTCGCTGCATCGGCCGGTCGCGGGATAGAGCATCGTGTCGCCCGAGAAGATGTAGAGGCAGCCCGGCCCGCTACCCACCGTCGCTGCGAGCGCACGCAGCTCGGCCGTACTGCCACGCTTGTGGATGTCGTCGATCACGATCGCCTGGCCGACCAGAGCGACGATCGCGGCCAGCGCCCAGCCGATGCGTTGACCGCGCCGGCCCTCCCCGAACCACGCGGCCGCGCAGACGCAGCCCGGGACCAGCAGCGGCAGGGCGTAGTGATTGAAGTACGACCCGAACAACAGCACACCGACGATTGCCGCGATCAGCCAGCCATGCAGGAAGCGACGGACCTCGTTGCGTGCGGTATCTTGCGCGCCGATCCGGCGCCCGGCCCATGCCGCCGCCATCAAGGGCAGGATGCTGAGCACGAGCAGGACGAAATTGCTGCCGCTTTCCTGCCAGCTGTCGGGGCGGCGTTGCAGCACCGAGATGAAATTGGCGTAGAGAAACGCCTGTTCCTGGCCGAGCGCGGCATAGACCCCCGCCGCGGCGAGGGTCGGCAGGAGCGCGACGAGCACGAGTGCGACGCCGTAGCCGAGCACCGCGGCGAGCGCGCGACCGGCGCGCCACTCACGCCACAACAGGATCAGGCCGATCCAGATCCCCTCGAACACGGTCGAATATTTGATCTGCAGCGACAGGCCGATCAGCGCCATCGCCGCGAGCCCGATCGCACGCGGGCGACAGGGTTCGCCCGGGCGCGGCAGCACGAGCAGCATCGCCCCGGCGACGAGCGGGTTGTAGAAGACCGGCGACTGCCCGCCCTGCCCGTCGGCGACGTTCAGCCACAGGATATAGAGGATCGCCGCGACCAGCGCGCCGCGTCCCCAGCCGGCGCGCTCGGCCAGTCGGGCGATCATCACGGCGGTGAGCACGACGCACAGCAGCGCGAGCGCCTGATAGGCCCAGATGCCGATGACGGGCCCGAGCATCGCAGCGGGCAGATAGACCAGGAACAGGCCGACGGGCTTGCGGTCCCACACATCGACGAAGGGCAGCGCGCCGTGGCGCATCGCGTCGGCGACGGCAAAATAGAATTGCTCGTCGACATGCAGCACCGGATTGCCGAAGGTCACCGCCCGCGCGGCGAGCGCGACCAGCGTCAGGATCACCCAGCGTGGCACGGCGAAATCGCCCAGCCGAAGAAACGTCGTCGTGGCGATGTCGCGGTCGATGATCTGCGCCCCTGTGCTCGGCCCGGAGCGCCGCTGTAGCGGGCCGCGCCGCCCGATCAATCCCCGGCGAAGGTCAGGGCCGACAGCCGCCGCTCGCGATCGCTGACGGTCAGCGCGCGGCCGGCGGGCGCCACCGACCGCTGTGGGCATTCGCCGCGGAAACAGGCCCGGCAGCCAAGCCCGACCGGCATCGCCTCGCCCGCCAGATCGACCCCGCGCGCCACGGCGAGCGTGCGCGCCTGGTCGGCCGCGACCCCGAGCCCGACGGCGAACTCCGCCGGCACGCCGCCATAGCGCCGCCCCTGCGGGGTGACGGTGCGCGCCATGGTCAGCCAGCGCGCGCCATCCTCGAGCTCGACGAGCTGGACGACGAGGCTGCCGGGCCGGTCGAACGCCGCGTGCAGGCGCCAGAGCGGGCACCGCCCCTCGGCCTCGGCGAGCGCCGCGCCGCTCGCGCCGGAGAAGCGCTTGGAGGCCTGGCTGGCGCGATCGATCCGCACCATGAAGAAGGCCAGCCCGCGCGCACCGACGCGCTGCAGCGTGGTCAGGCGATGCGCGACCTGCTCGAAGCCGGCGCCGAAACGGCGCTGGAGCAGCTCGATGTCGTAACCCGTGCTCTCGCAGGCGCGCAGGAAACGGGCATAGGGCATCATCAGCGCGGCCGCGAAATAGCTGGCGAGATGGCGACGGAACAGCCGCTCGGTCGCGCGCTCGGCAAAACCCGCGCCGCGCGCCAACGCTTCGATCTCGCCGCGCACCTCGATCAGCGCGAGCTGCGTCGCCACCGCGAAGGTGCGCGATGCCGGGTCGAGCGTCTCGGATAATTGGAGTTGCCGCGCGTGAAGATCGAGCCGTTGCAGCATGTCGGGCATGACGTCGACCGGCAGGACGCGGATCGCGAGGCTGTGCTTGACGCGCAACCGCTCGGCGATCGCGCCGTACAAATCGCCCGCGCCGAGCCGCAATTCGTCGGCCAGCGCCTCGGCGGCCGCGTCGAGATCGGCGAAATGGCCGCGCCAGCGCTCGATCTCGCGCCGCACCAGTGCCACCGGGTCGGCGACCGCGTCGACCACCGTCCCTGCCCCGGCCCGATCGAACACCCGCGCAAAGGCCTCAGCGCCGCCGGGCGCCGCGGCGAGCCAGTCCTCGACCTCGTTGCGATCGATTTCGAGGTCGGCGAACATCGGGTCGGCGAGGCGCCGCCGGATCGCCGCCGCACCACCGCCGGGCTCGCCGGCCGCGAGGCTGCGCGGGTCGAAGTCGAAGCGCTCGGCGAGGCGCACCAGCAAGGTCGCCGAAACCGGCCGCTGGTTGCGTTCGACGAGGTTGAGATAGCTTGGCGAGATCGCCAGTATCTCGGCCATCGCCGCCTGGGTCAGCCCGGCCTGACGCCGCAGCCGCCTGACCGCATGCCCCGCCAGTATCTTGCCTTCCGCCATCGTCATGCTCGTGCCGTGGATCTAGCCCAAACTTGTAAATTAGTTACAGCATTGCATCAACCGGCCATCGTGAGCCGACAGCCCGACCCGGATTGTGGGCGATAAGGCTGGCTCATGCGCGGAATTTCGTCGATCCGAGCGTCAGCAAACGCATCGCAGTGTAAAGGACGCGACAATGACTTTCGAGGATCTGGTCCCCGCCCCCACCGGCCGTTTCGACGGGATCACCCGTCCCTATACCCCGGCCGACGTGGCGAAGCTGCGCGGATCGGTCGCGATCGAGCACACGCTGGCCCGGCGCGGTGCCAACCGGCTGTGGGAACTGCTCAAGAGCGAGGATTACATCAACGCGCTCGGCGCGATGAGCGGCAACCAGGCGATGCAGCAGGTCCGCGCGGGCCTCAAGGCAATCTATCTGTCGGGCTGGCAGGTCGCCGCCGATGCCAACACCGCCGGTGCGATGTATCCCGACCAGTCGCTCTACCCGGCCAATGCCGGCCCGGACCTGGCGCGGCGGATCAACAACGCCCTCCAGCGTGCCGACCAGATCGAGCATTCGGAAGGCGGCGCCTCGCGCGACTGGTTCGCGCCGATCGTCGCCGATGCCGAGGCCGGCTTTGGCGGGCCGCTCAACTGCTTCGAGATCATGAAGGCCTATATCGCCGCCGGCGTCGCGGGGGTGCATTATGAGGACCAGCTCGCCAGCGAGAAGAAGTGCGGCCATCTCGGCGGCAAGGTGCTGATCCCGACCCAGGCGCATATCCGCAACCTCGATTCCGCGCGGCTCGCCGCCGATGTGTCGGGCGTGCCGACGATCATCTGCGCACGCACCGATGCGGAGAGCGCCAAGCTGATCACGTCGGACATCGACGAGCGCGATCACGAGTTCCTGACCGGCGAGCGGACGGCCGAAGGCTTTTTCCGCCTCAAGGACGGGACCGGCGTCGACCATTGCATCAAGCGCGGGCTGGCGTTCGCCGAGCATGCCGATCTGTTGTGGTGGGAAACCTCCTACCCCAATCTCGACGATGCGCGCCGCTTCGCCGAGGCGATCAAGAAGCAATATCCCAACAAGATGCTGGCCTATAACTGCTCGCCCAGCTTCAACTGGGAGGCCAAGCTCGACAAGGAGACGATCGCCAAGTTCCAGCGCGAGATCGGCGCGATGGGCTACAAGTTCCAGTTCGTCACGCTGGCCGGCTTCCACAGCCTCAACCACGGCATGTTCGAGCTGGCGCGCGGCTACAAGGATCGCGGCATGGCGGCCTATTCCGAGCTGCAGCAGGCCGAGTTCGCCAGCGAAGCCAATGGCTACACCGCCACGCGCCACCAGCGCGAGGTCGGCACGGGCTATTTCGATCTCGTCGCCCAGGCGGTTGCCGGCGGCGCGAGCTCGACCACCGCGCTCGGCGAATCGACCGAGGCGGCGCAATTCAGCAAGGAGGCTGCGTGATGACCGAACCCCATCGTGCCCGTGCGGTTTTCTCGACCGAGGACTTCGCCTTGATGAAGGAGGCGCTCGCCACGCTGATCGCCAAGGTCGGCGAGGATGATGTTCGGATGTCGCGGATCAGCGCGCTGTATCACCGGCTCGGCCGGGTCGGCGGCTGAACGGGAGAGTTTCCTGGGGAGGAAAGGATGCCCGTCGGGAGTGATCCCGGCGGGCATTTTCGTGGGCGTTGACCGGCCGGCACGATCGACGCAGCATGCGACGCGAAGGAGAGATCGATGATCCTGCTACCGCTCGCAATGATGGCGGCTGCCGTCGATACCGGCCCGCGCGCCGTCGCCGAGGCGACGCTGGCCGCAATCAATCGCCACGATGCTGGAGGGCTGGCAAGCCTCTACGCCGACGATGCCGTGGTGATTGCGTCGGACAGCTGCAAGCCGTCGATCGGCCCCGAACCCGTGCGGCGTGGCCATGAAGCGCTGATCAAGGCGATGCCCGATCTGACGGTCGAGGCGACCGACTGGGTCGTCGAGGGCGAGCGTGTCGCAGTCCTGTTCACCGCGCACAGCAAGGCGTTGGGATCCGGCGGCACGATGACGCTGGCGGATTTCCTTACCGTGAGGAACGGCAAGATCGTCCGCGACGTGACGATCTTCAATCCCGGTCAGCCCTGCCGCTGATCGCGACAGGCGTCGGGGAAAGCGCCACTCCCGGCGCCGCGTGAGCCGTGCGGCAGCAGCGAACGCCTTCCCCGATCGAACTTCCTATGCGGCGAGCTTGCGCAGCACGTATTGGAGGATTCCGCCATTGAGGAAATATTCGAGCTCGTTGACGGTATCGATCCGGCAGCGCGTCTTGAAGGTTTCCGTGGCGCCGTCGGCGCGGGTCAGGATGACGTCGACGACCTGACGCGGGCGGATGTCGGCGACATGCTGGATGGTGAAGCTCTCCGAACCGTCGAGCTTCAGCGTCTCGCGGCTGACGCCTTCGGCGAACTGCAGCGGCAGCACGCCCATGCCGACGAGGTTCGAGCGGTGGATGCGCTCGAAGCTCTCGGTGATGACCGCGCGCACGCCGAGCAAATTGGTGCCCTTGGCCGCCCAGTCGCGCGACGAGCCGGTGCCATATTCCTTGCCCGCGACGATGACGAGCGGCACGCCGTCCGCCTTGAAGCGCATCGCCGCGTCGTAGATCGGCATCACCTCGCCATGATAATGCGTCATGCCGCCCTCGACGCCGGGTACCATCTCGTTCTTGATGCGGATGTTGGCGAAGGTGCCGCGCATCATCACGTCATGGTTGCCGCGCCGCGCGCCATAGGAGTTGAAGTCGGCGCGGCTGACCTGATGCTCCTGCAGGAACACGCCGGCGGGTGAATCCGCCTTGATGCTGCCGGCCGGGCTGATGTGGTCGGTGGTGATCGAATCGCCGAGAATGGCGAGCGGTCGCGCCTCGATGATGTCCATCACCGGCGCCGGGGTCATCGTCATGCCGTCGAAATAGGGCGGGTTGGCGACATAGGTCGAGCCGGCGCGCCAGGTATAGGTGGCCGAGCCTTCGATCTCGATGCCGCGCCATTTCGCGTCGCCGGCATAGACATTGCCGTAGCGGTTGCGGAACATCGTGTCGTCGATGTTCGCCGCCATCGTCTCGGCGACCTCCTGGTTGGTCGGCCAGATGTCCTTGAGATAGACGTCCTGCCCGTCGCTGCCCTGGCCGATCGGCGTCTCGACCATGTCCTCGGTCACCGTGCCCTTGAGCGCATAGGCGACGACCAGCGGCGGCGAGGCGAGGAAGTTGGCGCGCACGTCGGGCGACACGCGGCCCTCGAAGTTGCGGTTGCCCGACAGCACCGAGGCGGCGACGAGATCGTTATCGGCGATCGCCGCCGAAAGCTCCGGCGCGAGCGGGCCGCTGTTGCCGATGCAGGTGGTGCAGCCATAACCGACGAGGTTGAAGCCCATCGCGTTGAGATCGTCGGTCAGCCCGGCCTTGTCGAGATAGTCGGTGACGACCTGCGAGCCAGGTGCAAGGCTGGTCTTGACCCAGGACTTGGGGGTCAGGCCGAAGGCACGCGCCTTGCGCGCGACGAGGCCGGCGGCGACCAGCACCGAGGGGTTCGAGGTGTTGGTGCAGCTGGTGATCGCGGCGATGACGACGTCGCCGTCGCCGAGATCATGGTCGCGCCCGGCGACCGCGGCGCGGACCGGCGCTTCCTTCTTGTAGACCTTGAACAGGTCGCCGTTGAACACTTCGTCGACCTTGTTGAGGCTGACGCGGTCCTGCGGGCGCTTGGGGCCGGCAAGGCTGGCGACGACGCTGCTCATGTCGAGTTCGAGCGTGTCGGTGAAGATGGGATCGGGGCTGTCGGCGTAACGCCAGAAACCCTGCGCCTTGGCATAGGCCTCGGTCAGCGCGACAGTTTCGTCGGGGCGGCCGGTCAGCCGCATATATTCCATCGTGCGTTCGTCGATCGGGAAGAAGCCGCAGGTCGCGCCATATTCCGGCGCCATGTTGGCGATCGTCGCGCGATCGGCGAGCGTCATCGCGGCAAGGCCGGGGCCGTAGAATTCGACGAAGCGGCCGACCACGCCCTTGGCGCGCAGCATCTGCGTGACGGTCAGCACCAGATCGGTGGCGGTGATGCCTTCCTTGAGCGCACCGGTCAGCTTGAAACCAACGACCTCGGGGATGAGCATCGAGACCGGCTGGCCGAGCATCGCGGCCTCGGCCTCGATCCCGCCGACGCCCCAGCCGAGCACGCCGAGACCGTTGACCATCGTGGTGTGGCTGTCGGTACCGACGAGCGTGTCGGGATAGGCCATCGTGGCGCCGTCGGTCCCCTTGGACGACCATACGGCCTGGCCGATATATTCGAGATTGACCTGGTGGCAGATGCCGGTGCCCGGCGGCACGACCGAGAAATTGTCGAGCGCCTTGGAGCCCCATTTGAGGAACTCATAGCGCTCCATGTTGCGCTGATATTCGAGATCGACATTGTCGGCGAACGCCTTGGGCGTACCGAATTCGTCGACCATCACCGAGTGATCGATGACGAGATGAACCGGGACCAGCGGATTGATCTTGGCCGCGTCGCCGCCGAGCTTGGTGATCGCATCGCGCATCGCGGCGAGATCGACGACGCACGGCACGCCGGTGAAATCCTGCATCAGCACGCGCGCCGGGCGATACTGGATCTCGCGATCGGGCGCGACGGGGTTGTTCTGCCAGTCGATGATCGCCTTGACGTCCTCGGTGGTGACGGTGACGCCGTCCTCGAAGCGCAGCATGTTCTCGAGCAGCACCTTCATCGAGAAGGGCAGCCGCGAAATGTCGCCATAGGCCTCGGCCGCCTTGGTAAGCGCGAAATAGTCGTAGGACTTGCCACCTGCGGTGAGCGTCGCGCGAGACTTTAGCGTGTCCTGTCCAATGGCGGTCATGGTGCGATGGGTCCTTCCCAAATGGGGCCTCGGGCCGGACGCGGCGGGGAGACGGCGATCAAGCCGTACGGGCGCGCCAGGTGATGGCGAATGCGAGAGTCGCGGCGGCCTTAGCAAGGGGACCGGGCTTGTGAAAGGGCGGCGTCAGTCGCGGCGCAAGATCAGCGCCGCGAGGTCCGCCGGCGTGTTGATATTCGCAAGGGCCATATCGCCCTCGAACCACTGACCGCCACAAGCCGCCAGCCAGCCGCGCATCGAGCGATCGTCGCGCTCAACGAGATGACGGTCGAGCCGATCGGCGTCTTCCGCGCGCCACAGGCCGCAGATTGGCAGCGCGCGAACCGCGACGGGTGGGCCGATCGCAAGCAGTGTTGAGACGAGGTCGGCCGGGAGTAGCGGCATGTCGCAGCCGATCGACAGCACCGCATCGAAGCCGTGATCCGCGGCATGGCGCAGCGCCGCCGCGAGGCCGCCGAGTGGCCCGAGGCCGGTTCCGGGCCTATCCGCCAGCGCCACATAATCGCCGAAGGCCCGGCCGCAGATGACGGCCTGGGCGACAAAAGGTTCGAGCGCTGACGCGGCATGCGCGATGAGCGGACGGTCATCGAGTTCGGCAAGCGCCTTGTCGCTGCCGAAGCGCCGCGATTGCCCGCCGGCAAGCACTGCGCCGAGCACGCGGGTCACGTCGCGGGCTCCGCGTCGGTGAGGTAGGCGTCGGAGCGCGCCAGCGAGACGAGCGTGAGTCCGGCCTCGGCGGCACGCGCGATGGCAAGGCTGGTCGGCGCCGAGACGGTGACCAGCATCGGGCAGCCGGCGATCGCCGCTTTCTCGACCAGTTCATAGGAGCAGCGCGACGACAGCAAAGCGAAGCCCCCGTCCCACCCCTGCCCGGCGCGCGCCATCGCGCCGATCAGCTTGTCGAAGGAATTGTGCCGCCCGACATCTTCGCGTGCCAGGCGGATCGCCCCCACGCTGTCGCAGGCCATGGCGGCATGCACCGCGCCGGTCGCTGCGTTGAGCGGCTGATGCGCGCGCATCGCGGCGAGCGCGGCGAAGATCGCTTCGCGCGGGGCCATCGCTCGTGCCGTCACCACGGGTATCGGCCGCAGCGCCGCAGCGAGATTTTCGATCCCGCACAGGCCGCAGGACGATTCCGAGACGCGGTGGCGCACACGGTCGAGAATGCGCTCGCCGCGCGCGGCGACCAGCGTGATGCGCAGCACGGTGCCGCGATCGGTATCATGCGTTTCCGCCGCGACGATCTCGGCAGCACTGTCGACGAGCCGCTCGGCAAGCGCGAAACCATAAGCGAAATCGATCAGGTCGGCGGGCGTCGCCATCATCACCGCATAGCCGATGCCGTTGAACTCGACCGCGACGGGCCGCTCGAGCGCGACCGCGCGGGTCAGGCGATGCTCGCCACCATCAGCAAGAACCTGGCGGAAGCGCGTGCCGACCGCGCCGTCACTCATGCCGCGTCGCGCGTCGCCAGCCGTGCCACGGCCTCGCGCGCCACCGGATCGAGCCCGGCGCCGCCCTGGTCGAGATGCGCGACGATCGACGCGCGCATCGCCGGATCCCAGTAATGCCAGAGGTGATCATAGGTCGCCTCGACCGCGTCGCCGGGTTGCTGATAGCCGAATTCCACCGCGATCTGATTGGCCATGTGGACCAGCTTGTCCAGCGTCCGGCTCATTCGGCCGCCACCGCGTCGATCCGCCGCGACCGCCGGCCGAGCGCGTCATAACCTTCCTGCCAGTCGGTCGGGCCGTTCGACTTGCCGACCTGCACCGCGGTGACCTTGTACTCCGGGCAGTTGGTCGCCCAGTCGCTATTGTCGGTGGTGACGACATTGGCCTGGGTCGAGGGGTGGTGGAAGGTGGTGTAGACCACCCCCGGCGCGACGCGATCGGTGACCAGCGCACGCAGCGAGGTGTCGCCGGCGCGGCTGGCGACGCGCACCCAGTCGCCCTCGACGATGCCGCGCTGCTCGGCATCGTGCGGATGGATTTCGAGCCGGTCTTCCTCGTGCCAGCGGCTGTTTTCGGTGCGCCGGGTCTGCGCGCCGACATTATACTGGCTGAGGATGCGCCCGGTGGTGAGCAGCAGCGGGAAGCGCGGACCGGTGCGCTCCTCGGTCGCGACATATTCGGTGCGCACGAACTTGCCGCGCCCGCGCACGAAGCCGTCGATATGCATGATCGGCGTGCCCGCGGGCGCCTCGGCGTTGCAAGGCCATTGCACCGAGCCGAGCTCGTCGAGCCGCGCGAAGGAAACGCCGGCGAAGGACGGCGTCAGCGCGGCGATCTCGTCCATGATCTGCGACGGATGGTCATAGGCCATGTCGTAGCCGAGCGCCTGGGCGAGCAACTGGGTGATCTCCCAGTCCTCATAGCCGTTCAACGGCGTCATCACCTTGCGCACGCGCTGGATGCGCCGCTCGGCATTGGTGAAGGTGCCGTTCTTTTCGAGAAAGGTCGAGCCGGGCAGGAAGACGTGCGCGTAGTTGGCGGTCTCGTTGAGGAACAGGTCGTGGACCACGACACATTCCATCGCCGCGAGGCCGGCCGAGACGTGGCGCGTGTCGGGATCGGACTGGAGGATGTCCTCGCCCTGGATATAGATCCCCTTGAAGCTGCCATCGACCGCGGCGTCGAGCATGTTGGGAATACGCAGGCCGGGCTCGTGATCGATCGCCACGCCCCACAGGTCGCGGAACATCTCGCGTGCGGCATCGTCGGAGACATGGCGATAGCCCGACAGTTCGTGCGGGAAGCTGCCCATGTCGCAGGCGCCCTGGACGTTGTTCTGGCCACGCAGCGGGTTCACCCCGACGCCGGGTCGGCCGATATTGCCGGTGACCATTGCGAGGTTGGCGATCGCCATCACCGTGGTCGAGCCCTGGCTGTGCTCGGTCACGCCGAGGCCGTAATAGATCGCGCCATTGCCGCCGGTGGCGAACAGCCGCGCCGCCTCGCGCAACGTCTCGGCCGGCACGCCGGTCAGCGGCGCGACCGCCTCGGGCGCGTGGCGCGGATCGGCGACGAACGCGGCCCAATCCTCATATTCGGACCAGTCGCAGCGCTCGCGAATGAACGCCTCGTCGGCGAGCCCCTCGGTGACGATGACATGCGCCATCGCGGTCAGCACCGCGACATTGGTGCCGGGCTGCAGCGCGAGATGATGTTCGGCGGCGACATGCGGGCTGCGCACGATGTCGGTGCGGCGCGGATCGACGACGATCAGCTTGGCGCCCTGACGCAGGCGGCGCTTCAGCCGGCTGGCGAACACCGGGTGCCCGTCGGTCGGGTTGGCGCCGATGATCAGCACGACATCGCTATGCTCGACGCTGTCGAAATCCTGCGTGCCCGCCGACGTGCCAAAGGTGGTCTTGAGGCCGTATCCGGTCGGCGAGTGGCAGACGCGCGCGCAGGTATCGACATTGTTGTTGCCGAAGCCGGCGCGGACCAGCTTCTGGACGAGGAAGGTCTCCTCATTGGTGCAACGGCTCGAGGTGATCCCGCCGACCGAATGCTTGCCGTACTTGTCCTGGATGCGGCGGAACTCGGACGCGGTGTACGCGATCGCCTCGCCCCAGCTCACTTCGCGCCATGGCTGGTCGATCGACGCACGGATCATCGGCGAGAGGATGCGTTCCTTGTGCTGGGCATAACCCCAGGCGAAACGGCCCTTGACGCAACTGTGACCGCGATTGGCCTTGCCTTCCTTCCATGGCACCATCCGTACCAGTTCCTCGCCGCGCATCTCGGCGCGGAAGGTGCAGCCAACACCGCAATAGGCGCAGGTGGTGACGATCGCGCGATCGGGCGTGCCGATCTCGGCGACCTTCTTCTCGACCAATGTCGCGGTCGGGCAGGCCTGGACGCAGGCGCCGCACGAGACGCATTCGCTGGAGAAAAAATCCTCCGCCTGGCTCGCCGCGACCTTGCTGGCGAAGCCCATGCCGTCGATCGTCAGCGCGAAGGTGCCCTGCACCTCGTCACAGGCGCGCACGCAGCGCGAGCAGACGATGCATTTCGACGGATCGAAATCGAAATAGGGGTTGGACGTGTCCTTGGGCTTGCCGAGATGGTTGGCACCGGCGCCATAGCGCACCTCGCGCAGCCCGACCGCGCCAGCCTGGTCCTGCAATTCGCAATCGCCATTGGCTGCGCAGGTCAGGCAATCGAGCGGATGGTCCGAGATGTAGAGCTCCATCACCCCGCGGCGCAGCTTCTTGAGCTTTTCGGTCTGGGTCCGCACGACCATCGCCGGTGCGACCGGGGTGGTGCAGGAGGCGGGGTAACCCGCCCTGCCGTCGATCTCGACCAGGCACAGCCGGCACGAACCGAAGGCTTCGAGGCTATCGGTCGCACACAACTTGGGGATGTTGGTGCCGAGCAACGCGGCGGCGCGGATCAGCGAGGTTCCTGCGGGAACGGTGATGTCCCGCCCGTCGATGCTGAGCGTGACCTGCGTCTCGCTCGTCGCCGGTCGCGTCCCCAGATCGATCTCGCCGCGCCACGCCATGTCGCTACTCCGCCGCGAGGGCGACCGGCGCCCCGCCAAAATCCTCGGGGAAATGATCGAGCGCGCTGAGCACCGGATAGGGCGTGAAACCGCCCAGGGCGCAGAGCGAGCCATATTTCATCGTTTCGCAGAGATCGCGCAGGATCTCGACTTCCCCCGCAACGTCCTGGCCCGCAATGATGCGGTCGACCGTCTCGACGCCGCGGGTCGAACCGATACGGCACGGCGTGCATTTGCCACAGCTCTCGACCGCGCAGAATTCCATCGCGAAGCGCGCCATGTGCGCCATGTCGACGCTGTCGTCGAACACCGTGATCCCGGCATGGCCGATCAGCCCGCCGGCCGCGGTGAACGCCTCATAGTCGAACGGCAGGTGGAACATCGATGGCGGGAAATAGGCGCCGAGCGGGCCGCCGACCTGCACCGCGCGCACCGGACGACCGCTTTCGGTGCCGCCGCCGATCGTCTCGACCAGTTCGCCGAGCGTGATGCCGAAGCCGATCTCGTACAGCCCACCATTGCGGACATTGCCGGCGAGTTGGACCGGGATCGTCCCGCGCGACCGACCGAAACCGACCCCCGCATAGGCTTCAGCGCCCTCGGCGAGAATGAAGGGGACCGCTGCGAGGCTGAGCGCGTTGTTGATCACCGTCGGGCGGCCGAACAGCCCGGCGATCGCCGGCAGTGGCGGCTTGGCGCGGACCTGGCCGCGCTTGCCCTCGATCGATTCGAGCAAGGCGGTTTCCTCGCCGCAGACATAGGCGCCCGCGCCGACGCGCACCTCGAGCGTGAAGGGCGCGATCCGCGTCGCCGCACCTTCGATCGCCGCGCGCATCGTCGTAACCGCAAAGGGATATTCGGAGCGGATATAGATATAACCATGCCCGGCGCCGACGGCATGCGCGGCGATCGCCATGCCCTCGATCAGGCAATAGGGGTCGCCTTCCATCAACAGCCGATCGGCAAAGGTGCCGCTGTCGCCTTCGTCGGCATTGCAGACAATGAACTTCTCGGCGCCCGCCGCATCGAGCACGGTCTGCCATTTGATTCCGGTCGGGAAGCCCGCGCCACCACGCCCGCGCAAGCCGCTGTCCCTGACTTGCGCCACGACCTCGGCTGGCGTCAGCGCGCGCGCGGCGTCAAGCCCGACCCAGCCGCCGTGCGTAGCGTAGTCGTCGAGATCAAGCGGATCGATCACGCCGCAGCGCGCGAAGGTGAAGCGCTGCTGGCTGGCGAAGAACGGCAAATCGGCGATGCGGCCGAGCTGGTTCGGGTGGCTGCCGTCCAGCACCGCGCCGACCTCGTCCGCCGCGACCGGGCCATAGGCGATCCGTCCCTCGGCGGTCTCGACCTCGACCAGCGGCTCGATGCGAAACAGGCCGTGGCTGCCGGTCCGCACCACATCCGCACCCGCCGCCGCCAGTGTTGCTGCCACCGCGTCGGCGCCGAGTGCGACCGAGGCCATATCGCGGCTGACATAGACCCGCGTCATGCGCCGACCTGCGTCACGATGCGGTCGAGCGCAGCTCCGTCGATGCGCGACACCGGCACACCATCGACCAGCGCATTGGGGCCGGTGGCGCACAGGCCCAGACAATAGACTGGTTCGAGGCTCACCTGCCCGTCGCCGCGCGTCGCGCCCATCGCCACGCCCAGCCGATCGACCGCCGCGCGCTCGATCGCCGCGCCGCCGCGTGCCTGGCAACTCTCGGCGCGGCACAGCCGCACGACATGGCGCCCGGCCGGCTGGCGGCGAAAATCATGATAGAAGGTGATGACGCCGTGCACATCGGCGCGGCTGAGGTTAAGCACCTCAGCGACGTGCGGGACCATCGCGTCGTCGAGATGCCCGAACTCCTCCTGCAGCGCATGAAGCAACGGCAGCAACGCGCCGCGTGTGTCGCCGCCGGAAAGGTGGCGGCTGATTGCCTCGGCATAAGCGGGCTCCTCACCCGCCGGCAAAGGCACGCGTTCTTGTGTCGTCGTGCTCATCGGGCGTCATGCTAGGCCAGCCGCCCGCAACAAGGTCAAATCGACAATCGCAATGCTTGATAGACAATGTCTATCAAAGTGGGGAGAAAGTGCCCGGCAGTTCGATGCGATGGGCCGCCGCCAATGCCACCTGCGCGAGCGGGCTGGACGGGCGACGATCGAGCACGACGAGCCCGACCCGGCTCGCCGCAAAGGGCTCGGCAAAGGGCAGGATCCGCGCCCAGCTGTCGCCGGGGATCAGCGCGGCATAGCCTTGCGGCACGATCGTCGCGAAGCCGCCGGCCTCGACCATCGCCAGCAAGGCGACATAGGAATCCGCCGTTGCGACGGGATGCACCGCAAGCCCGCGCGCCGCGAGATTGGCGTCGAAGATCCGCCGGTTCTGCATGCCTTCGTGCAGCAGGCACAGTGGCTGCGCCAGCACCTCGTCCCACCCCACCGCGCTGTGCGAGTCAAAGCCCTTGCCGACGCGCGCGACGAACATCGCCCGCTCGGCATAAAGCGGCACGGCGATGACCTGCGCGGGCGGCTCATGGTCGAGATAGGTCAGCCCGGCATCGAGTTCGAAGGCACCGAGCGCGCGCTCGATCTCGCGCGAGGTCAGCGACCGCACCGAGAGAGTCAGCGCCGGATTCGCCGCGCTGAACGCGCGTGCGAAATGCCCCACCGCCGGCATCGCGGCGGGGATCGCGCCGAGCCGCAAGGTGCCGTGCAATGGACCCCGCGCGGTTTCGGTGGCGTGATGGACGCCGTCGATCATCGCGATCGCCTGCTGCGCCCAGGGCAGCGCGGCGCGCCCTTCCGGCGTCAGCCCGATATAGCGCCGGTCGCGCTCGACCAGCCGCTTGCCGAGTTGCTGCTCGAGCGCGGCGATGCCCGCTGACAGCGTCGGCTGGGTGACATGGCAGGCCTCGGCAGCGCGCGCGAAGTGACCCTCGCGCGCCAGTGCGACGAAATATTCGAGCAGGCGCAGTTGCACCTTTGCCTAGCCTCTCGCCGGACGCGTTATTTCGGCCGTCCCGAAAAGCCCGCCGCGCGGCGCAGTGCATCGGCGTCGAGGAGCTTACCGTCGAGCATCACGAGCCGCGTCTGGCGGAGGTCGCCGATGCGCTGCGACGGATCGCCCTGCACGAGGACGAGATCGGCCGTCTTGCCGACCTTGATCGAACCGGTGTGGTGATCCTGCCCGACGAGACGCGCCGGCACGATCGTCGCGGCGGCGAGCGCCTCGGCCGCGGAGAAGCCCGCGTCGCGATAGATTTCGAGCTCGTGGATGATCTCGATTCCCGAGCCATCGGTGCCGGCGACGATCGGCACGCCGGCCTTGTGCATCTTGCCGAGCAGCGCGACCATCTTGGCCCAGCTCGCGCGGTAATCCGCACGCGTAAGGTCCTTCGGCACGGCAAAGCCGCCGGCGCGAAAACCGCGCTCGGTGGTCGGCGGCATGGTGCCGACGAACGGCGCGTAGGACGGCGAAAGCTCGCCATTTTCGGGCACGTAGAGCCCTTCGAAGGCGACCATTGTCGGATCGGAATAGGTGTGACGCTGCGCCATCGTCGCGATCAGCCCGCTCAGCGCCGGGCCGTCGAGATCGACGTTCTTGGCATAGCGCCCCGGTGCCTCGAAACGGCCGATGCCATTGTCGGTCGGCAACACGCTGTCGGGCATCGCCTCCATCATGATCCAGTTGATGTGGGTGACCTCGTCATAACCATCGGCGATCGCGGTCGAGGTGCGGATGCCAGCCGGGATATGACCATGGACATGGATGCCGAGCTTGTGCGCCTCGGCGATCGTCGCTGGCAACCACACCGGATTGAAGGTGCCGTAGAATTTCACGCCGGTGAAGCCGTTGGCCTTGGCCTTGCGCACCAGCGCGATCGCCTCGTCCTGGCTCGTCGCGACATTGGCGACCTGCGCGGTATACGGCCCCTTGCCGTCGATCAGCGACGACGGATAGACATGCGGGAACAATAGCTTGCCGGCGGCGACGCGGCTGCGCCGCTCGATCGTCAGCTGGTCGTTGTTGCCGGGATCGCGCACCGAGGTGACGCCAAGCGACAGTTCCTGCGGCCCGGTAAAATCGTCGCCGATATGCATGTGGCAATCCCACAGGCCGGGCACCAGCGTCATGCCCTTGCCGTCGATGACGCGCGCGCCGGCGGGCACGCGCACGCTGCGCGCCGCACCGACCGCCGTGATCACGCCCTTGCTGACCACCACGCTCTGGTCGTCGAGAAAGCGCAGGCCATCGGCATCGAACAGCCGGACATGGGTGAAGGCGACGGCGCCCTTGGGCACGGTGACGAGTGTTTGCGCGATGATCGGCGCTTGTGCCGCCATCGCCGCGGCCTGTGCCGCCTCCATGCGCTGCATCTCGCCGGCATAGGCCTCGGGCAGCCACGCGATCCCGCTCGTCACGCCGAAGAATTTGCCCTGCGCGTCGGCCCAGATCGGCAACGGCGTGGTGCCGACGCCGGTCACCGACCACAGGGTCACGGTCTGTTGCGCAGTGCCCGATCCGACCGCCAGCGTCGCCATCTTGGTCGCATGCGCCTCGCCACCCGGCAGCAGGCGGAGCGACTTGCCTGGGCTCGCCAGCAGGCGTTCGAGGAACCAGGCGTTGGTGTCCATCGGGCCGCCGACGGTCGCGTAGAAGCCCGGCGCGGTATAGGCCGCGCTGCCGGCATCGATCTGGCTCTTCCACTGCGCCTTGCCGCCGCTGACCGTAAAGGTCTCGCCCGCATCGCCCGTCGGCGTCACGCCGTGGATCGCGACCTCGGCCGGCATACCGTCGCTGCCCTGCACGCCGCGATAGTCGATCTCCCACACCTGGCCGCGCAGGTTCATGCTCTCGCGCGCCATCCGCGTGCCGTCGGGCAGCGTCCAGCTCCACGAATCGCCATGCTTGCCGCCGGTCGATTCGATGATGAAATGGCGGGCATCGGCCGGCGGCCTGGCCAGCTGGTCGACCGGCGTCTGCGCCAGTACCGATGATGACAGCAAACCGGTCACGGCCAAGGCCAGCAAGCGACGCTTCATGCTTCCCCCCAATATCTTCGATCGAACGCCGACTGTTGTAGATCGATAGGTCACCACGGGCAACATGGCGGAGATCATCGGCGGCCGGTCGATTTACCCCAGGCTAAGCATGTCGAAAGCTGGCCGGACACCACAGAGCCTGATACGCCCCGAAAGCGCGAGACAGTATCGATCAGGCAGCCCGGCGCCTGCGGGGGAATGATGTGACGACCGACACGATCCCGAGCGAACAGGCGACCGCATCCGATCCGGTTGCCGAGCGCGAACGCGCCAGCGGCGCCAGCGCAATCGCCATCGCCGCCGCGCTCACGCCGATGGTCGCGCTCGCCGCCTGCTCGGGCGGGGGCGGATCGACGCCAGCGCCCTCCCCCGCGCCGACGCCGGCGCCGACTTCTGCCGCGATCACCAAGGTGCAGGCGGGCCGCTTCCTTGCGCAGGCGACGATGGGCGCGACCGATGCGATGATCGCCGACGTCCAGACCAGGAGCTTCGACGGCTGGCTGAGCGCGCAATTCGCGCTGCCCCGCGCCACCGCGCACTGGGACTGGCTGGTCGCGCAGGGTTATTCGGCGAGCACCTATATCAACAGTGAAACCGGGTTCGACCCGACGATATGGCGCCAGCTGATCGTCGAGCCCGACCAGTTGCGCCAGCGCGTCGGCTTCGCGCTCTCGGAAATCATGGTCGTCGGCATCGCCGGCATCAACCTCAACTGGAGGCAGTTTGCGGCCGCGGCCTATATGGATGTGCTGCTCGACAATGCGTTCGGCAATTTCCGCAGCTTGCTCGATGCCATCACCACCAACGCCGCGATGGCGTCGTATCTGACCTTTCTCGGCAATCGTAAGGCCAACAGCGCGACCGGTGCGGTGCCGGATGAGAATTACGCGCGCGAACTGATGCAGCTGTTCACGCTCGGCCTGTACCAGCTCAACATGGACGGCACCAACAAGCTGTCCGCCGGCAACCCGATCGAGACCTATGTCCAGGCCGACGTCTCGGGGCTCGCCCGCGTGTTCACCGGCCTGTCGCTGGCCAACAGCACGAGCACGACGCCCGATCGCTACCGCCTGCCTCTGGTGATGAACGCGTCGCTCAACGAGACGGGATCGGCGAGTTTTCTCGGCACCTCGGTCAGCGGCGGCGGCATGGCGGCGATCAAGACCGCGCTCGACACGATCTTCGCGCATCCCAATGTGCCGCCCTTTTTCGCCAAGCAGCTCATCCAGAAGCTGGTCACGAGCAACCCCTCGCCCGGCTATGTGTCGCGTGTCGCGGCGATCTTCGCCGACAATGGTTCGGGCACGCGCGGAGACATGAAGGCGGTGATCCGCGCCGTGCTGCTCGACAGCGAGGCGCGCGGCGACGCCGGGCTGACCAGCACCACCGCCGGCAAGCTGCGCGAGCCGATCGCGCGGCTGACCGGCTGGGCGCGCGCCTTCGGCGCCACCAGCCCGTCCAACGCCTGGGCATTTGGCGACACGAGCAGTTCGAGCACGCGACTGGCCGAATCGCCAGGGCGCAGCAGCAGCGTGTTCAACTTCTTCCGCCCCGGTTACGCGCCGCCCAATAGCGCGATCTCGAGCGCAGGGCTGGTCGCGCCCGAATTCCAGATCACCAACGAACTGAGCGTGGTGGCCTATGTCAATTATCTGCAGACGCTGATCGCGAACGGCGCCGGCGACACCAAGGCCGATTATACGTCGATCGCGACGCTGGCGAATGACAGCCAGGCGCTGATCGACCAGGTCAATCTTCTGGTCGCGGCGGGGCAGTTGAGCACGGCGACCGTTGCCGCGATCAAGGCGGCGATCGACAGCATCTCCTTCACCGGCACCAACGGCCCGGGCAACAGGGTGGGCACCGCCATCCTGCTGACCATGGCGTCGCCCGACTATCTGACGCTGAAGTGAGGGAGGACGCGCGATGAGCAACGACCAGTCACGCCGCGCCTTTCTCAAGCGCGGCGCCGCGCTCGGCCTCGCCGGCACCGCGACGCCGTTCGTCACCAGCCTCGCCGCGATCGGCGAGGCCGCGGCGGCGACCGCGACAGACTACAAGGCGCTGGTCTGCGTGTTTCTCTATGGCGGCAACGACTATGCGAACACGCTGCCGCCCTATGACCAGCCGAGCTACGACCTGTACAAGGCGGCCCGCGCCAACCTTGCGCTCGACCGTGCCGCGCTCGCCGCGACGGTCCTGACCCCGACGGCGGCGCTGGCGGGCGGGCGGCAATATGCGCTCGCGCCGACCATGGCGCCGCTGGTACCGCTCTTCGCGGCGGGAAAGATGGCGGTGGTGCTCAATGTCGGCACGCTCGTCATGCCGACCACCAAGGCGCAGTACACCGCCAATTCAGTCAAGCTGCCGCCCAAGCTGTTCAGCCACAACGACCAGCAAAGCTATTGGCAGGCATCGAGCCCGGAAGGCGCGAGTTCGGGCTGGGGCGGCCGGATCGGCGACCTGCTCCAGAGCGGCAACGGCACCGCAACGCTGACCTGCATCAATGCCAGCGGCAACGCCGTCTTCCTGACCGGCAAAGCCGCGATCCAATATTCGGTCAGCACCAGCGGGCCGATCCCGCTGCTAAGCAATGGCAGCACCGTGTTCGGTTCGACCACCGCGCTGGGCACGCTGCGCAGCCTGATGGGCGGATCGAACGCCCATTTGCTTGCCAATGAGCATGCCCGGGTCAGCAAGCGCTCGCTCGACCTCTACGCCCAGGTGACCTCCGCGCTGGCGGGGGCACCGGCGGCCAATTTCCCGCTGTTCCCGAGCGGCAACAGCCTCGCCGATCAGCTCAAGATCGTCGCACGGCTGATCTCGGTATCGTCGGAACTGGGTGCCAAACGTCAGGTGTTCTTCGTGTCGCTGGGCGGGTTCGACATGCACGATCTGCTGGCAACGCAGCATCCGACGCAAACGGCACTCGTCGCCAATGCGATGAAGGCGTTTTACGATACCACTGTTGCGCTCGGCATCGCCGACAAGGTGACGACCTTCACGGGGTCCGATTTCGGCCGCACGCTGCAATCCAATGATGATGGCTCGGACCATGGCTGGGGCAGCATGCACTTCGTTATGGGCGGCGCGGTCAACGGCCAGAAATTCTACGGCATCCCGCCGGCGATCGGCAACAATACCCCCGACGATGTCGGCCAGGGCCGCCTGCTGCCGACGATCGCCGTCGACCAATATGCCGCGACGCTGGCAAGCTGGTTCGGCGTCAGCGGCGGCAACATGTCGACCGTCCTGCCGAACATCGGCAACTACAACGCCTCGACGACAAATCTCGGCTTCGTCTGACGCCGCCGGGCGCCGATATGAAGCGAAGCGCCGGATCGTTGCCGGAACATGCTTGCGCACCGATGGTTTCCGACCCAGCATCGCATGAGCGATTCACAGGAGATGGGCATGCGCGGAACGACCATGATGTTCGCTGGACTGGCGCTGCTCGGCCTTGCCGGCTGTAACGAGCATGAGATGAAAACCGGTGCCCCCGTGGCGGGCGGCGCCGTCGCGGTGGCCACGCTGCACAGTGCGGATGGCAAGGATGTCGGACGTGCGACCGCGACCGAGGTCGCAGGCGGCCTACGCGTTACGATCGATGTGCACGGCATGCCGCCCGGCACGCACGGCGCGCATATTCACACTGTCGGACGGTGCGATCCGACCGATTTCGCGAGCACCGGCGGTCACTGGAACCCGACCGGCATGAAGCATGGTTCGATGAACCCGGCCGGGCCGCATGAAGGCGACATGCCCAACCTGATCATCGGCACCGACGGTCGCGGCGCGATCGGCGTGACCCTTCCTGGCGCGACGATGGCGGGACTGCTGGATGCGGACGGCTCGGCAATGGTCGTCCATGCCGGTCAGGACGATCTGATGACCGATCCGTCGGGCAACAGCGGCGCGCGGATCGCCTGCGGCGTCTTCGGCGCGTCCTGACCTGGCCTAGTTCGGGCGCTGCAGCAGCGCAGGGTCTGCCGGGGTAAAACGATACATCGCGACGAGCAGATCGAGCAGATCCTGTGCGAGCGGCGTGGCGAACTCGCAACCGGCGATGAACCCATCGGCCCAGACGATCGTCGCGGGACGCGGCTTCTGGCCCGGCAGCGTCACCATCACCGGACTCCCCACCGTCAGACAGGCGTGCGTTTGCAGGCGCGCGCCCGAAACCGAGAGGTCAGCAACGCGACACAGGCTGCGAGCACCGAGATCGTTGATCCGCCCCGGCACCACGACCGGCGAGCGATCCTCCCGTCGCGCATCGTTGGGCGCGAAGCTCGCGTCACCCTGCGGAACTATCCTGATCTCGGCTGCGAACATGGCTGACTCCGGTCTTAGGTCGGAGACCGTAATCCACAAGTGGTTAAGCGATGATTAGGATCGGCACTTACTGTGCACTTAGCGTCTTGATGTGTCAGATCGGCTCACCGGCGCCGCGTGCGCGTTGTTCGCGCGACGCCTCTGCGGCAGGAACCAGGAAAGCCGCCGCTATGCCCGCGGCGATCGTGATCGGCGCGACGGCGAGCAGCGACAACATGCCGACCGACAGACTGCCCGACAGGGTGGAGATGCGACCGGCGAGGTACGGCCCCAAGGCCAGCCCGAGCAAGGTCGTGCCGATGAAGAAGGTCGCCGTCGCCGTCCCGCGCATGCGCGGCAGGACGAGATCCTGCGTGGTTGCCGCCGCCGCCCCGAGCGCGCCGCTGGCGAGGACCGAGGAGGCGAAGAATGCGACGACGAACACTGCTGGGTCGAGCGTCGTGAAAGCAATGATCACGCCCGGAATGGGCGCAATCGCGCCAAACAGGACAACCCATAGCCGCCCGGCACGGTGCCGCCGCCGCAAGCGATCGGCGACGATCCCGCCGATCGTGACGCCGAGGAATCCGGCCAGCGCCCCGGTACTGCCGATCAGTGCCCCGGCTTTTTGCGGCGCGATGTGCATCACGCGGATCGCATAGGGCGCGGCCCAGAAGCTCACGGCATAGGCCATGAACGCATTGAGGCCATAGGCGACGACAGTGCAGAGAAACGCCGGCGTGCCGACGATCAGCGCGAAGGTCGGCGGGTCGCGGCGCTTGAGCGCGCTTGCCCAGGAAAACACCGCATAGACGCCGATGCCGATCGCGATCCATTGCGGCAAGGGCTCACCGAAGTGATGCAGCACCACGACGACAGCAATCACCACGGCCAGCCCGACGAGGTTGGTGAGCAGCGCGCGCGCGCCGCCCCGCGCCGCGCCGATCAGCGTGAGCGGCGGCAGGATCGTCAGCAGATCGGCGAGGAATGCGCGAAACGGCGCCGGATGCGGTAGCGGCGGCTCCAGCCCCTCCGACGCGCCGCGGATCGGCTCACGCAGCGTCGCGATCCACAGCGCGACGAGCAGACCGGGGATGCCGACGATGAGAAACGCCGCCTGCCATCCGTGCAGGCCGAAGGGCCCGCCGAGCGGATAAGTGTCGTTCCAGCGCTTGACGATCAGCCCGCCAATGCCGAGCGACAGGCCGCCGCCGACATACAGCCCGGCGGAATAGATGGCGAGGGCGGTCGCGCGTAGCCGCCGCGGGAACCAGTCGGAGATCAGCGAATAGGCGCTCGGACTGGCCGTCGCCTCGCCGATCCCTACCCCGACCCGCGCGCCGGCGAGCATCGCGCCGCTGCGCGACAGCCCCGAGACGGCGGTCATGGTCGACCACAGCGCCAGCCCGATCGTCATCAGGCGCACGCGATGCCAGTTGTCGGCGAGGCGGCCGAGCGGGATGCCGAACAGCGAATAGAACACGCCGAACGCCGTGCCGTAGAGGAAGCCGAGATCCTCGTCCTTGAGATGCAGGTCGCGCTTGATGTCCTCGGCGAGGATCGAGATGATCTGGCGATCGACGAAATTGAGCACATAGACGAGGAACAGGATCGCCAGGACGTACCAGGCATAGGCCGGCGCACGTGCGGGTCCCCCCGCCGGATTGCTCGCCATGCCTTACTCTCCCATCGTTCTTATGCGCGCAGGCTAGCGGGCCGTTCGCGGCTTAGAAAGCGCTTTCGGCTCAGCCGAGCGCCCAGCGCTCGATCGCCTCGTAGCGCGCGCCGCCGGTCCCCAGGCTGCTCTCGAACAGATAGAGATGGGCCAGCGCGAACGGCGCGCTCGTCAGCCCGGCATGGTCGGCGCGCCAGCGCTCGATCTCGATCGCCGCGCCCATCGATCGCGGCAGCCGCGCGACGGTGACATGCGGGAGATAGGCGCGCCCCTCCGGCAACAGACCGGCGCGGACCAGCGCGTGATCGACCTTGCGATGCAGCGCGATCAGCCCCTCATGTGGCGCCAACCCGGCCCACAGCGCGTTGACCCGACCGTCCTTGTCGAACGCTCCGACGCCGGCCAGGGCAACCTCGACGGGCGCCGCGTGGAGCTGACCGAGCGCCACGGCGATGTCCTCGCCGACGCGGCGGTCGACGTCGCCGACGAAGCGCAAGGTGATGTGGAGCTGCTCGTCATCCTGCCAGCGCGCGCCGGGCACGCCGGCCATTACGGCGCCGAGATCGCGGCGGATTGCAGGTGGCGGGCGGAGCGCGACGAACAGGCGGTGCATCCCGTCATCCTAGCGCAACCGGCAGCACTGTCAGCCATCGATGGGCATTCCACCGGAAATGCTTGAAATGCCCTCCGGGAACGACGATATTCGGGCAATCCGGCGCAGCGCCGGACAAAGGAGTTTTTCGCAATGGCCAACTGGTCCGATCCGCAGCCGAACGCCACCGCGTTCTCGCCGACGGATGCGCGCACCGCAGCCTATGATGTCGGCCTGCGCCGCTACATGCTGTCGGTCTATAATTACATGACGTCGGCGGTGCTGCTGAGCGGCCTCGTCGCGTTGTTCTTCGCCTGGGGCGGCGAGAATTCGCCGGCCGCGCACATCCTGATGGGTGGCGGCATCCTGCGCTATGTCATCATGTTCGCACCGCTCGGCTTCATCATCGCCATGAACATGGGCCTGTCGCGCATGTCCGATGCCACGCTGCAGGCTTTGTTCTGGGGCTTCGCGGTGGTGATGGGCCTGTCGCTGTCGAGCATCTTCCTCGTCTATTCGGGCAACTCGATCGCGCAGGCGTTCTTCGCTTCGGCGGCGTCGTTCGCCGGTCTGAGCCTTTACGGCTATACCACCAAGCGCGACCTCGGCCCGATCGGGACCTTCCTGATCATGGGCGTCATCGGCCTGTTCGTGGCGATGCTGCTCAACATCTGGCTGCAGTCGAGTGCGTTCTCGCTCGCGATCAACCTGGTGGGCGTGTTGATCTTCGCCGGCCTGACGGCGTATGACACGCAGCGCACCAAGAGCATGTACGCTTATGTAGCCGGGACGGCGGCCGAGCCGCGTGCCGCGATCATGTCGGCGACGACGCTCTATCTCGACTTCATCAACATGTTCATGTTCCTGCTGCGCATGTTCGGCAGCTCGCGGAACTAAGCCTGCGCCGCGACGCTTAGGCTTCGGGCCCGGCGGGGAAACCTGCCGGGCCTTTTCTTATCTTCCAGCTGGAACCGCCATGCGCCTCGCGATCGACGTCACGCTTGCCTATGATATCGATGGCGAAGCCGATGTGCTGTTGCTCGTCGAGGCGGCGGCAATGGCCGACCAGCGGCTGGTGATGCAGGATCTGCGGGTCTTTTCGGACAAGCCGATCACCGCGCAGCCGGGCCTCGACGGTGTCGGGCAACGCTGCTGGGCGCAGGGCACCGACCATCTGCGCGCCGAATATCGCGGCGTCGTCGACATCGATCGGCCGGCGCACGACATCGCGACCTTGCCAGCGACCGCGCCGCACGACCTGCCAGCCGACGCGGTGCCCTATCTTCTACCCAGCCGCTATTGCGAATCCGAACGCTTCGAAGGGTTCGTGCAACGCGAATTCGGCAACCTCGCGGGCGGTGCGCTCGCCGCCGCGCTGCGCGACTGGGTACGCAGCAATCTCGACTATGCCTCGGGCGCCAGCAATGGCCTGACGACCGCGCTGGAGACCTTCGCCTCGCGCCGCGGCGTGTGCCGCGACTATGCCCATCTGCTCGTCGCACTGGCACGCGCCGGCGGTATTCCGGCGCGCTGTGTCGCCGCTTATGCCCCGGGCGTCGATCCGCCCGATTTCCATGCCGTGACCGAATTATGGCTCGCCGGCGAGTGGCATCTGGTCGATGCGACCGGCATGGCGCGCGCCGACGAAATTGCCCGGGTCGCGGTCGGCCGAGACGCCACCGACATCGCCTTCATGACCGTGTTCGGCACCGCGCAGCTGATCGAACAACGCGTGACGGTCACGCGCCTCGACGATCATGATGGAACGTCCGCGCGCCTTCGCTCGTTTGATCAGGCGAACGGGAGAGACACCATGACCGACGAAAAGAAGATCGATCCTGCCGCCACGACGACGGGCGAAGCCGAGCATATCCATCACCCGCGTCAGGATGCGGGACAGGACGAGTCGATCGCCGCGCGGCTTGAAAAGAACCCGGAGAGCGCGGAAGCCCGGCTCGACAATGCACTCGATGAGTCGATGGATGCGTCCGATCCGCCTGCCGCGACCCAGCCGGTGCATCCCCAGCAGCCACCGGCGTCGTCCGGTTATGACGCGGAAGCCGAGGCGCGTCGAAAGCAGCAATAGGCACGCCCGGCCCGAGCCGAACGACGATTGTTGCGCAACTGCCGCACCCGGTGACTTTTCTAAGACGCCCGCCTCTGCTCGTCGCAACCTTTGTTGCATCGCAGCAGGAAAAATGATCCCTTCGTAGAAGCCGGTAGGCATGCGTTAACCATAGCGTAAACTCTGGAAGCGCATTGTCCCACTCGGTTCCTCTAGCGGGTGGGGTTGATAATGGCTTCTCGGACTAAACCGGCAAACGGCCCGATGACCTTGGCCGAGATGAAGGAATTCGCCGGCTTCAGCGCCGCGACCCAACGTTATGTGCGACGGTCGCTCGATATCGGCCTCGACCGTGATGATGCGATGGCGCGCTGGTCGCGCGACGTGGTCGAGGCGGCGAGCATCCGTGCCCAGGCGCGCCTGTACGTCCGGTTACCCGACCTGCGGCTGATGGTCCCTGACGAAAGCGGCCTTGATGCAATCGAGTCGTTCATCGCCCCGCTGACGACGCTCAGCGCCTTCGACCTCGGCCAGGGCCGGTTGACGACCTTCTCGGCCTATCGCTTCCTTTACGAGCGGCTGATCGGCGCGGAGGTCCGGCCATGGCTACCCGCTGCTTTCTGTGCGGCGGCCGCCCTCCCGCACCTTCACCCTGACCTGCGCCGCAAACTGCTGCAGTCGATCAGCGAGGCGGCAGCAACCGCCTCGGGCTGGTCGAACCGCCAGCCGGCCTTCTTCCCGCGCTGGGTGGAAAAGGTCGAGGCGACCGCCCTGCCTCACTGAGTCCTGGCCGGCGTAGCGGGTTCAGCCGCGTTCGGCGGCGGCAAGGGTTTCCGAGGTGACCGGGTAACCGAGGTCGTCTGGAATGCAGAGATGCGTTTCCCCGTCGCGTTCCTCCATCCACGGCGTCACCGTGCGCTGTGGCACGGTCGCGGCATGCGTTGCTGCCGCATCGAAACTGTCGAAGCACGCGAGCCGCTCGAGATTGCGCCGCGTCGGAAAGATGATCCGCGCGCGCCCGGCATCGGCCTCGTCGAGCACGCCCTGCGCCGACATCCAGAACACGCGGACATTTTCGGTATCGTCGACCACCGGCTCGGGCGCGTCCTCGGGCAGCCGCGCCAGATAGAAGCGCGTATCGAAGATCCGCAGATGCGCATGGTTCGGCCGCCACCGCGCGAACGGCACGAGCGGGGCCGGGTCGAGCGCCAGCCCCGCCGCCGCGAGTGCCGGGCCGAGCCCGGTGCCGGCGTGGAGCGTGCGGCGCAGCAGATCAAGCGCGGCGCGATCGGGCATCGTCGTCAGCCCGACCGGCAGCCCGACCTCCTCGATCGTTTCGCGGATCGCCGCGATGCGCGCGGCGAGATCGTCCGCATCGCCGTCGAGCGTGGCGGCAAGCTCATGATCGGCCGGGTCGATCCGCCCGCCCGGAAAGACCAGCGCGCCGCCTGCGAAGACCATCGCCTTGGCGCGCTCGACCATCAGCATCTCGGGCGCGCCGTCGCGCTCGCGGAACAGCACGAGCGTCGCGGCGGGGATTGCGGGCAGCAGTTCGGCCATGCCGAAACCATGCCGCAACCACCCCGCCATGGGAAGTGATTGCGCGTCGGGCGAGCGCGTCGCATGCTGCGCCATCGGGTCCTAACAAGGGGTATGCGACATGAAGAAGCTGAAACTGGCGCTCGCCGGGGTATGTGGTCTCGCGCTGGCGCAGGCGACGATGGCGCAATCCGGCGCTCCCTCCGTCGCGGCACCGCAGGGCACGCGCGCGGTCGAGGCGGCGTTCGACACGGGGGTCAGTTCGGCCGATCAGCTCGAATGGCTCAAGGCGATGGCATCGGCGCCCAACCATGTCGGCTCGCCGCACGACAAGGCCAATGCCGATTTCATGCTCGCCAAGTTCAAGGAATGGGGCTGGGACGCGCATATCGAGACCTTCCAGGTGCTCTACCCCACCCCGATTTCGACGACCGTCGAGATGATCGCGCCCGAGAAGATCACGCTCGGCGGCCAGGAACCGGCGGTCGCCGCCGACGACACCTCGGGCAACACCGCGGGCGCGCTGCCACCCTATGTCGCCTTCCAGGGTGACGGCGATGTCACCGCCGACCTGGTCTACGTCAATTACGGCATGCCCGACGACTACAAGGCGCTCGCGCGACGCGGCATCGACGTGAAGGGCAAGATCGTCATCGCGCGCTACGGCGTCGGCTGGCGCGGCCTCAAGCCCAAGCTGGCGCAGGACCATGGCGCGATCGGCTGCATCATCTATTCCGACCCGGCCGATGACGGCTATAATGACAGCGACGTCTACCCCAAGGGCGGCGCCCGCCCGGCCGACGGCGTCCAGCGCGGCTCGGTCGCCGACATGCCGCTCTATCCCGGCGACCCGCTCACGCCCGGTGTCGGCGCCACAGCCGGCGCTAAACGCCTCACCCGCGAGCAGGCCCAGACGATCCTCAAGATCCCGGTGCTGCCGATGTCCTATCGCGACGCGACCAAATTGCTCGAGCGCCTCGGCGGCCCGGTGTCGCCCGAGCCGTGGCATGGCGCGCTTCCGCTGACCTATCATATGGGTGGCGACGGTGCGGTGAAGGTCCACCTTGCGGTCAAGTCCGAATGGAGCCTCAAGCCGGTCTATGACGTGATCGCGATGCTCAAGGGCAGCGAGCATCCCGATGAATGGGTGCTGCGCGGCAACCATCATGACGGCTGGGTGTTCGGCGCGTCCGATCCGCTGTCAGGCAATGTCGCGATGATGTCCGAAGCCAAGGCGCTCGGCGCGCTATGGGCAGGCGGCTGGCGGCCGAAGCGGACGATCGTCTATGCCAGCTGGGATGCCGAGGAACCGATGCTGCTCGGCTCGACCGAATGGGCCGAACAACATGCCGCCGAACTGCAGGCCAAGGCGGTGATCTACATCAACACCGACGGCAACGGCCGCGGCTTCCTCAGTGCGGAGGGCAGCCACGACTTCCAGCATCTCGTCAACGGCGTCGCCGCCGACGTGATCGATCCCGAAACGGGCGTGACGGTCGCGCAGCGGCTCCGCGCGAAAGTGCGCGTGAATGCCTTCGACAAGACCGGACGCCCGAACGACGCCACGCTCGCCGCGGCGGAAAAGGGCAGCGACATGCCGATCGGTCCGCTCGGCTCGGGCTCGGATTATTCGGCCTATCTCCAGCATCTCGGCCTGCCCTCGCTCAACATCGGCTATGGCGGCGAGGACGAGAGCGGCGGGGTCTACCACTCGGTCTATGACAGCTTCCACCATATGACGACCTTCGACGATCCGGGCCTCAAATATGGCGCGGCGCTGTCGAAGACGGTCGGCCGGCTGGTGCTGCGCGTCGCGGACGCCGATACCCCGCCGATGCGCTTCGGCGATTTCGCCGACACCGTCGCGACCTATCTCGCCGAGGTGAAGAAGCTCGCCGAGGATCGGCGCGGCGAAGACCGGACGCGCGCCAAGCTCACCGCCGACGATGCCTTCCGGCTTGCCAGCGATCCGCTCAAGCCCGTCGGCGCCCCGGCGATCGAGGCGGCCACGCCGCATGTCGAACTCGCCGTGCTCGAGGACGCTGTCGATCATCTCAAGACCGCCGCCGCCGCCTTCGACAGCGCCTATGCCGACAAGGGCGGCCAGCTCGCGCCTGCCGCGCGCGCGAAACTCAACGCGCAGTTGCGCGATATCGACCAGCTGCTGCTCGATGCGCGCGGCCTCCCCGGCCGGCCATGGTATCGAAACCTCGTCTACGCGCCGGGCCGCTTCACCGGTTACGGTGCCAAGACGCTGCCCGGCGTGCGCGAGGCGATCGAGGAACGCCGCTTCGACGATGCCAATGTCTATGCCGGACGTACTGCCAAGGTTTTGGAGGACTATGCCGCACGGCTCGTCGCAGCGACCGCGACCGTCACCGGCAAATAGATTGCAGTTGGATTGAAGCCGATTCGGGTATAACCTTCTCCTCGTGACTCGCCGCAGCGCGAGCACAGGAGAAGAGGATGCTCGGCTTTCACGCCTCCAACGCACCCTGCAGCTATGGCTGGGTGCTGCATCTCGTCAGTCTGGCGCTCGCCGGCGCGATCGGCCTGATCGCTGCGCTGCTGGCGTGGTGGCACTGACGGGAAAAGCGCACTCGTGCTGGACGGTTGAGGACCTCGCGCGCATCTGCACCGTTGCCCATCGCGCCTGATCGCCTATGGCGTTGGCGGACATGATCCGTACCGGCACCGCGCCGGGCGATGCTGAGGAGATGCCGGTGCGCAAAGCGATTGTACGAGCCACGCTCGCTGTTGGGATCGTCATGGGCGGTGGTACGGCGCTGGCATCGGGCGCGGCGGCGCCCTTCGCCGCGATCCTCGCCGACCCGTCGCGTCCCGAGGCCGACCGCGTCCGCGATGCCGACCGTAAGCCGGCCGAACTGATCGCCTTTGCCAAGCTGCGGCCCGGCGCGCAGGTTGCCGAGCTCGCCCCGGGCGGCGGCTATTTCACCCGCATCCTCAGCGCCTGGGTCGGCCCGCGCGGCCATATCTACGCCATGGCCGGGCGGCCCTCGCCCGCGCTCAACGACATCGCGGCAAGCCATGCCAACGTCTCGGTCGTGCCGGTCAAGCCCGGCGAGATCAACGTGCCGGCGCCGGTCGACATGGTGTGGACGACGCTCAACTATCACGATTTCAAGAACAACAAGCAGGGCGATGTCGACGGCGCCGCGCTGATCAACGCGGCCGCCTTCAAGGCGCTGAAGCCCGGCGGTATCTATCTGATCGTCGATCATCAGGCGGCGCCCGGCGCGGGAGCCACCGTCACTTCGACGCTGCACCGCATCGAGGACAAAGTCGTGCGCAGCGAGGTCGAGCATGCCGGCTTCCGTTTCGACGGCGCGAGCGACCTGCTCCGCCATGGCGCCGACGAGCACACGCTGAAGGTCGTCGAGACCGGCATTCGCGGCAAGACCGACCAGTTCATCCTGCGCTTCCGCAAGCCGCGCTGAGCGCCCGTCGCGGCGGAGATCACCGGTGGGCGCAGTGCGCCTCGCCGGTGCAGACGAGGCGATCGTAGAGCGAATGCGGCGAAATCGTATGCGCGGCCAGCGCCGCCGGCGAGCCCAGTACCGGCGCGACCCCGTCGAGGCTTAGCGCGCGGGCAAGCTGTACGATCCACGCCGTCGCCCCCGACCCGTCGGTGCGCTCGCTTCCCACACGCAGCCCGACGGGGTGATAATCACCCGGCGCCAGCCGCGGAATCAGCCGGCGCGCCAGCGCGCTCAGCCAGGGCGGCGTCTGCGGCCCGGGCGGCAGTTGCGGGACGATATCGGCGGAAATTTCATAGCGCAGGCAGGCAATGCGCTCGGCCGCATAGGCGCGCGCAAAGGCAGCATTGCCGACGCGCGGTGCGGCGATCGTCGCGACGCTGATCGGCACGGCGCGCCACGCCAGCAGTCGTGCGGCGCGATAGGCGGCGAGATTGGCGAGCGCCCCGCCCTTGCTGTGGCCGGTGACGAACAGATGCGGCCGCGCCGCGCCGTCGGTCGCGCTGCGATCGAGCAGCGTCTGGATGGCGCTGCCGATCCCCGGGCTCGCGTCGCACTCTTCCCCGGCGTCGTCCCACAGCCGTGACATCGCGTCGGCGAAGCCGAGATGCACGCCGCCGCCATAATGCGGCACCTCGATGCAGATCGACAGGCTGTCGTTGAGCCAGTCGAGCAACACCGCCAGCCGATCCTGCCCGCCTCCGGCGAACGGCGTCAACGACCCGCGAATGGCGACGACGACGCCTTCGCGCACCCGGCCGACCAGCGCCTGATCGGTCAGGCTGCGGCCGATCTCGGACGTGCGGCGAATGACGATCGGCGCTTCCAGCCAGCCGACCGCGCGTGCCACGGGCACGCCCTCGGGTTCATAGGCTTCCGCGCACGCATAGAGGAGGCGTCGCTTCATGCAGCGACCGGCGACATCGTTAACCATGCAGCATTGTGAACACCGCGCGCGACACCGGGCAATCGCGTGGAATCACGTTCCGTGATATCACGGTAGGTAGGACGGGTTCAGCGCAGCACGCCTCATGTCGAGGCTAGGATCAATGCTCGACCCACAGCGTGAGCGCGAACAGGCGGCGCCTGGTGGAGCTGAGGGGAATCGAACCCCTGACCTCTAACCATATGGAAACAAACACTTTAATCTTTAGCAGATGTCACTGTTGTAAGACCCCGATGTAACAATTTCGGGGGGCGTGCAAGCGCTTATGCCTAGTAGCGCCCTGGTGACGATCAGGGGTTGTCCCCGAGCGCGACCATCGGAGCACCAATAGAAGTTAGCTGCCCTTTGGATGACGCTCGGAAACCTCGTTTGCCTCTCGGTTGCACCGCCGCGCCGTAGCTTCGTCTGGCACTTGGCCCGATGGCAAGCCTTCCGCCGCTCGCTCCATGCAATGCGAAAACGCTGGCCATTTCGGCGAGAGCGCCGGGTCCCGATAGTGGGTCGCACATCCAGCCAACAAACCAACGACAAAGACAAGCAATACGCGCACGGTTCAATCCTACCGTCATCTCCGGCTCGTCGGCAAGTGGCGCGGCTGCCGGCAGCTTTCCCGTCTCAAAACCTGCCCGTCAGCTATCAGGCGGTTCGGCGCGATCGATGGCGTGGGAACGGCTCGACCTCGTGGCAAGCGGACGTTGCCTAACTGTTTGTGTGAGGGTATGCTTGGGCGATGAAGTCGGTAACGGCCAAGCTCCCGAAGGGTCAAAGCTACCCACTGAGACCCTCAAAACTTGAGGAGGCACTCGCCTCGTCTAGCCTCTCGATCGACGTTTATCTGACCCGAACCCCAGGCAGATTTTTCAACGCTCATTTTTGGCCACCCAGCCCCAACGTTCCTTATGAGCGCATCTACATTCAAGCTGGCTCGGTCCCGACCGGAGAAGCGTTGATTGCCCGCGCTGAGGTCGAGGGCAAGGCGCTGCCCGCTCTTGTGGAATGGATCGAGGGTATAGTGGCACTCGACGCCAAATCGCCTGCCCGTCGAGAAAGGCGAGAACTGAGATTCTATTAGACGAACGTCGGGTATTGGGGCGGCTCCTGCCCGGCAGCTTTTGTACCGGCTTGCGAGGGCGCAACCGGGGCAGTCGACGACCACATATCCGGGCTGGCTCGCGCGAGAGGACATCCGACTAAGCTAATAACGGACTTTCCCCCGCGCCCCCCGGTGCCTCCCTCCCATGCAACCATATCACAGCGACTCGATACCCTGCCCGCTGTATCGGTGACGATCGGTTACGAGCCCCCTTGTGAGAGTGTATCGAATATTAGCTTGACTGGCATTTAGATGCAGGCCTAGTTGCGAGCTACGTTATCGATACAGGGATATGCCTCATGGCTCGCACCTTCGCTTACTGCCGCGTCAGCACGATAGACCAGACCACAGACAATCAGGCTGGGGAGATTGAGGCCGCAGGTTTCGCCGTCGATCCCAAGCGCATCATCACTGAGACGGTATCGGGTTCTACCGCAGCGCGTGAGCGCAAGGGCTTTGCCAAGCTTATGGACAAGCTCGAAGAGGGTGACGTGCTTATCGTTACCAAGCTTGATCGGCTGGGCCGTAATGCAATGGACGTGCGTGCCACCGTGGAAGCCTTAGCCAAGGCTGGGGTGCGGGTTCACTGCCTCGCCCTGGGGGGTATCGACCTGACAAGCTCTGCGGGCAAAATGACTATGGGCGTCATTACCGTCATGGCGGAATTCGAACGGGACTTGCTCATCGAGCGAACGCAAGCCGGATTGACGCGCGCCAAAGCCGCTGGGGCCGTGCTGGGGCGTCCCTCGGCACTCGACGGGGAAACACAGGCCAAAATCCGGGAGCGCCGTCTAGCGGGCGTCTCGCTGGGCGTGCTGGCAAAGGAGCATGGCGTCTCTCGTGCCGCTATCCAGCGGGTGGAGAAACGGGCGGGGTGAGGCTGGAAAGTGTGCTAGCAGCGCCGCTTACGCCCATCACCCTTTATGTAGATGTGGGGAACGCTGCCTGACCTTCGCTCAAGCCATGCGCGACGAAATCGCCTTAGCCGAAATAACAGCTGACGACCTCAAAGACTCATTCCCCTTTGACTGGGAGCGCCGGTTGCGAGGGGACGATGGGCTGGAGTTGCTATCTCATTTTGTCGGGATGCTCGACTCCAACGCCGCGCGTCAACGGTCCCTCTCGGTAGCCAACCTTGCCACGCGTGACCGGACGGTAAGCGCGCTATTGGCCAACTTGCTTGCCGGGGCATTAAACCGGGTCAATCCCCGCCGCTTCCTCGCACTCTCCTTCAACCGTAATGATTACACTGGCACTGGCCTAAGCCTGTCGGTCATGGTGGCCATGCGCGAATTGTTGAAATCGGAACGATTGGTCCACGCGAAAGTCGGCTATTTTTTGCAGCATCAAATGGAGGGGTTTAACCGTTCGAGCCTCACACGGCTCCGTCCCACCGTCGCACTCCTCGACCTGTTTGCGGCACACGCAGTGGATCGACGGTCCGTCTTATCCCCAAAGGCTCAGCTTGTTCGCCTCAACCTTCCCAACGATCATGTTGGCGCGGAAGGGGACGTAATCACCGCCAGCAGGGCCACATTGGCCCGTGTGAATGCATTGTTAGCTGATGCCGACATGGCCTTGTCTGATGACGTTTGGGACCGCGAAGCTGCCAGCCAGCCAGAATATGCGGATATGACCCGTGACGAGCGCAGACGGCGGCAACATGCGGGGGATGAGAGTGCGAAGGCACTGTATCGAGTATTCACCGGCAACTGGCGTCGGGGCGGGCGGCTGTACGGAGGGTGGTGGCAAAGCGCCAAGAAGGAGCATCGGGCCTACATCACGATCAACGGTTTGACTACGGTAGAGCTAGACTATGTACAGTTACACCCCGCCCTGCTTCGCGCACGGCTTCCGCGTAGTCCCAATATTGACGCATACATTGTCCCCGGATGGCCACCGGAAACTCGCCCGCTAGGCAAAAGTACGTTCGCCCGACTGCTCAATAAGGCGGCCTCAAAAAGCAAACCCTCGGTCTCACTAGGCAGGGCACCGACTAAGGAAAAGCATTTGTTACCTGCTGGCACAGATTTTCGAGATTACGAGGCAGCTTATCGTCATCATATGTCAGATTACGCTGAATGGTTTAATATAGATGAAGGAATGAAGCTGCAACTTGAGGATAGCGACCTAGCGTTGTCTATACTAAACGATCTAGCATACCATGGGATAGCTGCATTGCCTGTACATGATAGTTTCATTGTGCAAGCCCAGCATGAAGAAACCCTTAGGGCTACTATGAGGGATCAATTCCATAAGAGCCCGAGCGGAAAGTGGTTGAGCGATATCAGTAGGTTGTGATTCACCGTCGTTGTCGAGACGATAGGAGAAGCAGATGGCCTGGACTGATACCGCCCGCCGGCAACATAGGC
>NZ_JAXOJP010000013.1:0-123716 GCF_036663795.1 Parasphingomonas halimpatiens
CAAAACTCTTCCCGTTGTGACAAGATCGAAGACTCCTTGAATGGCATCGGGCACCTCCGCACCCAATGTGTTCACCATGTCTCCGAACACCTGTTCGCTATCTCTCCGGTCTATACACCCTTCAGGGGAGGGATAGGGGGTGGGGCCGTGCCGCAAGCGCGGCGCTGGGGGAGAAGCCCCACCCCAACCCAGCGGCGGGTCGGTCAGGCCCCCGGCCTGACCTGAACCATGCGGGGCATGGTTCTCCCGCCGCTCCTGAAGGGGAGGGGCTTGAAAGAGTCATCGTTAATGTAATCGGGTATAAGGCGCCGACGGTGCAAGCGGCCACCCCATTTTCGCAGCTTTGGGATCGGCAGCGAACGCGGAAGGAGCCGCGTTTTCGCGGCAGATCGGTCGCGTTCAGCGCGTTAATCCGCGCAAGGCAGCTACTGGCAGCCTGCCGCACCGGGGTGTGGCGCCCGGCCAGCCCTTCGGAACTTTCCGCGCCCAACCCGCTATGATAGCATCGTCGGGGGGGCGGCGTCGGATGCAGCAAACAGGCCAGGTCGAAGCTGCCGCACCGGTGCATCGCCACCGGCGCTGGGTCCGGCTGACGCACGGACTGATCGCGCTCGCGGTGCTCGTGCTGATCTTTTCCGGCATCACCATCCTGATGGCCCATCCCCGGCTCTATTGGGGCTATGCCGGGAACGACCTGATCAAGCCGCTGCTCGAGCTTCCGCTCGGCCCCAATGCCCATGCCACGCCGTGGTCGCCGCGCACGCCCTTTTTCGGCGCCGGCGGACCGAACACCGCCGATCGCCTGGCCGAACCATGGAATCAGAATGGCTGGGCGCGCAGCCTGCATTTCCTCGCCGCCTGGTTCTTTCTCGTCGGCCTGCTGGCCTATCTTTCGATCGGCGCGCTGACCGACCATGCCCGCCGCGCGCTGCTGCCGCAGCGCGCCGAGTTGCGCCGCGACAATCTGTGGCACGACATCAAGGCGCATCTTCGCCTGCCCATGCCCGTCGCCCCGCCGGGCCCGCCTTATGCGATCCTGCAAAAGCTCGCCTACGCATTGGTCGCCTTCGTTGCGCTGCCGCTGATGTTCCTCACCGGCATCGCCATGTCGCCCGCCATCACCGCGAGTTACCCGCTCCTGCTCGATATGTTCGGCGGCACGCAATCGGCGCGAACGATCCACTTCTTCACCTTCGCCTTCGTCGCGCTGTTCCTGCTGGTCCATCTGGTCATGATCGCGCTGACCGGGCCAGCACGACAGCTGCGCGCCATGATCATGGGGAAATGACATGAGCAACGATCGGCTCCTGCTGTCGCGCCGCGCCCTGATCGGCGGCCTCGCCTCGACCGGCGGATTGCTGCTCGCCGGCTGCACCGACCAGCAGCCGCCCACCTATGGCAACATCCTGCGGATGGGCGACAACCTCACCTACAACCTCCAGCGGACCCTTCTCTCCCCAACGGGACTGGCGCGCGAATTCGACCGGACCGACATCACCTCCATGCCGGCAACGGGCACCTATGATCCGGCCCGCGCGGATGGCGCCTTTTACGATCCGAAAGGCGGCAAGGATTATGCGATGCTGCGCACCGGCGGCTTCGAGAACTGGCGCCTGCAGATCGAAGGCCATGTCGCGCGCCCCGGCAGCTTTTCGCTGGCCGACCTCAAGCGCATGAAGAGCCGGACCCAGATAACCAGGCATATGTGCGAGGAGGGGTGGAGCGCGATCGCCGAATGGACCGGCGTGCCGCTCCGCGCGGTGCTCGAAGCCGCCGGCATCCGGCCATCGGCGCGCTTCGTCGAATTCTATGGGTTCGACCAGATCGCCGACAGCCTCGACATGGTCGACGCACTGCATCCGCAGACGATTCTGGCTTATGGGATGAATGGCCGAGACCTGCCGATCGGCCACGGCGCCCCGCTGCGCCTCCGCGTCGAGCGGCAGATCGGCTACAAAAGCGTGAAGTTCCTGCGGCGGATCGTCGTCACCGACCAGTTCCGGGATCTCGGCGATATTCGCGCGGGCTGGGCTTGGTACACTGGGATTTGAGGAGTGCCGTCCGGGCGGGTGAGGGGCCGTTTCTGGTCGCTGTCAGTCACCGCGGCACGGCCTTAAGGGCGAGGAAGGAACCGCGCGGTTTGGAGCGCCGCCATGGCGGCGCCAGCCGTGCCTTCATCTCGTCGTGGCTGCAGTGCGCTCCAACGGTCGTCATTCAGGTTGGTTTACACCAGCGCCATCACCGGCCGTTAAAAATGCTGGAACCGGTTTCTCGCGACAAATCCAGCGACAACAAAGATTATAGCGCAGGGTGCGATTCGAACTAGTCACATCCTGCGCCAGCGGTCTCTGAAGCGCTCGCGAGCGCCCCCGCGCGTTGAAAGACGTGTCCGCGTTACCCGACGATATGAAACGACGTATCGACATGTCCAAGGTTGGTGCCGCGGAGGATGTGCGTATCGTCGATGAGCCATGAAGCGTAGCCGCCGGATGCATCTTCGAAAATCAGGTCGGATTTGCCGTCGCCGTTGATGTCGGCGATCTTGGCGAGGGTAAAGGTCTGGCCTGGGTTGCCGATGCGGCCGCCGCCGATAATGGTCGTGCCGTCCAGATCCCAACTCGCATAGCTTCCGTCCGTCGCCTGGAACAGCATGTCGGCCTTGCCGTCGCCGTTGAAGTCGCCGAACCCCTTGAAAGTATAGCCCGCGCCCGGATTGCCGATGGTCCCGCCGCCAGTTATCGCCACGTCGTCGAGCAACCATGCCGCGTACGATCCGCTCGCATCCTTGAACAGGACGTCGCTCCGGCCATCGCCGTTGAGGTCGCCCGTCGCCACGAAGCTGTAGCCCGACGCCACCCCGATCGTGCCGCCGCCGATGATCGCGGTTCCGCTCATGTCCCAGGTCGCATAGCTCCCGTTCGCGTGCTGGAACAGCACATCGGCCTTGCCGTCGCCGTTGAAGTCGCCGACCCCCCGATAGGTATAGTTCGCGCCGGCGTTCCCGAGCGCTCCGCCTGCTATCAGGTGGCTGCCATCGGTCTTCCAGAGCGCCAGCGCGCCGTCGCTCGCCTGGAACAGCACGTCGCGCTCGCCCGTCCCGCCGAAGTCAGCCACTGCCCTGGCGGTGTAGCCCGGACCCGGATTGCCGATCGTCGCTCCGCCGACGATGGTCCCGACGCCGAGCAGCCAACTCGCCACCGTCCCATCGGTCGACTGGAAAATCAAGCTGGCGAAGGCGTTCGCGCCGTGGCCGCTTGCGATTGCAAACCCCGTGCCGGGATTACCGAGCGTGCCGCCGCCGGTGATCGCGGTGTCGCCCAGCGTCCACGTCGCGACCGTTCCGTTGGCGCCGCGGAACAGCAGATCGCTCTTCCCGTCACTGTTATAGTCGCCGATCCCCGCCAAGCTCCACGTCGCACCGGGGTTGCCGATGGTGCCGCCGCCGATGATCGCGGTTCCGCTCACGTCCCACGTCGCATAGCTGCCGTTGACATTTTCGAACAGGATATCGGCCTTGCCATCGCCGTTAAAGTCGCCGGTGCCCTTGAAGAACCACGCCGCCCCCGGATCGCCAATGGTGCCGCCACCGGTGATCGCCGTATCGTTCACCGTCCAGAGCGCATAGTTACCGTTGACGTTCTGGAACAGTATATCGGCCTTGCCGTCGCCGTTGAAGTCGGCGATCGCCTTGAACACATATCCCGGCCCCGGATTACCGAGCGTGCCGCCACCGGAAATCGCCGTTCCGTTCATGTCCCAGGTCGCATAGCCGCCGGTCAGGGCGTTGTAGAACAACAGGTCCCCTCGTCCGTCGCCGTTGAAATCGCCTGATCCGACGAGTGTGTTTGCAGTGCCCGGATTGCCGATCGTCCCGCCCTGCGCGATCGCCGTCCCGTCCAGCTGCCATGCGGCGATCGTGCCATCGCGGCTGCTGAACAGCAGATCCGTCTTACCGTCGCCGTTAATGTCTCCGACAGCGGCCAGGCGGTTCGACGAACCCGGATTGCCGATGCTCCCGCCGCCGCCGATCGCCGCGCCGCCCGCGAGCTGCCACGACGCCAGCAACCCCGACGGCGCATGGAACAGCACATCGCTCAACCCATCGCCGTTCAGGTCGCCCGGCGTAACGTAATTCGCTGCCCACGCCAGCGCTACGCCACCATCGGTCGTCGCGCTCGCCACCAGATGCGCGTTCGCCACCAGATTGGTGAGGATCACCGCGCTGGTCGCGGTCGCCGAACTGGTGGTGATCTGAAGCTGATGTTCGATCAGGCGAAAGCTGAACCCCTGCAGCGACGTGCTGGTGATGACGATCCGGTCCCCGAACGAGAAATCGCGTAACGTGTCGCCGTCGATCCGCCCGATCGTGTCGGCAAAGGTATCGTTGCCGCCGCCGCCGGTCAGCGTGTCCGCGCCGGCCCCGCCGGTGAGCACATTGGCGACATCGTTGCCGATGATGACATCATTGCCGCTGCCGCCGATCGCATTCTCGATTATTGTCCCGCGCGCGATGGAGACATTGCCCTTGCGCCCGCCAATGCTCGAGAAATGCTCGGGGTTGAGGTCGATCGTCTGGTCGGCCGAATAGCGCGAATAATCGAGCGTATCGATCCCGCCATTGTCGAAGATCGTATAAGCGGGGGCGCCGCTGCCGCCCACATTGGCGGCATCATAGATCGCGCGGCCGGCGGTGCTGTTGAATCCATAGGTGGTGTTGCCGGTGCGCGTCGTTGTATTGACGCCATAGAGGCTTGCCACGGCCAGAATATCGGCGACCATCGGCGAGAGCGAATATTGGCGGGTGAAGCCCTGGTTCGCGAAATACGTATTCTCGCTCTCGTCGAAATACGACATCACCGTCGTGATCCAGGAGTCGTTCTGGTACAAGGCGTCGCTACCGTAGTTGGCGTCAACATTATAGTTGCCGCCATGGCCGAGCCCGAGCGCATGGCCGATCTCATGGAGGAAAGTCTGGAACGAATAGCTGTTCACGCCCGTCCCGTAATCGTCTACCCATTGCTGCGAGACGTTGACGCGCGCGCTGCTGGTGATCCCGCCCGAATAGCGCGCGGTCGTGAAGGCACCGTCCTCGTCGTTGACGAACGTCAGTTGCGCGGTTCCGTTCGTCGTTTCGGCAAAGGTGATACCGATCACGTCGCCCCACAGCGCCAGCGCCTGACGCGCAAGGTTCTGCGCCGCCGTGCCAAGGTCGGTAAGGTCGACGGACAAGGTCCCGCCCGGCGCGACGTCGAAGTGATGCGAGCTGCCGCCCCAATAGGTATTGGTCAGCTGAGTCGCGATTTGGTCGTTGGTGTAAATCGGGAGTGGGGGCGCCGTCACGACGTTGAGCGCGTAACTTCCCGTCGTCTCGTTGTTGAAGGAACCGACGTCGATGAAATAGGTGCCGGTCGTCGTCGGCGTGAAACGGATGCCTGAATACGTGCCGATTCTGTCGTCGTTATAACCATAGGTGTTCCTGGCGTCCGTGCCGCGATGGTCGCTGCCGTCCGCGCCGCGGATCATGATCGCGGTGTCGACGTCGCCGTTGCCGCCGGTCGCGACGGTCTGGATCAGATAGCTTTGCCCGGCGATCAGCGTAACCGCGAAGAAATCGTGGTCGCCGACCGTGTCGATCTGCCCGTTGACGGTGGCGCCCAGCGCGACGGTCGCGGTGGTGGTGATGTCACCGTGGACTGAATCAAGGCCCGTATCGTCCACGCGCAGCCGGTAAGTGCCTGTGCCGTTATCATCGAAAATGCCGGCGGCGATGAAGAAAGTGCCGCTGCTCGTCGCGGTGAAGTGTATCTCGGAATAGGAGCCCGGTCCCCCGTCGTCGTCCTCCAGCAGCAACGCGCCTGTGCCGGTGTAAAGCCGCAGAAAGCTGTCGACATCGGTATTGCTGTTGGGCAGGGCGTTCGCGGTAAAGCTGTAGTGGTGGCCCGCGATCAGCGTGACAGCGTACCAGTCCCGATCACCTGGCGTATCGATCGTCGTATCGACATAGCTCCCGACGTCGAGCGTGGCGGTCGTGCCCGTATCGTCTCGAACCGTATCGATCATCGCATCGACATAGCTCCCGATGCCGAGCGTGGCGGCCGTGCCCTTATCGTCTCGAACCGTATCGATCATCGCATCGCCATAGCCCCCGACGTCGCGTGTGGCGGTCGTGCGCGTATCGTCTCGAACCGTTTCAGGCATGGCATGGTTACTCGATGATGGGCAGCGATCCGAATATCTTATGCTCTCGCCCGCGGCTCCTGCGCAAGATGACCTTGGTTAGTGCGGCGCGAGCGCCCGGGCAATTTCATCGGCGAGCATATCCACGGTGTGCAAGCTCATCGCCCGGTCGGAGGTCGCGATCGAGATATCGGGTAGTTCCTCGATACCGCCGCCGGTCGTGCGCGTCACGCGCGCGGTGGCGACGCCCGCTCGCGTGAAGGTTATAGCGATCCGTACCGGCCCACCGCGCGCGCGCGCGCGCTCCGTGCGCGCGGCGATCCGCGCACAGACATCATCGGCGGCGGCGGGAGGGGCCAGCAGGGCGGTGCCCTGAACGCTGCATTCGAAGTTCGGCATTCCGGCCATGGCGAGCATCGCGATCAGTCCCAACATCGCGCAAACCTAGCACGCCGCGTCGCCGCCGTCGCGCGAATCCGCTGCCTCGACGCGAATAATGGCGTAATCGCACGTGCCACCGGAATAGCGCCGGAATACTGATCGGCGGCCTCGCCTCGACCGGCGGATTGCTGCTCGCCGGCTGCACCGACCAGCAGCCGCCCACCTATGGCAACATCCTGCGGATGGGCGACAATCTCACCTACAACCTCCAGCAGAGCCTGCTCTCCCCCACCGGACTGGCGCGCGAATTTGGCCGCGCCGACATCACCTCCATGCCGGCAACGGGCACCTATGATCCGGCCCGCGCGGATGGCGCCTTTTACGATCCGAAAGGCGGCAAGGATTATGCGATGCTGCGCACCGGCGGCTTCGCGAACTGGCGCCTGCAGATCGAAGGCCATGTCGCGCGCCCCGGCAGCAATGCGCTGGCCGACCTCAAGCGCATGAAGAGCCGGACCCAGATAACCAGGCATATGTGCGAGGAGGGGTGGAGCGCGATTGCCGAATGGACCGGCGTGCCGCTCCGCGCGGTGCTCGAAGCCGCCGGCATCCGGCCATCGGCGCGCTTCGTCGAATTCTATGGGTTCGACCAGATCGCCGACAGCCTCGACATGGTCGACGCCCTGCATCCGCAGACGATTCTGGCTTATGGGATGAATGGGCGAGACCTGCCGATCGGCCACGGCGCCCCGCTGCGCCTGCGGGTCGAGCGGCAGATCGGCTACAAAAGCGTCAAGTTCCTGCGGCGCATCGTCGTCACCGATGTGTTCAGGGATCTCGGGGATATTCGCGCGGGCTGGGCTTGGTACAATGGGATTTGAGGAGTGCTGTCCGCGCGGCTGAACGTCCGCTTTCTGGTCGCTGCGCGTAACGCGGAAGGGCCGCCAGGGAGGATTATGGTAGACCACTTACCAGTAAGAAATTACGGTAACACCTACCACAATCCCTTTTTATGGCGTCGATGGATCGATTGTATGATCGCGTGGCCGGCCAGTCGGCGATTTAGGGTTATCGCACGTCTCACCGTTGTCGAGGGCTGATTGACCTATTGATTGGTCCGATACCGTTTTCAGATTGTGGCAAGTCGGGTTAGACGGCTGTCGTGACTAAACCAGCTTTGGGTGAGCGCACGCTCGCCGTCGTCTTCGGCGCCGCCGTACGCCCTGACGGGGGCGCTAGCCCAACGTTAGCGCGTCGCACCGGTTATGCCGCAGCAATCGCCGAAGCCGATCCAGACGTGGATTTGTTTCTTTCTGGCGGGGTCGGAACCTATCCACCGTCCGAGGCCGCAGTGATGGGAGCTCTCTTGGCGGGCGCTGTCTCGTCACAGCGACTAACTTTGGACGAAGTCAGCCGAGACACCCTTCAGACGGTTCGGGCCGCGGCAGCTCACGCCCGTGCGCACCGCTACGCCGCGATCCTCACCTGTACCGACGCTTATCATCAGCCCCGAGTTCGAATGCTGTTTCGGTTGATGGGGTTTGCAAGTCGCGCGGTCCGTCAGGCCCCGCGCGGTCAAAAACAATTGCGCGTAATGATGTGGCTGCGCGAGTGCGTCGCAATTCCGTACGACCTAGTCGCTGGGTTGGCTGCTGCGTTTCGGGACCGTCTGCAACGACGCCGTGCGGCGTGATGAGGCGGCGGCTGAGCTGAAGATTGAGGAAGTCCGCGCCGGTCTTCCCGAAGGTTGTGGCGAGAATCGTGATGATCTGGAGCGCCAGCCGACCAGTTGCACCCGTTGAGCATTGTGCGGTCGAATCTGCGTCCACGAGGTCATTCGCCAAAAAGATATTTGTGACTGACTTCAGATACGTACGGAAGTATCGGGATGGCGGCCCGCACGTTGCGGCAGCAGGACAATGCAGCCGAGAATAAATACCCCGAGCACCGCCGACGCTAGTGGTCGACTGAAATCGAGCCCGCCCTTGTCATGCGGCTTGTCGAGCAGGTCGCCCACCGTCGCGCCGAGCGGCCGGGTCAGGATGAACGCTGTCCAGAATAGCACGACACGGGAAATGCTGGTCCAGAAATAGGCGGCGACGAGGATCAGGAGAGCCGCGCCGAAGACGAGCGCTCCACCTTCATAACCCAGCCCGGAGGTGTCCGCGATCCAGTCGCCAAGGGCGGTACCCAGTGTTTGCGACAATGTGATGGTGACCCAGTAGAATATCTCCGCTTTGGGGGTTCGGATCGCTTCGACGGAAACCGAACCAAGCATCCAGCGCCATAGCGCGAGCGACCCGAGAACCGACAGAAGGAGGATCGTCGCGCCGCCGGTGTAACCGATCCCGAGCGAGCGGTCGGCAAAGTCCGCCATCGTTGTGCCGGCGGTGGTCGAGGCAATGATCGTGCCCCAATAGAGGAACGGATGGAAGCGGCCTGCCGCAACCTGCCACCACACCAACAGCACCAAAGCGGTGGCGAAGATCGCGGTACCGATGAGGTAGCCGAGGTTCATCGACATGGTGACCGTGTCACCCAGCGTTTCACCCAATGTCGTGGCCGCAATCTTGATCACCCAGAAGGTGAGTATGAGTTCTGGCACCTTGCTGGCCATCGCTTCGGCCGGTCGGTCATCGCTCATCGCTGACTCATTTCCTGACTTCCTTATCTAACCTCGCCCGGCGCATAGCCGGCCCTCAAACGAAGCGCGCCGCGCAAGTTTCCCCGCGCGGCGATCTTCACATCGGTTTAGGTTATCAATCGGCGTTCGGGCCTTCGGCGCCATTCTCCAACACCGCGCCGGTTTTGGCATCGACGCCGACCTCATAGGTTTTGCCGTGGCTTTTGATATCGAACGAATAACGCAGACCGCTGCCGCCCCGTTCCTTTTCGAGTTCCTGGTCGGTGATCGCGCCGGGTCGCGCCTTGAGCGCCGTAACGCGCGCCGTGGCGAGCGACACCTTGGCCATCGGCGCCAGGTTCGCGCCCTTGAACGCCGGCTTGGCTGATGCTGATGTTGCGCCGGTTACGGCGAGCATCGCGATGGCGGCCAAACTGATATATGCACGCATAATGTCTTCTCCAAAGGCTGTGTGCCTTGGGACACCGGATATACGCGTCGAGGTTGGTCGTCGTTGGGGTGAAGATTGGGAATAGCCAACTTGCCTGTCCGTCGACCGGCGCGCCTTGTTCGAAATCGCGGCGGCCGCTCTGACGGGAAACAAAAGCATTGAAATTGCTGTTGCTCGAAGACGACAAGGACACGCGCGAGCACCTTACCCAGTTGCTCGGCGCGGCCGGACATGTCGTCGATGCCTGTGTGAACGGGCGAGATGCGATCTTTCTGGGGACCAGCAACAGCTACGCGGTGTTGATCCTCGACCGCATGGTGCCCGGCGTGAACGGGCTGGCGGTTCTCAAGGCGATAAGAGCTGCCGGTGTCCAGACGCCTACCTTGTTCCTAACCGCAATGGACAACGTGCATGATCGCGTTGAAGGCCTTGAGACGGGTGCCGACGACTACCTGGTCAAACCTTTCGCGGGTAGCGAGCTTCTCGCGCGGGTGTCGGCGCTTGGACGGCGCTCTCCCGTTGCAGAGGCAGCAACCAGCCTTTCGGTAGCCGACCTCGAGATCAATCTGCTCAAGCGAAGCGTGGTCCGCGCGGGAAAGCGGATCGATCTCCAGCAGCAGGAATACAAGCTGCTCGAATATCTCATGCGTCATGCCGGCGAGATCGTCACGCGAACGATGCTGCTCGAGAACATCTGGTCGTTTCACTTCGATCCCGGGACCAACCTGATCGAAAGCCATATGAGCCGGCTGCGCGCCAAAGTGGATCGTGGCTTTGATCGCGAATTGATCCACACCGTGCGCAACGCCGGGTACCGCCTTGATGCGTCATTCTAACCCGTTCAGCAGCGGTGCATTCCGCTTTGCGATAATGATCGCGACCCTGTTCGCGGCCGGCACGACTGCGCTCCTCCTGATGGTAGAGCGGTCGGTCACCCAATATGCCACCGAAGTAGCGCACGACAATGTCGTTGCCGAAATGGCGGTGCTGCTGGAGGAGGACCGCGATGGCGGTCGCGTGCGCCTAATCCAAGCGATTGTGCGACGGGAAAAAGCCGTACGCGAGCACCAGATACGGTATGTCTTGATAGCTCCGGACGGCCACCGCGTGATCGGAAGCCTCGCGCCGGCGGCCGCGGAGTCGGGCTGGCATTCCGTAACCATGCCTAACCGGGACGCCAGTGGCGATGACGGCGCGCCGACATTGTCGTTGACGGCATACGGGCGCAGACTCGGCGACCACGCCCTGCTCGTGGTCGCGAGCGATAATTCGGACCTCGACGAATTGCGCGCACGCCTCGAGTCTTCGGCGATGGCCTTCGGTATCGCGATTGCCCTCCTCGCGCTGATCGGCGGTCTCGTCGTGGGCACCGTCTTTCTGCGCCGCCTCGACCGGGTGAATCACGCAGTCGAGTTGATCATGCGGGGTGCGATGACAGAGCGCCTGCCGGCGATCGGGATGAGCAGCGAATTCGATCAACTGACGGGCAACCTCAATCGCATGCTTGAGCGGATCGAGCGACTCATGGCTGGGCTACGCCAGGTCACGACCGACATTGCGCACGACCTCCGCACGCCACTGACGCGCCTGAGGCAGCGCATTGAAGCGCTGAGAGCCTCAGCCGCGGCGCAGCCGCTCGCGGGAGAGTTCGACGCCATACTTGCCGAGACCGACGCAATTCTCGCAATCTTTCGGGCATTGTTGCGTATCAGTGAGCTAGAGGCTGGGAGCGGAAAGCATCGCTTCGCCGCCTTCGATCTGAGTGAAGTTACGGAGCGCGTTTTTCGTGCCTATCTACCGGTTGCTGAAGACGCGGAGCATCAGCTCGTGGCGAAGATCGACCCGGGAATCTCCATCCTGGGTGACTCCGAGTTGATCACGCAGGCCATCACCAACCTGATCGAGAACGCGTTGTCGCACACGCCGCCGTCCAGCCGCGTCGCGCTTGCGCTAACGGCCGGGGCGCGAGGTGCGACGCTTGGGGTAGCCGACAATGGGCCGGGCATCCCGTCCCCGCATCACAGCAACGTGCTGCGTCGCTTCTACCGGCTTGAAGCGAGCCGCCAATCGCCGGGTGCCGGCCTCGGACTCGCGCTGGTGGCGGCGATCACCGACCTGCATGCGGCGCAGCTCACCCTGAGTGATAATCACCCTGGTCTTCGCGTTGAAATCTTGTTCCCTGCAAATACGTCCCTTGGGTCAGCGACACACAGTTAGCCTGTAACGACCAACCACATGCTGGGACCGGGGCACCGGATCGAACATCACGGAGATAAGCTTTTTCGAGTGGCCCACGGGACCGAACAAGGCGTCAAAGCGGGGCGGTCGCCGCTACAGACACCCGCCGGACGGTGCTTCGCGGGAGGCGTCAGGCCGATCGCGGCGCGCTCGCGCGATCGAGCCAGCGCAGAAATCGTGATCCGGCGCGGCTCATTTGGCATCGAGCGGATGGAGCGCCCACAATGACCGAAGGCCTCCCTGAAACGTGCCGGTTGGCAAACGGCCAGATCAAGCTGAAGGGCGGCCGACTACTGCGCCCGGCGGCCACCCCCCAAATTCCCCATCCCCAACACCAGCGTGATTCAACCCGCCACCCATCCCGCTATCAACCGCGCCCATGCCCTCAGGTCGCCCCACATCCTACGCCCCGTCCTTCGCCGGCATTGCCGAGCGCCTGTGCCGCAATGGCGCGACGGATCCCGAAGTCGCCGAGATCCTCGGCATCACCTGTCGCACGCTCTATCGCTGGCGCAACGAGCATGAGGCCTTCGCCCTCGCGCTCCGCGCCGGCAATGAGCTGGCCGATGATCGTGTCGAGCGCGCGCTTTATCAGCGCGCCATCGGCTACACCGCGACCGCGCAAAAGGTCGTCACGCGGCGCGGCCATGCCGAGCCCGTCCTGGTGTCGTACGAGGTCCACATCCCGGCCGATGTCCGCGCCGCGATGCACTGGCTGGCCGTCCGCCGCCCCGAGCCCTGGGCGCACCCCGCGGACGAGGAGCCCAAGATCGATATCGCCGCGATCGTCGCCGAACGCCGCGCCTATGTCATCGCGCAAAACGATGCGCGGCTTCGCGAACAGGCTTCGCAAGAGGTCGACGCCGGCGTGCCGCCCTGCCTGCGCGCGCAGCCCTATGGGGCAGCGGATGATCCTTAAGCGGTGGGCGGTGTAATTTCCCTCTCCCCTTGTGGGAGAGGGAGGGGCCCGCTGCCGAAGGCAGTGGGAGGGTGAGGGGGACTGACGCGGACGTCGCGTTCTGGGCTCCCCCTCATCCGGCGCTTCGCGCCACCTTCTCCCACAAGGGGAGAAGGATTTGCGGTCGCTCCCGAATGATGTGTGAACGCCGTAGCCCTCTGGAGGGGCTGGAGAGTGTCGTGAACTGGCATCACGCCACCCGCCGCATCTGCCCCCGCGCCCGGTCACGCCCGGCCTTCTTCGCGTCGAACAGCGCGGCATCGGCGGCGCGGTACAGCGCCTTCCAGTCGCTCTCGCGCGTCAGCGCCCCGCGCGTCACGCCGATGCTCGCGGTCACCGTCAGGTCGAACGGCATCCGCGCGCCGCGCAGCCGCGCCAGCACCGTCTCCGCCTCGATCGCCTGGCTCGCCGGCACGACGATGGCGAATTCCTCGCCGCCGAAGCGCGCGACCAGCGCCTCCAGCGGCACCGCCTGGCGCAGCGTCCGCGCCACCACGCGCAGCACCTCGTCGCCGCCGTCATGGCCGATTGTGTCGTTGACCAGCTTGAAATGGTCGAGGTCGGCGAGCAGCAGCACCTGCTCCTCCTCGCGGCCGATCGCGCGCGCCAGAAAGGCGCGGCGGTTGAGCAGCCCGGTCAGCGGGTCGATGTCCGCCAGCACCCGCGCCGCCAGCTCCTGCTCGCGCGCCAGGTCGCGGTCGCGGCTGATCTGCTGGATGCGATAGGCGATCGCCAGGCTCGACGTCACCGATTCCACCGCCATCGCCAGCAACGTCGAATTGTCGAGCCAGAAGCGATAGGGCACGAAGCCCAGGATATTGGCACAGCGCAGCAGGGCGAGCGCGATCGGCATGAACCAGGCCAGCGCGAACAGGCCGAGATATTCGCTGCGCCGCCGCCACGCGCTGTACAGCACCGGCACGATCAGCACGATCAGCGCGGGAAAGGCGAAGGAATAGAGCGCGTCGAACAGGTGCAGCTGCCACTCGCCGAATGCGGCGATGCCCGCCGCCGGAATCAGCAATGCCACCGCCGCCGCGTTGCCGATCAGCGCCAGGCGTTTGCCGATCACGCGCGGTTCGAAGAAGCAGCGCACGAAGCCCATCGCCGCGACCCCGGCCAGCGCCAGCGTCACATAGTTGATCCGCATCCGCATCATGTTGCTGACATCGGGGAAGATCAGCGCAATCGCTGCCGACGACGAGAAGGCGTAGCCGGCCAGCGCCAGCAGCATCAGGCAATAAAAGGGCAGGAAACGATAACGCAGCGCGCGCCACAGCGCGAGATTGTAGATCAGCAAGGCCAGCACCAGGCCGGCGAAACCGCCATAGATCGCCGCCATCCGAACATTCGCCTGTCCGGCGACCGTGGTGGTGGTCAGCGTCGGCGCGAGCAACAACCCGCGCAGGTTCGCCGATCCTTCGGTGTGCCACAGCACCCGGACGATCGGTGCCGCGTGGTGCGGCAGGATGCGCTGGATGATCCCGCCGAGCTGCATATGGCGGCTGGCCTGGCTGGCATCGGTGCGGATCGACACCATCGCGCCATCGGCGAACAGTATATGTGCCGTCACCGCATGCTGCCACACGCTCGCCATGCGCAGGACATAGCGGCTCTCCACCGCGCTCACGTCGAGCGGCTGGCTGATCAGCCAGAAATTCCCCGGGCCGAACTCGCGTTGCGGCGTCGTGCAATCGAACCGTTCGGGCGCGCGCAGCAGCGTCCGCGCGTCGAGCCCCGGCGCGTCGCGCAGGATGCAGGTCCTGAGCGCGATCGACTCCGCCGGCGTCGCGCTGGCCGGCGCCGCCGCCACGGCAAGCCCCAGCAGCAACGCGCCGCGCCACAGCCATCTTGCCAGCAGTTCGATCGTCGCGCGCGGCCCCATGGCTTCGTCATAGGCAGCGTTCGCGAACTAATGGTAAACGCGGGCGAAATCATCCGGCGGCGCCCCGCCGCCGCGCCGCCGCGCCGCCGTCAATAACCCTGCCGTGTCAGCGTCTCGTTCGCCTGCGCGTAATTCTTGTTCGCCATCGCGGTCTGCAACTTCTTGTAGATGGCCGGGTTGTACCCGATGCCGTTGCGGTATTCGTCGCAGCGGACATAGAGCCGCTCGATGATCGCCTCGTCATAATCCTTATGGAAATCGCGCGGGGCCAGGTCCTTTTCGACCAGCAGCTTGTTCTCGACCTGGCGGATGTTGACCAGTTCCTCGTCGGTGTTGCTCCACTGCTGATGCTCTTCCGGGTCGACGCCGACATGGGTCAGCAATTTGGGCGAGAAGGCGCTGTCGATGTTCGCGCCGCGGCGATTGCGCAGCGCATGGCCCAGCTCATGCCCCAGCGCGACCGATGTCGGGCTCAGCCCCTCGCGCCAATCGCCATTGGGCGCGTGCGTGACGACGCGGTTCTCGGAATCGCGGTGCTCGGCGATATAGCCGATGCGCGATCCGGTGCCCGTGTTGAAGGCGAATTTCTCGCCGCCCAGCACCACGCCCTTCTTCCCGTCGCGCTCATGCTGGTGTGCCGCGGCATGCTCGAACGCCGACAGCGGATTGCCCGCCTTGTCGAGATTGTGAAGCCGCCCCGCCTTCAGCCTGGTGCCGCTCAGCAGCGCATTCTTCTTCTGGTCGAGCGCCTCGGCGTCCCAGCCCGCGGGGGCGATCGTGCCGGAAGGTCCCCTGCCCAAAAAGCCCGGCGTGATCACATGCGCGGTGTTGCTGACCGGGGCGATGGTGACGTGGCTCGCGCTGCTCTTGCCGCCCTGGTTCACCGCGCCGACCAGGCTGCGGCCCTCCGGTTCCTGCAGCAGCCGCGCGACGCTCGACAGCGCCTTGGTGCGGAACCCCTTGTGCGTGCGGTTGAGGCCGGTCCCCTTGTCGTGCTGCACGTCGGTGATGCGCAGATTGCCCGTGCCGCCGACGATGCTCTGCCAGTTGCCCAGCACCTCGCCCTTCGCCTTGGGGGAGAGCTTGCGGTCGTCGACCGGCAGCTCGTCGGGGTGCGACGCCAGTGTCGCGATCTGCTTCTCATGCTCGGCCTGCACATCGTTCAGCAGGCTCAGCATCACGCCGGAGGCCGGTGCGTCGTCGATCCGCGCTTTGCCGCTGTCGCGGAAATAGGCGTGGATCTGGTGCTCGAGGTCGTTGAGCAGCCGCAGCCGCTCCTGGCGATAATGGGCGCCATCATATTCGCCGAGCCCGATCGAATAACCCCAGGCGCTGGCATAGGTGGTGAGCAGCGTGGCGATCGCGTCGAGCTTCTTGCTCTTCACCGCGCCGCGCTGCTTGGTAAAGACATCCGCCGTCATCAGCCGCTGCACGACCTCGCCCGACGGCGCTGCCGCCGGCGACGCGCCCTCGCGCGCGACCTGCCGGCCGAGCGCTGCCAGCCGCTGCACCGCCTTGCCTTCGTTGAGCTGTCCGGCGACCGCGCCCAGCCTTGCCCGCGCCGGTCCGTGCCCTCCCATACCCGCCGGCAAGGGCGTGGGCGAGCGATCCGCCGATCGCGACAGGGCCGCGCGTTGCATCATATCGCGATGCTACAGCGCCTTATGCGTGACGACAATCCGCCTCGGCGGCGGTGCGGTTCAGTCGCGACGGCTGTTGTGCAGCGCGCCGTCGCGGCCGAGGCAGACCTCGCCCGCGCGGACCGGGTTCCAGCCCTCGGGGCTCCGGCGGACGATCGTCACCGTGCGGCAGATATTGGGCCACACCTCGCGCGACTCGCTCACCCGCACCACGCCGTGCCAGCCGCCGTCGCGCCAGCGCGTCGCCTCGCCGGTCTGGAAAGCGCGCGCGATCGCCGGGTCGATCGGCCCGCCCAGCACCCCGCTCAGCGCGATCGGCGCCTGGCCGTGCAGTGGGGCAGCGGCGGGGGGCGGTGCCGAGACATAGCCCGCCTGGCGTTCCTCCTGCTCGTCGGCCCAGTCGCGCGGTGGCGGGGGCGGCGCTGCGGCCCAGCGACGCGGGAGCGGCCGCGGCTCGTGCGCCCAGCGTGCCGGGCGGTTGCGCGCCGCGTCGATGGCTGACCAGATCTGCGGCCGTGCGCCGGCCCAGGCATCGTCGCGGCACTGCTGGTCCTCGTCACAGACGCGCCGCACCGCCCGCTCGACGCGCTCCTGCAGCAACGCGACCCCGGCCGGCGAGGTCAGGTCGAGCCCGGCATGGCTCACCGCCAGCGAGCGCGGGCGATATCCATCATCATAGCCGGCCTGCAGCGCGACCGCGGAAACCCCCGCGATCGCGATCACGCCAATGCCGGCAAGCACCGATTTGAGCACCGGTCGCTCCTTTTCCAACACGCACCAGATGCGGCCCAGCGGCCGATCAAGGCGCGAGAATATGGTTAAAGCGCGCGCCTGTCGCGGGTCGATTTGCACCTGTCTCGTTCAGGGACGAAGTGTCAGGGACCCCCTACGGTCCCTGACAATATTCTCCGTCAGAACGGCCGGCGCTAGAACTTCGCGCCGAGCTTGAGGCCGATCGTCCGCGGCGTCGTGACGACCGCATAGACCCGGTCGCAGATGCTGCACTGCACGCCGCGCGACAACTGGCCACGCTCGTCGAACGCGTTCTGGATGAACAGCTCAGTGGTATAATTGCCCCAGTCATAGCCCAGCCGGAAGTCGGCCGTGGTGAACGCCGGCAGCCGGCCGGTGATCAGGTTGTTGTCGAAGCGGATGTCGGTCGCGGCCGAGCTCTGGTGATTGACGACCGCCTGGAGATAGCCGTTCCCGCTGCCGATCGGCATGGTGTAGCGCGCCTGCGCGCTGCCCTTGAAGCGCGGCGTGACCGGCAGGCGCGTGCCCTTTGCCGCACTCACACTGTTGAGCTTGCCGGTCGCGACATCGATATTGGTGCAGGCATAGGCCGGGTCGTCATAGGTACACAGATTCTGCCGCGTCTTGGCGTCGGTGTAGGAGCCCGAAGCACTGATCGTCAGCTGGCGGATCGGCGTCCAGGTCGCCTCGAGCTCGATGCCCTTGATCCGGGCGTTCGGCCCGTTGTGCACCTCGGTGAAGCTGTTCTGGCCGAGATAGGCGAACTGGAAATGCGCCCAATCCTGCATGTAGAAGGCGCCGTTGAACCGCAGCGACTTGTCGAACAGCGTCGTCTTGAAGCCGATTTCGTAATTGGTCAGATAATCGGGCAGGTACGGCGCGACGGTCCCGCGCCGGTTGATGCCGCCGGGCCGGAAGCCGCGCGACCAGGTCGCATAGAGCAGCACATCCTTGGTCGGCTTCCAGGTCAGGTTGAGCTTGTGCGTGAAGCCCTGGCCCGACGCGACCTTGGGGTCGACCTGCCCCGTCGCGGTATTGAACACGCCGAGATTGGTGCACGGCCCGCCCGGTACCGACGCCGGCAAAAGGGTCCCGTTCTTGTTGGCGCCGAGCGGGGCGCCGGTCGTGGTGAAGCACTGGATCACGCCGGTCTTGGAGCTGCCGATGGCGTTGAACGGGCCGGCGGTATAGTTCTGGGCGAGTGGATCGGCCTTGCCCGGATTGCGGCCGAAACCGAAGAAGCCGATCAGCGTGTTGTCGTAGATGAAGGCGCGGCCGCCGGCGTTGAGCGTGAGGTTGGGCAGGATGTCGAACGCGGCCTCGCCGAACATGGCATAGTCGCGATCGACGCGATCCTGCTGGGTCAGCCACAGCGTGCCCGGAGAGCCGTTGACCGACAAAGCGGAGGCGAGGCCGGGTACCTGGTAATCCTGATGGATCAGATGGGTCTGGCGCTGATAGAACAGCCCGGCGACGACGCGGAAGCGATCGGTCGTCGGCGAGGCGACGCGGAATTCCTCGCTGTGCTTGGTGAAATGGTCATAGCCGATGATCAGCTGGCGCGGATCGATCGTCTTCCCGGCATTGTCCCAATAATAGAGATAGCCGGCAAGGCCGCCCGCGGTCTCGTACAGATTGTCATAGGTCTGGGCATAGTCGGTATAGTCGCTCGACGCGTGGATCTTGCGGTCGAAATAGGCGCCGGCATAGGTCAGGTCCCAATTGCCCAGCTTGCCCTGAATGGTCAGCGCCGCCTGGATGAAGCGGTCATGCTGATATTCGGGATAGAAATGCTGCACCGACAGGCCGGGCAGGCTCGTATCCGCGCCGAAGCTGCCATGGTTGTGCTGGTCCTGCGCCAGTACCGTCGGCGTGATCGTCCAGCCGTCGTCGAGATCGATCTGCAGCGCGGCGCGGCCGCCGGCGATCTCGACATCGTTATAGTTGTTCTTGACGAATGCCGCGTTCGTCACCGTGATGCCGCCCGGCTTCGGGAAAAAGCTCCGCGTGCCGGGAATATTGTCGATGAAACCGGCGTCGCGCTGATACCAGCCGACCGCGCGGAAGGCGATGTTGCTGGCGAGCGGCACGTTGACGAAGCCCTCGAGCTTGCCGCCGATGCCGCCATGCGCGACGCTGTTAATCTCGCCATCGACCTTGCCGTAAAAGCCGGTCATGTCGGGCTTGTTGGTGATGATGCGGATCGTGCCGGCTTCCGACGAGGCGCCGTACAAAGTGCCCTGCGGGCCGGCGAGCGACTCGATGCGTGCCACGTCGTAGATGTGCACGTCGATCGTGCCGCCGATCGTCGTCACCGGCTGCTCGTCGAGATAGACGCCGACGCTGGGCAGCGGCCCCGAATGGTTGCCGTCGCCGCCCGAGGCGACGCCGCGGATATAGACGTTGGTGTTGCCCGGCTGGCTGGTCTGGAAGGTGACGCTGGGCAGCAGCGCGGCATAGCTGTTGAAGTCGGAGACGTTGAGCTGCTCGAGCTTGGCCGAGGTCAGCGCGACGATGCTGATCGGCACGTTCTGCAGGCTCTCGCTGCGCTTCTGCGCGGTGACGATGACGTCGGGCACGGTGCCGTCGTCCTGCGGCGCCTGCGCCGCAGCGGGAGCCGCCGGCGCGGCGGGCGCTTCCTTGGCGAAAGCCGGCGGCGCGATCAGCGCGCTCGAGGCAAGAAGTCCGGTCAACAGGGTGCGGTGCGCGGCGAACATGGTATCCCCCAAGGCAAAAAAGGCCGAAGCGGATGCTGCGGCGCGGCATCGCGCCGGTCAATGCCAAAGCGAAACGATTGGCAGCGAGCGCGCAACTTGGTGCGCGCGGCGTGTCATTTCGGTGACATATTCAGTCGAAAGCCGGCGCGTCGGGGTAATCGGCCAGCGTCTTGCCCAGCGCGTCGCGGAGCGGCGCGAGCCACGGATCGAACGGGCGCCACGCATCCATCCCGTCGCGCGAAATCGGCCGGCGAACCTGTTCCGAACTCGGCGTGCGGACCGGCCGGGTATTCTCGTGAAAGCGCAGGCACGCCTCCTCGAACGGCAGGCCGCAGGCGGTGAGCAGCGCGCGCACCTCGCGCTCGGGATCGTCGACCAGCCGCTCATGGATGACGCGGTGGACGCGCCCCGGTAGCACGGCATCGACATGCGCCATCAGCCGCACATAATCGGCATAATAATGGCCGAGATCGACGAGGTCATAGGCGAAGCCCTGGCCGCGCGCGAAATGCTGCTTGAAGTTCGACCAGCAGCAATCGAGCGGGTGGCGCCGCGCGTCGATGATCGTCGCGCGCGGCAGGATCAGGTGGATAAGCCCGGTGTGCAGCCAGTTGTTGGGCAGCTTGTCGATGAAGCGCGGCTTGCCCTCGCGGCGCAGCGCGCGGGTGCGATCGAGGTAACGCTCGCCCAGGTCGCGCAACAGCGTCGGCTCGGCCGTGCTTAGCCCTGCGGGATAATCCGCGATGCGACCCGCCAGCACCGGGATGTCGGGCAGCTCGGAGGTGCCCTCGACCTGCGAATGGCTGGCGAGGATCTGCTCGATCAGCGTCGAGCCGGCGCGCGGCATGCCGAGGATGAAGATCGGGTCGGGCGCGTCATAGCCCGCGCCGGACAGGCGATCGAACAGCGCCGGGGTGAGCGTCGCGATCATGCGATCGACCGTCGCGGTCGTCTCGGCCGCGTCATAGTGGATCAGCGCGCGGCGGTGGCGGTTGGCGGCGTCGTAGCAGGCAAAGGCGGCCTCGGGCGCGCGGCGGTCCTCATGCGCCTTGCCGAGCGCGAATTCGAGGTGGAAGCGGTCCTCCGCCGCCAGGCCGTCGGCGGCGAGCGCGTGCTCCATCGCGGCGATATCGGCATCGTCGAAACGCACGGTCTTGAGGTTGGCAAGGCTCCACCACACCTCGCCGAGCGTCGGGGCAAGCGACAGCGCGCGGCGATAGGCATGGATGCTGTCGTCGAGCCGGCCGACGGTTTTGAGCACATGGCCGTGGCTCATCCACACCTTGGGCTGGTCGGGATGCTCGGCGAGGATGCGCTCGTAGAGTTGGATCGCCTCCTCGAACGCGCCGAGCCGGCCGAGCGCGGCGGCGCGCAGATTGTCGTGGCTGGCATTGTCGGCGCCGGTGGCGGCGATGCGATCAAGCTCGGCGAGCGCCTCGACCGGCTTGTTCTGGCGGTGCAGCACGGTGGCGAGGTTGGCGCGCGCGGCGTGGAAGTCGGGCGCCAGCTCGACCGCGCGGCGCAGCAGATTTTCGGCGTCGCGATATCGCCCGATCCGCCCGGCGAGCTCTGCGAGCATGCGGATCGCGGCGATGTCGGTCGGCTGTTCCTTCAGGCGCGCGCGGAGCAGCGGCTCGGCGACGGGCAGGTCGTTGCGCGCGAGGCCGTCGGCGGCGGTCAGCAGGTCGCGGTCGCGGATCGACAGCTCCAGCGCGCGCAGATGCGCGATGCCGCCGGCCTTCGCGTCGCCGATGATATGCCAGGCGTCGCCGATCGCGCGCCAGGCGGTGGCGGGGAGGGCAGGTTGGCGCTCGGCGGCGCGGATTGTGGCGCGGGCCTGGTCGGTATGGCCGGCGTCGCTGAGCGTGCGGATCTGGGTGAGCAGGTTGGTCATCGCGCGTCACCCCTTTCGACTTCCCCGGCGAAGGCCGGGGCCCAGTTGGGAAGGCTGTGGTCGGGTAGCGCAGCGCTCGTGCAATGAACGCTCCGTAACTGGGCCCCGGCCTTCGCCGGGGAAGTGCTTCCGGTACTGGAGCAGACAGCGCGCATCATCGCCCTCGATTATGGGTCGAAAGCGCGCCTGTCCATCGCGCAAGCCCTTAGCCGATACCAAGCACGTCCAGCGCCGCCCGCGCGATCTCGGCATTCTCGCGAGACGGGAGGACAGCGACACCGCCGATCGGGAGGCCCGCGCCGGTCAGCTCCGCGGTTACCTGATCGCGCACGCCGTCATCATGCTCGCCGATGCCGCCGGTGAAGACGAGCAGGTCGATCCCGCCCAGCGTCACCGCCATGCCGGCGACCTGCCGCGCGACCGAGCGGCAGAACATCGCGATTGCCAGCGCTGCGGCGGGTTCGGCCGAGCCGCGCAGCGTTCGGACGTCGCCCGACAGACCCGAGATGCCCAGCATGCCGGACTGGCGGTCGATGAGTTCCTCGATCGTCGCCGCATCCATGCCGCGCACGCGCATCAGATAGAGCAGCAGACCCGGATCGAGATCGCCCGCGCGCGTGCCCATGATCACGCCGCCCGAGGGCGTCAGCCCCATGCTGGTGTCGACCGAATGCCCGGCACGCACCGCCGTGACGCTGGCGCCGTTGCCGAGATGCGCGATAACCAGCCGTTCGGGCAGGGCATCGCCGAGCTGGCGCAGGATCGACTGGCACGACAGGCCGTGAAAGCCGTAGCGCCTGACACCGTCGGCGCGGAGCGCGTGCGGAACGGGCAGCGTCGCCGCCATCTCGGGCAGGTCGGCGTGGAAGCCGGTGTCGAAGCACGCCACCTGCGGCACGCCGGGGTAGCGCGCAGCGGCGGCGGCGATCAGCGCCAGCGCGGCGGGGTCGTGGAGCGGGGCGAAGGCGGTCGCAGCGCGCAGCTGGTCGAGCACTGCGGCATCGATCAGCACCGGCTGCGCGAGCGTTGGCCCGCCATGGACGATGCGGTGCCCGATTGCCGCCAGCGCAGCGCCGCCGCGCGCGGCATCGATGCGGTCGAACAGCGCCGCCGTCTCCAGCCCCGCCTCCGCGCTGCCGGCGGCGATCTCCAGCACGCCGTCGCCGGCCGCGAACAGCGCGAACTTGATCGACGACGATCCTTCGTTGAGCGTCAGGATCAGCGGCGCCGTCACCGCGTCCATTGCCAGTCGCGCACCTCGGGCAGATCATCGCCCTGTTCGGCGATGTAGAGCTTGTGGCGCTCCATCGTCGTCCAGTAGCGCGCGGTTTCCGCCTCGACCCGATCGTGCAGGCGCGGGATGCGCTCGATGGCGTCGAGCGCGAGGCGGTAGCGATCAATGTCGTTGAGCACCGCCATGTCGAACGGCGTCGTCGTGGTGCCTTCGCCCTTATAGCCGCGGACGTGGAAATGCTCGTGCCCGGCGCGGCGGTAGCTCAGCCGGTGGATCAGCGTCGGATAGCCGTGAAAGGCGAAGATCACCGGAATGTCGGTACCGAACATTGCCGCGAAGGCGGTGTCGTCGAGGCCGTGCGGATGTTCCGAGGGCGGCTGCAACATCATCAGGTCGACGACATTGACGACGCGGATACGGATGTCGGGAACATAGCCGCGCAGCAGTGTCACCGCCGCCATCGTCTCGAGCGTCGGCACGTCGCCGGCGCAGGCCATCACCACATCGGGGATGCCGTCGTCGCTGGCAAAGTCCCAGATGCCCGCGCCGATCGTGCAATGCCGCACGGCCGCGTCGATATCGAGCCATTGCCATTCGGGCTGCTTGCCGGCGACGATGACGTTCACATAATCGCGGCTGCGCAGGCAGTGATCGGCGACCGACAACAGGCAATTGGCGTCGGGCGGCAGGTAGATGCGCGCGACGTCCGCCGTCTTGCTCGCGACATGGTCGATGAAGCCGGGGTCCTGGTGCGACAGGCCATTATGGTCCTGTCGCCAGACATGCGAGGTCAGCAGATAGTTGAGCGAGGCGATCGGCTCGCGCCACGGGATGTGGCGCGTGACCTTGAGCCATTTGGCGTGCTGGTTGACCATTGAATCGACGATGTGGACGAACGCCTCGTAGCAGGAGAACAGCCCGTGGCGGCCGGTGAGGAGATAACCCTCCAGCCAGCCCTGGCAGAGATGTTCGCTCAGCACCTCCATCACGCGGCCGTCGCGCGACAGGTCGGTGTCGTTTGGCTCGACCTCGGCCATCCACGCTTTGCCGGTCGTCGCGTAGACCGCCTGCAAGCGGTTCGAGGCAGTCTCGTCGGGGCCGAACAGACGGAAGTTGGTCATGTTGCCGGCCATCACGTCGCGTAGATAACCGCCCAGCACCGCCGTTGCCGCGGCCTTGACGCAACCAGCGGTGGGTACGGCAACGGCATAGTCGCGGAAATCGGGCAGGCACAATGGAACGAGCAGCTCGCCGCCATTGGCGTGCGGGTTCGACCCCATGCGGCGATGCCCGGTCGGGGCGAGCGCGGCATAGTCCGCGCGGAACTTGCCGCCTTCGTCGAACAGCTCCTCGGCACGGTAGCTGCGTAGCCACGCGTCGAGCTGGTCGAGATGGCCGGGCGTCGCGAATTCGGCGATCGGCACCTGATGCGAGCGCCAATTGCCCTCGACCGGCTTGCCATCGACAACCTTCGGGCCGGTCCAGCCCTTGGGGGTCTGCAACACGATCATCGGCCAGCGCGGGCGGCCGGTGTCGCAACCGCCGTCGCGCGCCGCCGTCTGGATCGTCCTGATGCGCGCAATCACTGTGTCGAGCGTCGCGGCGAGCGCCTGATGGACCTCGGCAGGGTCGTCGCCGACGACGAAAAACGGTTCATGGCCATAGCCGCGCAGCAGCTCGGTCAGCTCGTCGCGGCCGATCCGCGCGAGGATCGTCGGGTTGGCGATCTTGAAGCCGTTGAGGTGGAGGATCGGCAGCACCGCGCCGTCGCGGACAGGGTTGAGGAACTTGTTGCCGTGCCAGCTGGCCGCCAGCGGCCCGGTCTCGGCCTCGCCATCGCCGATCACGCAGGCGACGATCAGCTCGGGATTGTCGAACGCCGCGCCGTACGCATGAGTCAGCGCATAACCGAGCTCGCCGCCCTCATGGATCGACCCCGGCGTCTCGGGCGCGACATGGCTGGGGATGCCGCCGGGCCAGGAGAATTGCCGGAACAGCCGGTCCATCCCGCCGGTGCTGCGCTCGATCGCCGGGTAGCGCTCGGTATAGGAGCCTTCGAGATAGGTGTTGGCGACGATGCCGGGGCCGCCATGGCCGGGGCCGATCACCGCGATCATGTTGAGATCATGCGCGACGATCACGCGGTTGAGGTGCGCGTAAAGCAGGTTGAGGCCGGGCGTCGTGCCCCAATGGCCCAGCAGCCGGGTCTTGACGTCGGCCAGCGCCAGCGGCCGTTCGAGCAGCGGGTTGGCGCGCAGGTAGATCTGGCCGACCGACAGGTAATTGGCGGCGCGCCAATAGCCGTCGATCAGGCGCAACTGGTCGGCCGACAGCGGCTCCGCGTCCGGGGCGGGGGTTGCTTCAGGCGGGCGATCAAGCGGGCGTTCGGTGATCGTGGTCATGACGGGTCCTGACGGACTGGAGGAAGATCGCAGATCGGGCGATGCGCCGGGCCATGACGCCGTTGACGCAGCGCCGTTCAGTCGCCGGCGGCGTTGCCGATCGCCGTCTGGGCCCTGGCCTCATGCCGTTCGGCGAGGATCTCGCTGCACAGCTTGCGCGCCTGTTCCTCGACGGTGAACAGATTCTCCTCGACGAACTGTTTCTTGAGGCCCTCGACGATCGCATCGAAATGGACGTGCCCGCCCGATCGCATGCCGAAGACGCTCATCAGATATTGGTCGAACGCCTGGCGCAGCGCGCCGAGCTGGCCCTGTTCGTCGAGCCACGACGCTGTCATGCCCGAGCTCGAAAAGATCGCCAGCCGCTTGTTGCGCAACACCGAATCGGTGACGTGATCGCGGATCGAGGAAGGGGTCAGCGCGACGCCCATCACGCGGTCGATGTAACCCTTCACGATCGCCGGCGGCATGCCGAACCAGATCGGGTAGACCAGCACCAGCACGTCGGCGGCGCGGAGATGGCTCAGCTCGTTGGCGACGTCGGCGGACATGCCGGTCTGGCGCCCGGGGCGGCGATCCTCGCGCAGGCGCGGGTCGAAATCGAGCGCGTAGAGGTCGCGCAGGATGGCGTGCTGGCCACAGGCCTTGACCGCCGCGCAATAGCGCGACGCGACGGCGTGGTTGAAGCTGCCGAGCGAGGGATGGCCGAGCACAACGACATGGCGCGGGGCATCGTCAGGCACGCTGGAAGTCGCGGGCATCGGTTATCTCCATGTCAGAAAACAAAGGGCGCAGGTCGCCATTTTTGCAACGCCGCCCGATGGCGGTTCGTTCCGTCAGCGACACGATTGCTTCGCCTCGGGGGCCGGACATCGCGCTATTCCCCCAACGCCTTCTTGCCGCGCGGCGCGGGCGAAAAAATGTCCCAGCTGACCATGAACAGCCCGGCGATCAGCGGCCCGACGACGAAGCCGTTGAAACCCATCAGCTCGAACCCACCCATCGTCGAGACCAGCACGAGATAATCGGGCATGCGCGCGTCGCGGCCGACCAGGATCGGGCGGACGATATTGTCGACCGTGCCGATGACGAAGAAGCCGCACAGCCCAAGCACGATGCCCTGCCACACCGAACCGGTCACCAGCAGATAGATGGTGACCGGGACCCAGATCAGTCCGGTGCCGAGCGCGGGGAAGAGCGAGAAGACCCCCATCGCCATCGCCCATAACAGCGCGCTGGGAATGCCGAGCAGCCAGAAGGTGATGCCGCCGATCGAGCCCTGCAGCACGGCGACGACGAGGCTGCCGCGGATCGTCGCGCGGATCACCGCGATGAAGCGCGCGAACAAAGCCTCGCGCTGTTCCGGCGGCAGTGGGATGGCATGCTCGATCCGCGTCGCGAGCGGGCGCCCGTCGCGCAGCAGGAAGAAGGTGATGTAGAGCATTACGGTGAGCGCGACGAAGAACCCCAGCGCGCTCTGGCCGAGATTGACGGTCTGGGCGAGGATGGTCTGGAAGCTGTCCGCCACGCCCTGGCCGAGCTTGGCGCGTACCCCGTCGATATCGCTGAGGCCGACATCCTGCAGCCAGGACCTGATCCAGTCGGGGAGATGCGCCTCGGCGGTGACGAAGGCGCGGCCGGGGTCGATGTCGCCGCTGCGCAGCCGTGCGTAGACCGTGCCGGCCTCGCGCACGAGCGCGACGGCGAGCAGGATGGCCGGCACGATCACCACCCCGACGATCACCAGCAGCGTGATCGAGGCGGCGGTGTTGCGGCGCGCGGGCATCGCGCGCAGCAGGCGCTGGTTGAGTGGATCGAACAGCAGGGTGGCGACCACGCCCCACAGGATCGCGCCGGAAAAGGGCGCGGTGACCCAGATGAAGGCCAGGGTGACGGCGACGACCAGCAACAACAGGAAGGCGCGTGCCGGATCGATCGCGTAGCGCGGACTCATGCGGCGATGGGCCGCACTGTTGCAGGTTTTGCCGGACGTCTTGCCATCATCCACCTCATCAGCGGCTTGCAGGCCTCGAGCAGGAGCAACAGCAATAACCCGGATCCGAGTGCGAGCGCCATATCGAGCCAGGCGATCTCGCCGAATTTGAGCAGTTTCTGCGCCGCCGGAATGAACAGGATCAGCGCGGTCACGCCGCAGACCGCCGCGACGACATAGCGCAGCGCGGCATTGTGGCGCCGGAAGGCGTCGCCGAGCGAGGCGCTGAACGAGCGGTTGACGAGGATCAGCGCGAGGATCGCGGCAACCAGCGCGAAGAACATCAACGCGCGCAACTCCTGCTCGGCCATGCCCGACCAACGCTCGACGAAGAAGATCGTTGTTAGCATGGCAAAGGCGAGGCCGCCCTGGAACACGCTCCATGCGATCATCGGCAGCGCGAAGAGAGGTTCCGCGGGATCGCGTGGTGGACGCTCCATCAGGTCGGCCTCGCCGCGCTCGGCCTCGAACACCAGCGCGCAGACCGGATCGATGACCATTTCGAGCAGCGCGATGTGGATCGGCCCGAACAGGATCGGCGCGCCGAACAGCAGCGGGAGCAGCGCCAGCCCGGCAATCGGCACGTGCACGGCGAAGATGAAGGCCATTGCCTTGCGGATATTGTCGTAGATCCGCCGACCGAGCCGCACGGCATGGACGATCGCGCCGAAATCGTCGTCGAGCAGCACGATCGCCGAGGCCTCGCGCGCGACGTCGGTGCCGCGCTTGCCCATCGCGACGCCGATATGCGCGGCCTTGAGCGAGGGCGCGTCGTTGACCCCGTCGCCGGTCATCGCGACGACCTCGCCGTCTGCCTTGAACGCCTGGACGATGCGCAATTTCTGCTCGGGCATGATCCGGGCGAAGACCGTGACTGTCTTCAGCCGTTCCGCCAGTTGCGCATCGTCGAGCGCGGCGAGATCGGCGCCGGTCAGCACGTCGCCATCGGCGATGCCGGCCTGGGTCGCGATCGACCGCGCGGTCGCGGCATAGTCGCCGGTAATCATCACGACGCGGATGCCCGCGCTGCGACATTCCGCCACGGCGGCCGCCACGCTCGGCCGCAACGGATCGGCAAGGCCGACCAGCCCGGACAGGGTATAATGATAGTCGTGCTGCGACGCCGCCCAGTCACGGTCGGGGGCGATGGCGGTGGCGACCGCGAGCACGCGGATGCCGCGCGACGCCATCGCCTCGACGGCGGCGATCATCGCCGTGAGCGCATCGGGCGGCAGGCGGCACAGGCCGGCGATCGCCTCGGGCGCGCCCTTGGCGGTGATCGTCAGCTGGTCGTCATGGTCCCACACATTGGACATCGCCAGCAGATCGGGGCGCAGCGCATAGGCATGCGCCAGCGCGCCCGGCTGTGGCGCGACGGTCGCGGCGGCGCTGCGCGCATCGTGCAGCGCGATTTCCATCGGGTCGCTCGGTGCGACGGCGCTGGCGCGCGCGGCGGTTTCGACCAATGCGTGGAAGATGTCGGGGACGGGCGCATCGCCGACGGTGGCGATCGTTTCGCCCGAGGGCAGCCAGAGTTCGGCGACCGACATGCGGTTTTCGGTCAGCGTGCCGGTCTTGTCGGTGCACAGCACGGTCGCCGAGCCGAGCGTCTCGATCGCTGCGGCGCGGCGCGTCAGCACCCCGACGGCACCGATTCGCCACGCGCCCATGGCGAGGAACACCGTCAGCACGACGGGAAATTCCTCCGGCAGCATCGACATGCCGATCGCGATGCCGGCGAGCGCGGCATCGATCCAGCCACCGCGCAACAGGCCGTAGAGCAGCACGACGAGCAGCGCGACCGCGCCGCCGCCGAACGCGCACCAGGTGACGATGCGCGTCGTCTCGCGGCGCAGGCGCGGCGCCTCGCTGTCGAGCGTGGCGAGCGACTGGCCGATCTTGCCGATCTCGCTGCGCGGGCCGGTCGCGACGACGTGGGCGATGCCGCCGCCGCGCGCCACCAGCGTGCCCGAATAGACATAGGGCTGGTCCTCGCCGCCGGGCCGGTGCGGCGTGTCGGGTGCCGCGCCAGAGGGCGCGCGTTTGCCGACCGGCAGCGATTCGCCGGTGAGCAGCGATTCGTCGGTCTGCAGGTCGGTCGCCTCGACCAGCAGCGCGTCGGCGGCGATGCGGTCGCCCTGTTCGAGCACGAGCAGATCGTCGCGCACCACCTCGCGCCCGGCGATCCGCACGCGCGTGCCGTCGCGAATGACCAGCGCGCGCGGTGCCGAAAGGTCGCGCAGTGCCTCCAGCACATGTTCGGTGCGCGTTTCCTGTACGACGGTGACGACGACGGAAAAGGTCGCGAAGGCGAGCAGGATCAGCGCCTCGGTAAGATCGCCGAGCAACAGATAGGCGACACCGCCCGCCAGCAGCAGCGCGAGCATCGGCTCGCGCAGCACCTCGAGCGCGATGCGGAAGATCGAGCGCTGGCCGCCGCGCGGCAGTTCGTTGGGACCGTCGGCGGCGAGCCGCGTTGCCGCCTCTGCGGCGGTCAGGCCGGCCATGGCGGCGGCCGTCATCGCGCGAGCAGCAGGGGCGGGGGCAGGCGCAGCCATTCGATCATCGCCCGGCTGGCGCCGCCGGGGACGAAGGTGCACGGGGTCGGCACTGGCTTCAACGTTGCTTCGGATCGCTCGAAAAGAGGCATTTTGTCTCCCACGCACGAGGTCTCGGTGAGTGCATCAGACCGCCGTCCCGACCAGCATGCCGATGCCCGCAGTCAGCGCCATGGCCAGAGCCCCCCAGAAGGTGACGCGCATCGTCGCCTTCCACACTGGCGCGCCGCCGGCGCGCGCGCCGACGCCGCCAAGCAGGGCAAGGAACAGCAGCGACGCGACCGCTTCGACCGAAACGAGCAGGTCGCGCGGTGCCAGGATCACGATGAGCAATGGCAAGGCGGCACCGACGGTGAAGGTCGCGGCCGAAGTGAACGCCGCCTGGATCGGCCGCGCCGTAGTCATGTCCGATATGCCGAGTTCATCACGCGCATGCGCGCCGAGCGCGTCCTTCGCCATCAGTTGCCGCGCCACAGTTTCCGCGATCGCCGGATCGACGCCGCGCGCGGCATAGATGCCGGCCAGTTCGCGAACCTCGCTTTCGACATCTCCGGCCAACTCGGCTCGCTCGCGGGCCAGATCGGCGTGTTCGGTGTCCGACTGCGAACTGACCGAGACATATTCTCCCGCCGCCATCGACATCGCGCCGGCGACCAGCCCGGCCACGCCGGCGATCACGATGTCGGCCGGCTTGGCCGCAGCTGCCGCCACGCCAATGATCAGGCTGGCGGTCGAGACGATACCGTCATTCGCGCCCAGCACGGCCGCGCGGAGCCAGCCGATCCGCGATACCAAGTGTCGCTCGGGATGCAGATGCAGCCTGGTCATCGTCACGTTCTCCGGTGGGCCGTCGCCGCGCGGCGCATCGGCGTCGGGTTGAACGCTGCCGGATCGACGAAGGCCGCACCATACGCAGAACTACCCATCACCAGCGCTGCTGGCGGACGTCCTGCGGGGATAGACGCCGGATTCAACTGGTCCGATGCTGCCGGGCTCACCGCGACAGCCCTTCCGAAGCGGATAGGACAAGCAGCCGTAGCGGCCATGTCGACTGACCCACAGGATGCGCGGCGGGCGCGTCCGCACCCGCCGCCGTCATTTCACTTGGCCTTGACCGTCGCCTCGGCCTTGCCCTTCTTCTTGGGCTTTTTCGGCGGGGCGCCGACCACCTCGAACGACATGGCGTTGTCCTTGAGCTTGACCGTCACCTCGCCGCCATGGACGAGCTTGCCGAACAGCAGTTCCTCGGCGAGCGGCTGCTTGATCTTTTCCTGGATCAGCCGGCCCATCGGGCGCGCGCCATAGAGCTTGTCATAGCCCTTGGTGGTGAGCCACGCCTTGGCCTCGTCGTCGAGCTTGATGTGCACGTTGCGGTCGGCCAGCTGCAGCTCGAGCTGCAGGATGAACTTGTCGACCACGCGCGCCACGACTTCCGGCGGCAGATAGCCGAACGGGACGATCGCATCGAGCCGGTTGCGGAATTCCGGCGTGAACATCTTCTGCACCGCCTGCTCGTCCTCGCCCTCGCGGGTGAGGTTGCCGAAGCCGAGCGTCTCGCGCGCCATGTCCGACGCGCCGGCATTGGTCGTCATGATCAGGATGATGTTCCTGAAATCGACGGTCTTGCCGTGGTGGTCGGTGAGCTTGCCGTTGTCCATCACCTGCAACAGGATGTTGAACAGGTCGGGATGCGCCTTCTCGATCTCGTCGAGCAGCAGCACGGCATGCGGCTGCTGGTCGACCGCATCGGTCAGCAGACCGCCCTGGTCGTAGCCGACATAGCCGGGAGGCGCGCCGATCAGCCGGCTGACCGAATGGCGCTCCATATATTCCGACATGTCGAAACGCTGCAGCGGGATGCCCATGATCGTCGCCAGCTGGCGCGCGACCTCGGTCTTGCCGACGCCGGTCGGGCCGGTGAACAGATAGTTGCCGATCGGCTTGTCGGGATCGCGCAGGCCGGCACGGCTGAGCTTGATCGCCGAGGCGAGCTTCTCGATCGCGGCGTTCTGACCGAACACGACGCGCTTGAGATCGGTGTCGAGGCTTTCCAGCGCCTTGGTGTCGTCGGCCGAGACCGATTTCGGCGGGATGCGCGCCATCGTGGCGATGACCTGCTCGATCTCGCGCGTGGTGATCGTCTTCTTGCGCTTGGCCAGCGGCACCAGCATCTGCATCGCGCCGACCTCGTCGATCACGTCGATCGCCTTGTCGGGCAGCTTGCGGTCGTTGATGTAGCGCGCCGACAGCTCGACCGCCGACTTGATCGCGTCGGGCGTGTACTTGACCGAGTGATGCTGCTCGAAGGCGGTGCGCAGGCCGGTGAGGATCTTGATCGTGTCCTCGATCGTCGGCTCGTTGACGTCGATCTTCTGGAAGCGCCGTAGCAGCGCGCGGTCCTTCTCGAAATGGTTGCGGAATTCCTTGTAGGTGGTCGAGCCGATGCAGCGGATCGTGCCGCCCGACAAGGCCGGCTTGAGCAGGTTCGACGCATCCATCGCGCCGCCGCTGGTCGCGCCGGCACCGATCACGGTGTGGATCTCGTCGATGAACAGGATCGCGTCGGGCAGCTTTTCGAGCTCGTTGACGACCGCCTTCAGCCGCTCCTCGAAATCGCCGCGATAGCGCGTGCCGGCGAGCAGCGCGCCCATGTCGAGCGAATAGATCACGGCCGGGAGCAGCACCTCGGGCACCGCGCCCTCGATGATCTTGCGCGCCAGGCCCTCGGCGATGGCGGTCTTGCCGACGCCGGGATCGCCGACATAGAGCGGGTTGTTCTTCGAGCGGCGGCACAGGATCTGGATCGTGCGATCGACCTCGGCCATGCGCCCGATCAGCGGATCGACCTTGCCGTTGCGCGCCTTCTCGTTGAGGTCGACGCAGAACTGCTTGAGCGCGGACTCGTTCTTGCCCTTGGTGTCGCCCTTTTCCTTCTTGGCGTCGTCGTCGGCGCCCTTGGGGGTGACGGCCTCGGTCGGCGTGCCGCCCTTGCCGACGCCGTGGCTGATGAAGCTGACCGCATCGAGCCGGCTCATGTCCTGCTGCTGCAGGAAATAGACCGCATAGCTTTCGCGCTCGCTGAACAGCGCGACGAGCACATTGGCGCCGGTCACCTCGTCGCGGCCCGAGGACTGGACATGGAGGATGGCGCGCTGGACGACGCGCTGGAAGCCCGAGGTCGGCGACGGATCGGTCGCGGCATCGACCTTCAGCGCCTCGAGTTCGGTGTCGAGATAATGCGCGACGGTGGTCTTCAGCTCGGCCGTGTCGACGCCGCACGCGGTCATGACCTTGGAGCCATGCTCGTCGTCGATCAGCGCGAGCAGCAGATGCTCGAGCGTGGCATATTCGTGGCGGCGCGACGATGCGGCCTCGAGGGCCTTGTGCAGCGTGGTTTCGAGCGCGGAGGCAAAAGATGGCATTACAAATCTACTCCATGCGGGCCGCAGCGATACAGACGGCCCTTTCCTCTCATGTCGGAAGTCGGACCGTCCGCATCAAGCACTTGAAACTCGCCCCGGTTGCGATAGCGGCCAGGGCAGGGGGCGCTCATCTTCTAAATAGCTGATCTGCGCTTGCGCGATGGTTAACGGCGCGTTCCATTTTGCCGCGCGCCCGGATAATTTCCGCTTCGAGCGCCGCGATCCGCGCCTCGAGCTCGGCCACCGACAGCGGATCGAGGTCCTGCCGCATCAGCTCGCTGAGCAGGTCACCGGATTTTTTCGGCAGGAACTCGTCAGGATCCATGGCCAGCAACGTTGACCGGCGGTGGCACGATGTCAATAAGGCGGCGGGCCAGATAGCGGACAAGTCGATGAACAATGTTTCGACCGTGATGAACGCGATCGACCCGGAGGCGCCGGGCGGACCTGAGGTGCTACGCGTGGTGCAGCGCCAGGTGCCGCGGCCGGGCGTCGGCGAGGTGCTGATCCGCGTCGCCGCCGCCGGGGTCAACCGGCCCGACGTGCTGCAGCGCAAGGGTGGCTATCCGCCGCCGCCGGGCGCGCCGTCGATTCCGGGGCTCGAAGTGGCGGGCGAGATCGTCGCGCTGGGCGAAGGGGTCACGGCCGAGATGCTCGGCCAGCCGGTCTGCGCGTTGCTCGCCGGCGGGGGTTATGCCGAATATGCGGTGGCGCCGGTCGGCCAGTGCCTGCCTGTGCCCAATGCGCTGAGCATGATCGAGGCGGCGGCGATCCCCGAAACGCTGTTCACCGTGTGGACCAATTTGTTCGAGCGCGGTTATGCCACCGAGGGCGATACCGTGCTCGTCCATGGCGGCACCTCGGGGATCGGCACGATGGCGATCGCGCTGGCCAATATCTTCGGGCTGACGATCATCGTCACCGCCGGTTCCGACGACAAATGCGCCGCCGCGAAGGGTCTGGGTGCCGATCATGCGATCAACTACAAGACGCAGGATTTCGTCGCCGAGGTGAAGGCGATCACCGGCGGCGTGGGCTGCGCGGTGGTGCTCGACATGGTCGGCGGCGACTATGTCCCGCGCAACATGCAGTGCCTCGCCGAAGACGGCCGCCATGTGTCGATCGCGGTGCAGGGCGGGTTGATGGCGACGGTGCCGATCTTCGAGATCATGCGCCGCCGCCTGACGCTGACCGGCTCGACCCTGCGGCCGCGCGACGCGGCGTTCAAGGGGCTGGTCGCCGACGAGCTGCATCGGACCGTCTGGCCGCATGTCGAGGACGGCAAGCTCAGGCCGGTGATCGACCGCACCTATCCGCTCGCCGAGGCGGCCGCGGCGCACGAACGGATGGAAGCCGGCGACCATGTCGGGAAGATCGTGCTGACGATGTGAGTTTACGCGCTGGGCTTCCGACGATTTCCTAGTAAGTTGCCGCCGAATCTTTCCGGGGGGATTGGCGGCATGGCGGTGGAACAGGATCCGGTGGTCAAGCGCGACGCGGTGCTGCGCGCGATCATCCTGGCGGCGTTGATGATGGCGACCGGGCTGACCATCAAGCTGTCGCGCAAGCCGATCCTGATGACCGACCGGTCGTGGGTCGCCGAGGTCGCGCCGCTGCCGGCCAAGGCCGATGCGCAGGTGCTGGCGAGCTGGGTCGACAATGCCGGCACGGTATCGTGGAAATATGAGCACAAGCCCGGCATCGAACTGCCCGCGCTGACCCCTGCCACGCCCAAGGACGCGCCGCTGATGGTCGGCTATTCGCTGCGCGAGAAGGATGCGTTCGGCATGCCGTTCGCCGGCCTGACCGACGAGAGCTGGGTGATCTACCGCGACCGCGGCAACTATTTCGAAACAATCGCACTGACGCCGGAGGGTTGGGCCGGTGTCGAGAAACGTGCCGGGGTGCCCTTCCCGATCCACGGTGTCCCGCCGCTGTGGCGCTATTATTGGGGCTGGTTGTTTTTCCTCGCGCTCGCCGGTTACGGCTGGTTCGAGGCGGTCGCGGCGCGCCACCGACGCGAGGCGGCGGGGGTGATCTGAGCGGATGGGGTAGCCGTGCGCAGCGCGTCATAAGCTCCGCTGATCGATCGTCCGGCCGTTTCGATTTGACCCGGCGCGCCCGGCTGCGATGAAGATGGCGCCAGCAGGGGAGCAACCATGTCCGACCTCATCCTCCACGAATATGCTGCCTCGGGGAACTGCTACAAGATCCGCCTGACCGCGGCGCATCTCGGCATCCCGCTCGAACGGCGCGAATATGACATCATGGCCGGCGCGACGCGCAGCACGCATTTTCTCGACACCGTCAACGCCAATGGCCGCATTCCGGTGCTGCAGGTCGGCGACGATTTCCTGCCCGAGAGCAATGCCGCGGCCTTTTATCTCGCCGATGGCTCGCACCTGATCCCGACCGACCGCTTCGACCGCGCCGACATGCTGCGCTGGATGTTCTGGGAACAGTATAACCACGAACCCAATGTCGCGACGCTGCGCTTCTGGTTCGGGTGGATCGGCGAGGCGCATTTCACCGAGCTGCAGCGCGCGCAACTGCCGGGCAAGCGCGCCGCCGGCGAGGCGGCGCTGGCGCTGATGGACGAGCATCTCGGCAAGACCGACTGGCTCGCCGCGGGCCGCTTCACGCTCGCCGATATCGTGCTCTACGCCTATACGCACGTCGCGGAGGATGGCGGTTTTCGGCTCGCGCGCTTCCCGGCGGTGCAGGCGTGGCTCGCCCGCGTGGCCGCGCAACCCGGGCATATTCCTATAACATTGTAACATTGCCGTCACGCGATCGGAATCACCCTGTCACAATTGGTCGTCATAGCGCCTTCATCATTGAGGTGGGGTAGGCGCAAATCATGGATGCCATTACCAGGGTCGCGATGGACAACGGCATAACCGATCTTGCCGAATTCGCTCACTCGCAACCAGTATATCCCGAACGTCGCGTCGCCGGTCGCCAGCAATATCGCACGATCTGGATTTCCGACATTCATCTCGGTACGCGCGGTTGCAACGCCGAAATGCTGATCGACTTTCTCGACCATGTCGACAGCGAGATGCTTTATCTCGTCGGCGACATCATCGACGGCTGGCGCCTCAAGAAGAAGTTCTTCTGGCCCGCGGCGCATAACGATGTGGTGTGGCGCCTGCTCAAGCGCGCCAAGCGTGGAACACGCGTGATCTACATTCCCGGTAACCATGACGAGGTGTTCCGGCAGTTTTCGGGGCTCGATTTCGGCGGCGTCGAGATCCGCCGCAAGGCGATCCACCAGACCGCCGATGGCCGCCGGCTGCTCGTGCTGCATGGCGACGAATTCGACGCGATCACGCTGGCGCATCGCTGGCTCGCGCATGTCGGCGACGCCGCCTACACCATCTTGATGGCCCTCAACCGCTGGCTCAACACCTTCCGCCGCACCTTCGGCATGCCCTATTGGTCGCTGTCGAAGCACGCCAAGGCCAAGGTGAAGAAGTCGGTGGAGTTCATCTCGCATTACGAGGATGTCGTCGCGCATGAGGCCGGCATTCGCGGGGTGCAGGGCGTGGTGTGCGGCCACATTCACACCGCCGAGATGCGCGACATCAACGGCATCGAATATTATAATGACGGCGACTGGGTCGAAGGCTGCACCGCGCTGGTCGAGCATCATGATGGCCGGATGGAATTGCTGCACTGGGCCGACGAGATTGCGGCGCGCGCAACCCCGGCCGTCGGTGCGACGGTCACCGCGCTTGCGGCGTAGCCATCGCTTGCCGCGCGGCTATCGCTTCCGTCGCTCGCTGCGGGCGCTGTCGGGGCGCTGGCGTGCGCGCAACGACAACGCTCCTCACCCCGTTCCGCCACCGGAGGCCGTGATGCGTATCGCTATCGTCACCGACGCCTGGAGTCCGCAGGTCAATGGTGTGGTCCGCACCTTGCAGGCGACCCGCGCCGAACTCGAACGGCTCGGCCACCGCGTGCTGGTCATCTCGCCCGATCTGTTCGCCTCGGTGCCGTGCCCGACCTACCCGGAAATCCGCCTCGCCTTTGCCGGCACCGGTGCGGTCGGGCGGATGCTCGAGGAGTTCGATGCGCATGCGGTGCATCTCGCGACCGAGGGGCCGGTGTGCCTTGCCGCGCGGCGCTGGTGCCTGGCGCGCGATTTTCCCTTCACCACCGCCTATCACACGCAATTTCCCGATTATGTCGCGGCGCGGACGGGCGTGAACCCGGAATGGATCTGGCGCTATATCCGCTGGTTCCATGGCCCGGCGCAGGCGATCCTCGCCTCGACCCCATCGATCGCCGCGGTGCTGCATCGCCACGGTCTGCACCATGTGCGGCATTGGGGCAGGGGGGTCGATCTCGCGCTGTTCGGCGCCGACATCGCGCCCGATCCCGCGATTGCCGCGCTGCCCGGGCCGATCCAGCTCTATGTCGGCCGCGTTGCGATCGAGAAGAATATCGAGGCATTTCTGTCGGCCGATCATCCCGGGACCAAGGTCGTCGTCGGAGACGGCCCGGCGCGGTCGGCGCTTGCCGCGCGCTTTCCCGATGCTCATTTTCTCGGGCCGCGTTTCGGCGTGGACCTCGCCGTGGCCTATGCCGCCGCCGATGTCTTCGTCTTTCCCAGCCGCACCGACACGTTCGGGCTGGTGATGATCGAGGCGCTCGCCTGCGGCGTGCCGGTCGCGGCCTATCCAGTGACCGGGCCGGTCGACGTGCTGGTGCCGTCGGTCGGCGCAATGAACGAGGATCTCACCGTGGCGATTGCCGAGGCGCTGACCCGCGACCGCGCGGCGTGCGCCGCCTATGGCGCGGGCTTCACCTGGGAAGCGAGCGCGCGACAGTTCCTGTCCGCGCTGGTGCCGGTGATCGACGAGGCGATCGCGGCCTGACCCGTTGCTTTTTCCGCGCGCGCAACGGTCGTCGACCGGGCCGGCGCGCGGTGGCGAGGTCGGGCGCGGCGCATGATCACCTCTTTCCTTGCCCTTGGGCGCCACAAGCATTAGATCGCGACCCGTGACAGGCCGCTCCGGGAAGGGGCGGCCCTTATTGTTTCTGAAAGGTCCCCCCGTCGTGGCTCAGCCGCTCATGCCCCACGCGACCGCATCCTGGCTGGTCGACAATACCGCGCTCAGCTTCGAGCAGATCGCCGATTTCTGCGGTTTGCACATCCTCGAGGTGCAGGCGATCGCCGACGACACCGCCGCGACCAAGCTGACCGGCCGCGACCCGGTGCGCGCGCATGAACTGACGCTCGAGGAAATCGAAAAGGGCCAGGCCAACGCCGATTACCGCCTGCGCATGACCAAGGGGCCGGAGCAGATCCGCCGCACCAAGGGCCCGCGCTACACGCCGGTGTCGAAGCGCCAGGACAAGCCCGACGGCATTTCGTGGATCATCCGCAATCATCCCGAAATCACCGACGGTGCGATCTCCAACCTGATCGGCACGACGCGCACGACGATTGCCGCGATCCGCGACCGCAGCCATTGGAACATCGCCAACATCACCCCGAAAGATCCGGTCACGCTCGGCCTGACGACGCAGCGCGAGCTCGACGCCGCCGTGTCGAAGGCAGCCAAGTCGGCCGGTCTCGAGGCGCCGGTCGATACGCGGCTCGAGGGCGATCGCGAGGCGCTGATCGCCGAGCTGCGCACCCAGCGCGAGCAGGCGGCACGCGACGCCGAGGCGATGGGCGAGGACGGCGTGGTCGTCCCGGTCAAGGCCGAGCCGACCGCGGAGAATCTGTTCAAGCGCTGATCCGGCGGCGGTTCGAATTCGGCGGCTGGCGTCGGGCGAGTTCCGTTGCTACTCGCAACGTATGTCCAGAACGTCATCCGCCATTTCGCCGCTCGACGAGAGTTTCACGGCGACCAGCCATAAAGGCCTGACCTACAAGTTCGGCGGGGTCGAGCCGGCCAGCGGCGACGTCATGACCGTCGCCCCGGGCGTGCGCTGGGTGCGGCTGGTCGTCCCGGGGCCGCTCAAGCACATCAATTGCTGGCTGATCGACGACGATGACGGCGTTGCGCTGGTCGATACCGGCATGAACCTGCCCGCCGCGCGTGAGGCGTGGAAGGCGGTGTGGCGCGGCCCGCTCGCCGGCACGCGCGTGACGCAGGTGATCGGCACGCACTTCCACCCCGACCATATCGGCCTTGCCGGCTGGATGTGCGACCATCACGCCGCGCCGCTGGTAATGACGCGCGGCGAATGGCTCACCGCCAAGTTCATCGTCGCCGATGCGCGCGACGCGGTGCCCGACGAAGTGACGGCGTTTCGCATCGGCGCCGGCTGGAGCGAGGAGCAGATCGCGGAGGCGGCGAAGAGCGGTTGGTCGGGCTTCCGCCGCATCGTCACGCCGATGCCGATGGGCTATCGCCGCATCAAGGATGGTGACGAGATGACGATCGGCGGCACGCCGTGGCGCATCGTCACCGGTTCGGGCCACAGCCCCGAACATGCCTGTTTGCTCAACGAGCGCGACGGCCTGTTCGTCGCCGGCGACCAGGTATTGCCGCGGATCAGCCCCAACGTCTCGCTTGGGGCGACCGAGCCGGACGCCGATCCGCTCGGCGAGTGGCTCGATTCGATCGCGAAGCTCAAGCAGTTGCCGCATGATCTGCTCGTACTGCCGGGGCATGGCGACCCGTTCCACGGGCTCCATGCACGGCTCGAAGCGCTCGACACCGAACATCGCGCGCGGCTCGACGAACTCGAGATTTTTCTCGCCGAGCCGCGACGTGCCGTCGACTGCTTCGGGCGGCTGTTCCGCCGCGCGATCGGGCAGGACATGCTCGGCATGGCGACGGGCGAAGCCATGTCGCATCTTCGGCGGCTCGAAATCGAGGGTCGGGCGCGCCGCGAGACGCGTGACGGCGTGTGGTGGTTCGCCGCCGCGTAGCGGCCGATTGCGATCGAATTTGCCGGAGCAGCCACGACGCGAGCAGCGCGATCTGTCCCGTATTGTGGTGAATGATTTGTTACCGGCCTTGATCAGTTGGCACCATTATGGTTCTATATCGGGGCAAATTTGGACGTAAATGGGGGGAATTTCATGCAAAATGGGCGCGAAACGGTGAATGGTGCAATGGACGCCATCGATCGCCGCAAATTTCTCGGCAGTGCCGCCGCGCTCGGGGCGGCGGGTGTCATGGCCGCGCCGGCAATGGCTGCGATCAAGGGCGACGATGCGGGTTTGCGCACCCTTCGCGCGCGTTACGAGCTTCGTAACGGCACGATGATCACTGGCCTGTTTGCCGCGCCCAAGGGCAAGACCGACCTCGACGTCGTGTTGGTGATGCCAACCAATGGCGCGACTGCCGAGGATGTGGCGCTGCGCTATGCCGGCCGGGGTTATCTCGCCATCGCCCCGGACCTTGCCAAGGCGCAAGGCAAGGCATCGGCGGGCGCGGGACGTGAGGCCAAGGTTGCCGAGGTGATGCGCGCACTGCCGGGATTGAAGCGGATGATGAACGGCAATGGCCGGGTGGTGATCGTTACCGCCTGATCGACGCCCGCTTCGACGCCACGACAAGGGCGTGCACGTTGCCCGCCCCTTCATCGTCATAGAGACGGCGCGGCGGGGCAAGCTCCACGGCGCCGTTTTTATTTAATCACGCTTTGGTGCGGCGCAAATACTTGATTTTTGCGCCCTTACTTTCAGGTTTACGGCGTATTTATATAAAATATTAAGCACTATAACTCAAACTTTATCGTGATCTTTATTAATCGATGTCAAATCTGACAGGAAAATGAAGCGAAAATGTCGCCTCTTTCATAAGCTTATTTTTCTTTTTACGGCTTAAATTTACTTTGCATTTAGGCGAATCCGCCTAGCCCATCGAGATGCAATGGCGCATGCGAGCCCATGTCGGATCGAGCCGCCCGCTTCCGGGGCGGGGGGCTTTGCACGCGCTCCATGCCGACCAGCGTGGTGCCACGATTCTCGAATTCGCCTTTGTCGCCGCGCCGCTGATGGCGCTGTTGATGGCCATTCTCGTTACCAGCACGGTCTATTTCGCGCAGGAAGGGCTGGAAACCGCCACCGAGGCGACGTCGCGCGTGCTGATGACCGGGCAGGCGCAAAGCGGGGGCTATACCGCCGCCCAGTTCAAGCAGGCCGCGTGCAACGCGCTGCCGCCGTTCATGAAGTGCGCCAATCTGCTGGTCGACGTTCAGAGCTCCAGTTCGTTCACCGCGATCAACACCGGCGCGCCGACCATCACCTTCGACAGCCATGGCAATGTCTCGAACAGCTTCGCCTACACGCCGGGCAATGCCGGCGACATCGTCATCATCCGGCTGATGTACATCTGGAAGGTGCCGACCGGCCCGCTGGGGATGAATCTCGCCACGCTCGGTAACGGCCAGCGATTGCTGATGGCGACGTCGGTCGCCAAGACCGAGCCCTTTTCATGACGTTCGCGCAGACATTGCGACGCTTGCGGCGCGAACAGCGCGGCATCGCGCTGGTCGAGTTCGCGCTCACCGCGCCGTTCCTCATCCTGCTCTATCTCGGCACCTATCAGGTCTCCGACGCGGTGGGCTGTAACCGCAAGGTGACGATCACCGCGCGTTCGGTGGCCGATCTCACCTCGCAATATGCGACGGTGACCAGCGCGTCGGAAGCGACGATCCTCAATGCCTCGGCCCAGATCATGGCACCCTATGATACGAGCAAGGCGACGATCATCGTCTCCGAACTCTACACCGACAACAACAACGTCACGAAGATCGTGTGGAGCCAGGCGACCGGTACGGTGACGCCGCATACGGCCGGTGCGACCTTTACCGCCAACCCCAATCTGGTCACCAGCGGCACCTATTCGATCGTTGCCGAGGTGACCTATGCCTATGTCCCGGCGATGTCGTTCGGTGTGGTCGGTCCGCTGAGTCTTGGCGACACCATCTATATGCGACCGCGCATTTCCTCGGCGGTGACGATGTCATGACCCTGATCGCCAAGCCCCGGCGCCTGTGGCGCGCGATATGCACGTCGGCCGGCGCGTTGCGCCGCGATCGGCGCGGCAATGTGCTGATGATCGTCGGCCTGTCGATCATCCCGCTGACCTTCTCGGCCGGCATGGCGATCGACTATAGCCGCGCGATGCGGCTGCAGACCAAGCTCAACGCTGCTGCCGACGCCGCCGCGCTGGCGGCGGTGACGCGGCCGATGATGAACCAGTCGAGCAACGCCGCCTGTTCGACCGCGAAGAACATGTTCGTCGGCCAGTCTACCGGCCTGTCCGGGCTGACGATCAATGCCAACGACCCGACGCAACTCGCGATCAGCGTCACCGACAGTGCCACGCCGACCGGCACCGGTACGACCTCGACCTGTTCGGCGTCGAGCAGCGCGACGACCGCAAGCTACAGTCGCACCGCCACCGTCACCTATCACGCCACCTCGCAGAACGCGTTCGGCGGGATCCTCGGGCTGACGACGCTGGCGATCCATGGCAGTTCGACGGCCTATTCCGCGGTCGCGCCGAACATCGATTTCTATGTCATGATCGACACGTCTCCATCGATGCTGCTGCCGGCGACAAGTGCCGGCCTTGCCTCGATGACCGCGGCGACCAATGGCTGTGCGTTCGCCTGTCACCAGAGCAACACGTCGTCGAGCGACCCCGGCGGGACGCCCCGGGTCAACGGCGTCTATTGGGATTATTATCAGGTCGCGCGCAACGCCAACATCGTGCTGCGCACCGATCTCGTCGCCGGCGCGGTGCAGGACCTGACGACGCTTGCGAGCACCACCGCGCAGAACAATCATGCAATCTACCGCATGGGTCTGTCGGACTTCGACTATACCTATCGCCAGCTATGGCCGACGGTGCCGATGAGCGGCTATAATGTCGACAGCAACCTGTCGAACGTCAGTTCGCATGTCGGCGATGCGCAGGTGGTGACCTATTGCATCAACAACCAGCGCGTGTGCGGTTCCAACGACAACGATACCGGCACCAATTACACCGCCGCCTTTACCGGCGCATCGGCAACGCTGCCGGCGGCGTCGGGGCTGGGCACCAACAATAGCGGCGATACGCCGCAGGCGATGCTGTTCATCATCACCGATGGCATGCGCGACGAGCTCAACGGCGGATCACGCTATATCGGGCCGATCCCGACCAGCCAGTGCACCGCGATCAAGAATCGCGGCATCCGCATCGCGATTCTCGACACGCAATATCTGCCGGCGTCGGCTTCCGACAGCTGGTCGATCGCCAATGTGAAGACGCCTTATCTGTCGCCAAACGACCTGATCACCCCGGCGCTCACCGCCTGCGCGTCGCCGGGGTTATTCTACCAGGTGACGACCGACGGCGATATCTCGACCGCGCTGGGCACCTTGTTCCAGAAGGCCGTGGCGAGCGCGCGCCTGACACAATAAGTGTCGGCTATCTTGACCGGGTCGTCGCCCCGTGTTCCACTTATGTTCGTTAGGGCGCGAGTCGAGGGGATGCACCATGTCTGCCGATCTGATCTTCTACACCAACCCGATGTCGCGCGGCCGGATCGTTCGCTGGATGCTCGAAGAGGTCGGCGCGCCCTATGAGACGGTGCTGCTCGACTATGCCTCGACCTTGAAGGAAGCGGCCTATCTGGCGATCAATCCGATGGGCAAGATTCCGGCGATCGTTCACCGCGGACAGGTGGTGACCGAATGTGCCGCGATCTGCGCTTATCTTGCCGACGCTTTCCCCGAGGCGGGTCTGGCGCCGGCGACGAGCGATCGCGCGGCCTATTATCGCTGGCTGTTCTTCGCGGCGGGGCCGGTCGAACAGGCGATCACCAACACCTCGATGGGCCTGACGCCGACCGAGCAGCAGCAGCGCATGGCCGGCTATGGCAGTCTCGACCGCGTCGTCGACGTGCTCGAAAAGGCTGTCGCGGTGCACCCCTATTTCGCCGGCGACCGCTTCACCGCCGCCGATGTCTATGTCGGCGCGCAGATCGGCTGGGGGATGCAGTTCGGCACCTTGCCGAAGCGCGATGCGTTCATCGCCTATGGCGATCGCGTCATGGCGCGCGATGCCTATAAGCGCGCGACGGAGATCGACAATGCGCTGATGCCCGCGCCGGAGCCGGCGAGCGCCTAGCGCCAGAGTTCCGCGCGTTAAGTCTGGATCATCTTATTATTTCCGTTCGCCCTGAGCTTGTCGAAGGGCTGTTCTTCTTTTCGACCGTAGAAAGAACAGTGCTTCGACGAGCTCAGCACGAACGGTTTAGATCTACTGCTCTAGACTTTACCGCCGACCCGGCAGCTCGCGCATTACCGCGGCGCGCCATGCGTCGGTGCCGCTCGACCAGCCGGCGATCTCGTCGGTGGTGCGCGCGCAGCCGCGGCACAGCCGGTCGCGCGGGTCGATCTCGCAGATATTGATGCACGGGCTGACGATGCGCCGCACCGGCACGAATTCGATGAAGCTGTCGTCCATGCGGACGCTGCTCAGTCGGTGGTCAGTTTGGCCGACAGGAAGCTCGGCATCGGGCCGTTCCAGCCGTCATCGGGACCGTCGTCCTGCGCCGCATGGTCGCGACGCGGGGCGCGGTCGTCGCGCGGTGGTCGGGAATCGCGGACCGGACGTTCGTCACGTGCCGGGCGTGCCTCGCGCGCCGGTCGCTCGTCGCGTGCGGGCCTGTCCTCGCGCGCCGGACGTTCATCACGCGCGGGGCGTGCCTCGCGTGCCGGACGCTCCTCACGCGCGGGACGCTCGTCGCGCGGCGGGCGCGGCTCGCGCGCGGGGCGGGGTTCGCGGGCGGCAGGTGCTTCGACCGGTGCCGCCTCGGCGGGGGCAGGAGCGGCCGCTTTGGGCTTCGCGCCGCGGCCACGGCCGCGACCCTTTTCCGCCGGGCCGGCCTCGGGCATCTCGACGCCTTCATAGCGCTCGATCTTCAGCCCGGTGAGTTTCTCGATATTGGTGATGTTCTCGGCATCGTCGGGCGTCGCGAAGGTGAAGGCGACGCCGGTCGCGCCGGCGCGGCCGGTGCGGCCGATGCGGTGAACATAATCGTCGGGATGCCAGGGCGCGTCGTAATTGAACACATGGCTGACACCCTTGATGTCGAGCCCGCGTGCCGCGACGTCGGACGCGACGAGGATGTTGACGTCGCCGGCCTTGAAGCGATCGAGTTCGGCGATGCGTTGCGACTGCTCCATGTCGCCATGAATCTCGCTCGAACGAAAGCCGGCGCGCTGCAGCACCTTGTTGAGTTCGCGCACCGTCGTCTTGCGGTTCGAGAAGATGATCGCGGTCTTGACGTCCTCGAGCTCAAGCAGCTCCTGGAGCTTGTCGCGCTTCTTCGCCGCGCTGACGGGCACGAGCCACTGCTTGATGTTGATGTTGGCCGTCGCGGGACGCGCGACCTCGATCGTCTTGGGGTTCGACAGGAACTTGTCGGCCAGCTTCTTGATCGGCGGCGGCATCGTCGCCGAGAACAGCAAGGTCTGGCGCTGCTTGGGCAGCTTGGTGCAGATTTCCTCGATATCGGGGATGAACCCCATGTCGAGCATGCGGTCGGCCTCGTCGATCACCAGCAGCGAACAGCCGGTGAGCAGGATCTTGCCGCGCCCGAACAGGTCCATCAGCCGACCGGGCGTGGCGATCAACACGTCGACGCCCTTTTCGAGCGCGGCGGTCTGGTCGCCCATCGACACGCCGCCGATCAGCAGCGCCATCGAGAGCTTGTGATACTTGCCGTATTTCTCGAAATTCTCGGCGACCTGCGCTGCCAGTTCGCGCGTCGGCTCGAGAATCAGCGAACGCGGCATGCGCGCCCGGCTGCGGCCATGGGCGAGGATGTCGATCATCGGCAGCACGAACGACGCGGTCTTGCCCGTGCCGGTCTGTGCGATCCCGATGATGTCGCGCATCATCAGCACGCTGGGGATAGCGCTCGCCTGAATCGGAGTCGGCTCGGTATAGCCGGACTCATTGACCGCCTTCAAAAGTTCGTCGGAAAGGCCGAGATCGGCAAAGCTCATGCGGTGTCCGGAAAAAATACTGCCGGCGAAGGCGCCGACCAGTAGTCTTGCGCTTGCGGATCGAAGGAGTTTTGTCAAGGTAAAGGCGCGGTGCGCAGATGTTTCGTTACCTCATCGGTGACGATGTCGCGTTCCGATCGGGGAGCCGGGGATGCGTCTGCTGCCGCTTGTCGCGATTCTGTTTTGCAGCCTGGGCGCCGCGCCCGGCACGAGCGATGCGGAGCTGTCATCGCTATCGCACCAGCTGGCTCAGCTAAAGGCCACCCACGGCGAGAACGAAATGCGCAACGCCGGCCCTGAGCTGACGCCGGTCAAGCGGGCGCTGCGCGTCTGGGTCGAGCGACAATTGCCCAGGCGACCGCCCGATAGCGAGGATGGCAGCGGCAATCTGCTGACCAAGGAGGATCTCGCGCCGCTGGCCGCGCAGATCAATGCGTCACTCGATACGGCCGGGCTGACCTGCGGCCGGGAGGGCATGCCCGGCTATCGCTGCAATACGCCGGCCGATGCATCGGCGGATTTTCGCGGCTATCTCGAGCATGTGAGTTTGGGGTTGCTCGGCGGCGACCGCTATCTGCTGGTGATAACCGGCGTCGGCGTGTCCTGCGGTTTTGATGAGTCGGCCTATGTGTTCGAGCAACGGCCGGACCATTCCTGGCATCTGTTGTTGACCAGCGAGCGCAACGATTATGCCAGGGACCATTACAAACCCGAGCATCTCATCGCGGTGAATGTCGCGCCGTCCGTTGTGGCGTGGAACGAGGCCGCGCCGCCACCGCTGATCGCGACGCTGGGATATTCGCCCTGGTGTAGCTCGAACTGGCAGTTGCTCTACACCCGGCTCTGGCGCGCTTCGGCCACGACGCCGACGCCGGCGCCGATCCTCGACCGTCGCGACGCATTGTTCAGGGGCGGCTATTTCGTGGCCGCCGCGCGCCTGACCGCGGCCGATCTGCTCGTTCAGTATGAAGGCCGGAGCATCGACAGCGGCGTTTCGACCCGTGCGCATGTCCTGCACTATCGGATCGCGGCGGGCGACAAGCTTGCCCGGATCGGGCCCGTTGCGCTCGATCCCCAGGCGTTCGTCGAGGAATGGCTGACGAGCGACTGGTCCCGGGCGCGGCAGTGGAACGAGCGTCGAAGCGATGATGCGATGCTCGCCCGCTTGCACCCGCCGGCACCGCAGTCGGCGGAGGATATCCTGTTCGGGGACTTCGACGATTCGCTGCGGCGCTGTCGGGCAGATCCCTCGCTCTGGCAGGTCGCCGTGACGCTCGATCCGAACGGCGCGGCACCGCGTCCACCGCGCTATTTCATGGTGCGCTGGATGCCGCCTTATCGCTTCACGCTCGTCAAGGCGGGGTATCGCGCCTTTGCGGGATGCGACGAGCAGGTCGCGACGCCGGATGATGTTGGAACGCTGTTCCCACCTCAGGGATGGCGGGCTGATGCGCCGTAATCATGCCACGACGGTTTTGACCGCAATCTAGCGCTTCGCCTTCAGTCGTTTGAACCCGCTAATGCTGCACGCGCTGCCCGAGCGCGAGCGCAGCACGTCGCGCTTGGCGCACAGCATCCCGTCGGCGGTGCGTTTGAGATAGAGGCCGGAATAGAAATCGAGCGACGGGCAATCGTCGGCGAGATGCGCGCGCAGCCGCTCGCCCTCGGTCGTCAGCAGGTCGATGCTGTCCGCCGAGGTAACCACCGCGCCGCCCAGCGTGTCCATCGGCACGCATTTCGGCCCCTTCTTCTCGATCACCCGCAGCGGTCGCGGCAGCGGCAGCGGGGGCGGTGCTTCCAGCCGCGGGATACGGATCACGATGCGCTGGCGAATTGTCAGCTGCGCGAGTTCGACGCCGTCGAGCGATCCCGGCTCGCTCGCCATGGCGGCGGGGGCGAGAGCGAGCAGGATCAGGGCAAGGGGCGCGGGAATCGACATGCGAAATGCCACCGTTAGCCGACAGGGTTGAACGGTCGATGAATTGCCCGTGTCGGCGGCGTCATGATAGGGCAGGCCCATGAACCATGCCCAGGCACTTTTGATCGAACAGGCCCGCGCCGTTCTCGGCGACAAGGGCGTCATCACCGACCCCGGCGATATCGCGCCCTGGACGACCGACTGGCGCGGTCGCTTTCACGGCACCACGCCGGCGATCCTCGCGCCTGAGAACACCGCGCAGGTCGCCGCGATCGTGCGGCTGGCCGGGACGGCGGGCGTCGCTTTGGTGCCGCAGGGCGGCAATAGCTCGATGGTCGGCGGCGCGACCCCGCCGGAGGATGGCTCGGCGCTGATCCTCTCGCTGCGGCGCATGAACCGGGTGCGGCATATCGCGCCCGAGGAGGGGCTGGTCGTTGCCGAGGCGGGGGTGATTCTCGCGCATCTCCACGATGCCGCGCTCGAACGCGGCATGCGTTTCCCGCTGACGCTCGGCGGCAAGGGCAGCGCGACGGTTGGCGGTTTGGTCTCGACCAATGCCGGCGGCACGCAGGTGCTGCGCTTCGGCACGATGCGCGGGCTGGTCGCGGGAATCGAGGCGGTGCTGCCCGACGGCCAGATCCATGACGGACTGTCGGTGCTCAAGAAGGACAATCGCGGTTACGACCTGACGCAATTGCTGGTCGGTGCCGAGGGAACGCTCGGCGTCGTCACTGCGGCGGCGCTGCGGCTGGTGCCGGCAATCGTCCAGCGCGCCGTCGCCTGGGTCGGTCTGGCCGACCCGGCCGTCGCGCTCGCGCTGCTGCGCCGGCTCGAGGCGGCGACCGACCGCATCGAAGGCTTCGAGATCATCCCGGCCGAGATTCTCGATACCGTGGTGGCACATCTGCCCGGCGCGCGCGCGCCGCTTGCCGGCACGCATGCCTGGCATGTGCTGATCGAGGCGACGATCGACCGCGCCGATGCCGAGCCGCCCGCCGCGCTGCTCGAGCGTTTGCTGGCGCCGGCGCTGGGCGATGGCATGGTCGGCGACGCGGTGATCGCGGCGAGCGAAGCCCAGGCCGAATCATTCTGGCGGTTGCGCGATTCCATCTCGGAAGCCGAGCGGGCGCAGGGGCCGGCGGCGCAGCATGACATTTCGGTGCCGGTCGCGACGATGCCGCGCTTCATGGTCGAGGCGGCGGCGGCGTGCGACGCGCGCTTCCCCGGGACGCGTGCCAGCGGCTTCGGCCATCTCGGCGACGGCAATGTCCATTTCCATGTCCGCGCGCCCGTCGGGGCCGACGCCACGCGCTGGTATGCCGAGGAGGCGTCGGCGATCACGCGCTTCGTCAACGACCTTGTCGTCGCGGCCGGAGGGTCGATCTCGGCCGAGCACGGCATCGGCCAGATGAAACTTGCCGAACTCGCGCGCCTGTCGTCGCCGGCGCGGCTTGCCGCGCTGCGCGCGGTCAAGGCCGGGCTCGATCCGCACGGGCTGTTCAATCCCGGGAAACTCGTCACGCTTGCGCAATCGGCGCCTAATCCATAAGGCCGACCGCCAACGGGCGCGCTATGCGCTTCACTATTTCCGTCTTCTGTCTGGAGAGTTTCGATGGCCAGCGCGCCGCAGTCTTCGCTTCCCCTGTTCTACAACGCGCTCGAGCCGCTTTCGAGCGAAGCGCATGCCGCCTACAAGCTGCGCCAGGCCGATTCCGCGCCGTTCTTCGTCGGCCAGCATGCCATTCCGATCACCACCGACGAGTTCGTGCCGGCGCAGCGCCGTCTGCCGATCGTCTTCACCGTCGGCGACGACGCCATTCCGATCGCGCTGATGGGCCTGAACGAGGGCGTCAACGTGTTCGTCGGCGACGACGGCAAGCTCAGCGACGCCAATGTCTATGTCCCGGCCTATGTCCGTCGCTATCCCTTCATGCTCGCCAAGCTGCATCCCGATGCGCAGGAAATGTCGCTGTGCTTCGATCCGACCGCGCCGACGATCGGTGCGTTCGACGATGGCCAGCCGCTGTTCGACGGCACGCAGCCGAGCCAGGTGACCAAGGACGTGCTCAGCTTCAACGAGCAGTTCGAGCAGGCCGGCGCGCGCACCGCCAATTTCGTCAAGGAGCTCCGCGAGATGGAGCTGTTGATGGACGGTGAAGTGACGATCCAGGCCGAGGGTTATGAGCAGCCGTTCATCTATCGCGGCTTCCAGATCATCAACGAGGAGAAGCTCGGCGAACTGCGCGGTGATCAGCTGCGCAAGATCCACAAGTCGGGCATGCTCCCGCTGATCTATGCTCACCTCTTCTCGCTGTCGCTGATGCCCGACCTGTTCAACCGCCAGATGGCGCAGGGCAAGGTCGTTACGCCGCAATTGGTCATGTAACGAAGGTCACGCAAGACAAGGCCGAATCGGCCTGAAACTATCGGCTGGCGCGCCCCTTGAAGTGCCGTTGCCAGCCGTCTATATAGCTAATGCGTGACTTCGTGTTCCCCCCTTTCGCGGGGTCGCGTGACACACCTTCGGGTGTGTCTCCTCCCTGAACCTTGGCCACCGCGTGCTTGCACGCGGTGGTTTTTTATTGGCGACAGGGACTTATTCGGCAGCGAGCGGGACGAGCCGATCGTCGCGCGGCGTCAGCGCCTCGTCGACCAGCGAATCGATCATGCCACGTAACAGCGTCGCCATCGGCGCCAGCCCGGCGCCCGGCTGATCGAGCGCCGCATCGAGATACAGCGACCGGTCGAACTCGATCTGGATCGCGTGAAATCCGCCCGCGACATGGCCGTGGCGGTCGAGGATATGCCCGCCGGCATAAGGCGAATTGAGCGCGGTGGCGATTCCCGCCTGGGCCGCGACCGATTCGAGCCGGTTGACGAAGCGCGCCGCCGCCGACCGCCCGAACCTGTCCCCCAGCACGATCCGCGGCAGGCCGCGCCCGAGCGGCGGCATCGAGTGGAGATCGAGCAGGATCGCGACACCGTGGCGCGCATGCGCCCGCCTGAGCGCCGCCGAGAGCGCGGCGTGATAGGGGCGATAGTCGTTCAGGATGCGGCCGGCGATCTCCTCGCCCTCGAATCGGCGCTTCCAGATCTCGCCGGCGATCGGCACGCGGCGCGGGATCAGCCCGAGCCCACCGCGTAGCTTGGCGGACGCGTGCGGCGCGGAATGGCGATCAGCCCCGGCATCGATCGCCGGATCGCGCTCATGCTCGGCGCGGTTGAGGTCGATCCAGGCGCGCGCACGGCGCTGCACCAGCATGGTTTCGTCGCGCCGCGCGGCCAGCGCCAGCGTGTCGACATGGCGATCCTCGAGCGGTCGCAGTGCCTCCAGCGGCACGCGCAACGCCGCGCGCAGCGGCAAGGGATAGTCGCGCCCGGCATGCGGCACCGACAGCACGACGGGGCCGCCGGTCTCGTCCAGCGTATATCCGTCGAAAGCCTGCTGTTCGGCGTCCATGCCGACAACCTAGGGCCGCGCTCGCCCCGCCGCAATCGACTGGAAAATGTTAAGGGCTTGGCGCTATGATCGCGGGCTGGGAATGGGCGCGGGACGGTAATGATCAGGATTTTGCTCGCCGAAGACGATCAGGTGATGCGCGAATATCTCACGCGCGCGCTCGAGCGATCGGGTTATGCCGTCAGTGCGGTCGACCGCGGTACCGAGGCGATCCCCTTGCTCCAGAACGAGCATTTCGACTTGCTGCTGACCGACATCGTCATGCCCGAGATGGACGGCATCGAACTGGCGCAGCGTGCCGGCGAGATGGTGCCCGATCTGCGCGTGATGTTCATCACCGGCTTCGCCGCGGTCACGCTCAAGGCGGGCAAGACGCTGCCGCAGGCGCGTGTGCTGTCCAAGCCCTTCCATCTGCGCGACCTCGTGCTCGAGGTCGACCGGATGTTCGAGCGGGTCAATGTCGGCGGATTGTAGTTTCGGCGTCGTGGCGCTTGCGCGGGGCCGAAAGCCCGGCTAAGGCCCGCATCCTCGTGGGCGTGTAGCTCAGTGGTAGAGCACTGTGTTGACATCGCAGGGGTCGCAAGTTCAATCCTTGCCACGCCCACCATATATTTGAAAAAGCGGGCGTCGGTAGCTCTACCCGACGTCCGCTTTTTTGTGCCTCATCGCGCCAGTGCGACCATGGCGACGATTCCCCACACGAGGATCGACAAGGCGCCGGTCGCCAGCAACTCGCGGGTCCGGGCGCGGGGCCGCCTCATTTCACGCAGCCGACATCAGGTCGGCCAGCCGCGCCAGGGCCGATGCGGCCAAGTTGGTGAGATAGTCCGGTCCGCGATGATGGGCGTCGGCAATCAACGGTGCGCTCAGCGACAGGCGTAGCACCGCGTCGTTCCGGCCGAGCGCTACCGGCTGGCCCAGTTCGAAGCGCAATCGCGGGATTGTCGGCCGAATGTCGGGCTCGCGCATCTGTCGATAGGCGCGCCGTGCTTCGTCGGGGTTCGCCCGTCGGGGCGTGCCGCTGTCCCCGATCATCAGATGGAAGGGGAATATCGTGGCAGCGCTGCCCGGTGTCAGGTCGGGAAGATCGTCACGGATCGGCGCGATCGTCGCGCAACGCTGCATCATCGCGGTGAAGCGGGTATGAAAGTCCGCGACGATCGCCTGGACGGCCGTCTCGGGCACGGCGCGAAAGCGCTGCATTTCGGCCAGTGCGGCCTGCCAGCGCAACAGCAGCCCGACATTAACCGGCGTGTCGAGCTTTTCGACCGCACGCCACTGCGCCGGCCAGTCATGTCGCGCGGTATAGTCCGCCAGCGCCGCCGGCGGCGCGACGCCGCGCAGGCGCGCCGCGACGCCGCCCGGCACCAGCAGCGCGCCCGAAAAGATCGGTCCGCCGATGAACTTCGACCCCGTCACCGCCACGGTACAGCCGCCCGCGAGATAATATTCGAGCCGCGCCGTCGGGAGGCGGAACTGGCATGCATCGACAAGCACCTCGATCATGTCGCCGAGCGCGCTTTTCCAGCCGACGACGCGCGCGGGGCTCGGCGCGACGATCCCGGTCTTCGAGCCATCCACGGCGACGAGCAGGACACGCTGCCCCGCCGCCACCGCCCGACCGATCGCGGCGTCAATCTCGTCGTCGATCGCGCCCAGGCTGCGCGCCGATCCATCGGGATTGCGCACGGCATAGTGCAGCATCGCCGCCGGCGCGCGGTCGGACAGGGCTGCCCCCTTGGTCGTGGTCGCGCCCAGTGCCGACTCGCTCGCGAAATGGCGCCCGGCGATCGCCATCGGCACACCGCTGCCCGTCTCGCTGGCATCGGGCATGATCGCCAGCCACCCCGGACCCGGCAGGTGCAACACCAGCTGGGCGAAGATCAGATGGGCATCGGTTCCCGACGCGGCGAGGATCGCCTGGACGCCGCCGCGATGGCGTATGCCGCACAGATCGATCAGATCCTGCCGGATTCGCGCCGCGGCCATCGCCGCCTCGTCGAGCTGCACCGCGCCGTCGGTGCGCAGGCCGAGCCGCTCGCACAGCATCGTCGCCGCGCGATAGCCCGTCTTGCCGATCGTCGAGGCGGTCGATGAGCCGAAGCGCACCAGATCGGGGTCTGGAGACGCGACGCAGCCATAGCCGTTGCGGCCCGAGCCGGGCTCGATCGCGATGCGACCATCGCCGCCGAGCGCCAATCCCTGCGTCACAGCCAGGGGGCCGGCCGATGCGGGGCCGATCAGGGCCATCGCCCGGCGAAACGCTTTCGACACGAACCTTCATCCTCATGGTGAGGGACGGGAAGGCGGGAAGGGTGCCGATCGGCACCGTCCTGCATCCTTCCATCATAGCGCGATCGCGCGGCCGAGACGGTTGAACCGCAATCGAAATTCGCGCGCCGAAATATCGCGACCGACGCCGGGGCGGCAAGCCGCCGCGCTATAAGGGGATGATGAGCAGGTCGGCGCGGCACCCATTGAACAATCCGGCCGCCACCCTCCTTCCCGTGCAACTTCCCTTGCAAGGAGCAGCGGTACGCCTGTGCCCGCCGGCGACCTTGCCCGGCCCGTCGCTCGATCCCGTCGACTGGCGCGCCCTGCGTGCGCAGGGGCACCAGATGCTCGATGACATGTTCGATGCGATCGAATCGGTCGGTGAACGTCCGCTGTGGCAAGCGATCCCCGACGCCGTCCGCGCGACCATGCGCCAAGAGCTGCCGGCCGCGCCGACCGCGCTGGCAGTGGTGCACGATGATTTCCTGCAGCAGATCCTGCCTTATGGCAGCGGCAACGCGCATCCCGGTTTCATGGGCTGGGTGCAGGGTGGCGGGACGCCGGTCGGCATGCTCGCCGAGATGCTCGCCGCCGGGCTGAACGCCAATCTCGGCGGGCGCGACCATATGCCGATCGCGGTCGAACGCCAGATTACCGCATGGATGGCCGAGCTGTTCGGCTTTCCCGCCGCCGCCAGCGGGCTGTTTGTGACCGGCACGTCGATCGCCAATTTCATGGCGGTGCTGATCGCGCGGACGCGGGCACTGGGGCCGGGCGTTCGCGACAATGGCATCGCGGCGGGCGGCGCGGGGCTGACCGGCTATACCTCGCGCGCGGCGCATGGCTGCGTCGCGGCGGCGTTCGACATGGCCGGCCTCGGCGCTGGCGCGCTGCGGGCGATCGCCGTCGACGATCACCACCGGATCGATGTCGCGGCACTGCGCACGGCGATCGCCGCCGATCGCGCCGCCGGCCTCACGCCCTTCATGATCGTCGGCACGGCGGGCTCGGTCGATATCGGCGCGACCGACGATCTCGCAGCGCTCGCCGATATCGCGCGCGATGAGGGGCTATGGCTGCACATCGATGGCGCATTCGGGGCGCTGGCGATCCTCGCCCCCGATCTCGCGCCGCGCCTCGCCGGCATCGCCCGCGCCGACAGCCTGGCGTTCGATTTCCACAAATGGGGGCAGGTGCCCTATGACGCCGGTTTCCTGCTGTGCCGCGATCCCATCAGCCATCGCGCGGCGTTCGCCGCCGACGCACCCTATCTGCGGCGTGCCGGGCAGGGGCTGGCCGGCGGCGATTTTTGGCCGTGCGACTATGGCCCGGACCTGTCGCGCGGCTTTCGCGCGCTGAAAACCTGGTTCACGCTGCGCACCTATGGCCTCGATGCGCTGGGCGCAGCGATCTCGCGCTGCTGCGCGCTGGCGCGCCGGCTCGAAGCGCGGATTGCCGCCAGCGACGCGCTGACCCTGTTGGCGCCGGTTCAGCTCAACATCGTCTGCTTCGGTTTTACCGGCGACGATGCCGATGCGCGCAACGCGGCAGCCGTCGCCCGGCTGCAATGCGCCGGCCGCGTCGCGCCATCGCTGACCTCGATCGACGGACGCACCGCGATCCGCGCCGCCTTCGTCAACCACCGCACGAGCGAGGCCGATATCGATGCCTTGCTCGACGGGCTCCTCGCCCTTGCGTGAATCGCCCTCTTTCCCTTTTCGGAGACGATCTTGATTCGTGAAGTCATGGCTGCGAGCCTGCCCGCGACACTTGGCCCCGCGCGGCTCGGGCGCAGCGTCGAAAACCGCCTCGACCTCTCTGCCTTAATCGACACGCTGATCGAGCGGGTGTCGGGTGAGACGGCCGATGCCGGGGCGCTGCTCGACCTGTCGTTCCTCAGCCAGTTCACCGGCAATCGCGACGGCGGGCTCGAGCTGCAGGCGCAGGCCGTGGCGGCGCAGCGCGTTTATGCGAATGTCTATGGCGACGGGTCCGATATCCGCGTGCTCGCATTGCTCGCGCCGGGCGATCTCACCACCAACACGCCGCTCGATTTCCTCGTCGAGCATTCGAACATCACGCTGCTGACCGTCTATCTCGATCCCGACGCCGAGGCGCCGGCCGACATCGCGCTTCCCGATCACGACGTCGCCATCCTGGCGATCGGCGAATCCCCCGCCAATGCGGCGCTGCTCGGCCGCCTCGCCGGCCCCTGCGCGCGCTGGCCGCGTCCGATGATCAATGCCGGCGCGCGGCACATCGCCAGCATGACCCGCGACACCGTCGCCGCGTCGTTCGCCGGCGAAACCACCATCCTGGCGCCCGAAACACGCCGCATCGCGCGCGCGCAGCTCGACCGGGTGCGGCTCGACTTTCCGATCACGATCCGCCCGACCGGTACCCAGGCCGGGGCGGGGCTCGAACGGATCGACGACCCGGCCGGACTGGCGGATTATGTCGCGCGCTATCCCGATCCCGAATTCTACGTCGCCGATTTCATCGATTACAGCGCGGCCGACGGTCTGTTCCGCAAGCAGCGCATCGTGTTCATCGACCGCGTTCCCTATATCAGCCATCTGGCGGTCTCGGAGCATTGGATCGTCCATTATATGAGCGCGGGCATGACCGAAAATGCCCGGCGTCGGACCGAAGAAGCGGCGTTCATGGCGCGCTTCGACGTGGACTTCTGTCGCCGGCATGCGCGCGCCTTCGAGATTCTCTGCGACCGGATCGGCCTCGACTATTTCGGCATCGATTGCGGCGAGACACCCGACGGTAGGTTGCTGCTGTTCGAGGTCGATGTCGCGATGATCGTCCATGCGATCGAGGACGGCGCCGAATTCAGTTACAAGAAAGCGCCGATGGCGCGCCTGTTCGATGCCTTTGGCGCGCTGCTGCGCGACCGCGCCGCGCGGGCGGTCGGGCCGCCCTTGTCGGCGTCGCTAAATTAATTTTCGCACAAACCGCAACGGCGCGGTGAAAATCTCCTACGATGCGTGATGGGAGCTTTCATCGGAGTCATAGGGATGAGCACGGTCGATATTGCTGCGTCGGGATTGAATGCGAGCACCGCCCGCGTTGAAGCCAGCGCGTCCAATATCGTCAATGCGGGCGTATCTCGTGGCGCCGCGCCGTCCTTCCTGCTGGGTTCGACGCCGACAGGCGCGACCGGTCCGTATCAGCCGATCGAGATGCACCGTTCGGCGGCGCTGGGCGGCGGAGTCACCACCCTGTCTGCCGTCCGGCTGCCCTCCAGCTATCCGCTCGACGTCCGGCCGTCTCCATCGGCGAGCGCGTCGGGTACGGCTGCCGCGCCGGATGGCGACGTGGCTCGCAAGGTGGTCGAGCAGGTCGATGCGGCGCAGGCCTATAAGCTCAATCTTTCGCTGATGCGGACCGCACAGGCCATGGAAGCGCTGCTGATCGACGTCAGCGCCTGAACCGGCAACGTCGCTGCGAAGACGGGTCGTTACGTTAGAGAAGCGCGACCGCCGCGACGATGCCCCAGATCATGATCGACAACCCGCCGGCGATGACGATCTCGCTGCCCGGCGGCAAGGTGTTCTCGCGTCGTCGCAGCGGCACGGCGCGTTTGAGCGACAAGGACTTCATGTTCGGCTCCTCAACGGGAACGACGACTATTGTCGTCATGCCCGAATAGTCTTTGCAAATCATAAACCATCACGGACACAACCATCGAACGCCGCCTTGGTTCAAAAGCGCGACACTTGCCGCGCGCACGCGGCGTGGATAGAAGCGACGTCGAGACGGGTTCCCGGAGACGGGATCCAAGGGAAAGCGGTGCGTTGGCGCAAGCCGGCAAAGCCGCTGCTGCCCCCGCAACTGTAACCGGATAGCCGGCGCCTCATTCAGCCACTGGGTCTCGACCTGGGAAGGCGAGGTGCATCAGGCCGTGACCCGGGAGCCAGGAGACCTGCCTGTCCCATGTCGATCCACTGCGCGGGCGGGGTGCACCGGGCGGACGAGGGGATTCCTTCGAGCGAGCGACGTAACCGGGCCATGTGGCCGGGTGTCGCGCCGTTGCGTCATCCGGTGACAAGGTCCCTCGCACAGGGACGTTACCTATGACCATCTTCAGAACCGCACTCTTCGCCACCGCCGCGTTCGTCGCGGCACCGGCCTTCGCCCAGACCACGCCGCCGGCCGATCCGCCATCCGACAACCGCGACGTAATCACCGTGAACGAACCGCCCATGTCCGGCAACCAAGGCGAAATTCTCCTCGTCGAGCCGCGTAACCCCGACATTGTCGTCGCAGCCGGTGTGCCGCAATATGCCCGCGAGGTGGGGCAGGCCGTTACTGTGCTGACCCGTGCCGATATCGAGCGGCGCCAGGCGGTGTCGATCGCCGACCTGCTCGCCACCACGCCGGGCATCACTGTCTCGCGCAACGGACCCGTTGGCGGCTTCACCGCGCTGCGTATCCGCGGCGCGGAGGGCGAGCAGACGCTCACCATCATCGATGGCGTGCGTGTCAACGATCCGTCCTCGCCCGGCGGCGGATTCGATTTCGCCAACCTGCTGTCGGGTTCGGTCGATCGGATCGAGGTGCTGCGCGGGCCGAATGCGGTGCCATGGGGCAGCCAGGCGCTCGGCGGCGTCGTCAACATCGTCACCGCCGCGCCGAGCTATGGCGTGCAGGGCCGGGGCAATGTCGAATATGGATCGAACAACAGCCTGTTTGCCAATGCCGCCATCGCGGGTGCCAATGATCGCTTCTCGGGCGCGCTGACCGCGGGTTATCTGCGCAGCGACGGCATCTCGGCGGCGGCCAGCGGCACCGAGCCCGACGGCTATCGGCAATATGGCGCGAGCGGTCGCCTTGGCGTCACCATCGCCGAGGGCATCGGCATCGATCTGCGCGGCTATTATGCCCATAGCCGCGTGGAGCTAGACGGATATGCCTCCTCGCCGCCCTATGCCTTTGGCGATGATCCGGAATATTCGACCACGCAGGAAATCTATGGCTATGTCGGCGCGCACGCCGATCTCGCCAATGGTCGTTTCAAGAACCGGGTTGCCTTCACCATCGCCGATATCAATCGCGACAATTTCGATCCGACCTATGGCAGCGCGGTCAGCTTCTTCGCGCGCGGTCGGACGCAACGCTACGAATATCAGGGCGATTTCCGCGTCGTCGATCAGCTTCGCCTCGTCGCCGGTGCCGAACATGAGGACAGCCGCTTTTTCGACGGCAAGGGCCAGGCGACGGGTGTGACCAGCTTCTACGGCGAAGCGATCGTCACCCCGATCCGGCAGTTGACGGTAACGGGCGGCATCCGCCACGACCAGCACCGCGCTTATGGCAGCCACACCAGCTTCGGTGCCGATGCCGCACTGGCGCTCGATAGCGGCACGACGTTGCGCGCCAGCTATGGCGAGGGCTTCAAGGCGCCGACCTTGTACCAGCTCTACGCTCCTTTTTATGGCTACAGCGATCTCCAGCCGGAGACCGCGCGCAACTATGATGTCGGCGTATCGCAACGCTTTCTCGGCGGTGCGGGCACCGTCGGCGTGACGTATTTCCACCGCGATACGACCAACCAGATCGATTTCGATTCGCTGCTCTTCGCCTATCGCAACATCGCCCGGACGCGCGCGCAGGGCATCGAAGCCGAACTGTCGCTGCGTCCGATCCACGACCTGACCTTCACCGCCAATTACAGCTACATCCATGCCGAGAACCGCGTCGTCGGTGCCAATTTTGGCAAGGATCTCGCCCGGCGGCCACGCCAGACGGTCAATGTTTCGCTCGACTACAAGCTGCCCTTCGGGCTCTCGATCGGCGGCACGATCAGCCACGTCGCCGACAGCTTCGATAATGCTGCCAACACCAAGCGGCTCGACGGTTATGTGCTGGCCGGCATCCGTGCCGAAATGCCGATCGGCGCGCATTTTGCCATCTATGGCCGCGTCGATAACCTGTTCGACGAGCGCTATCAGACCGTGTCGGGCTATAATACGCTTGGCCGGGCGGCCTATGGCGGCGTGCGCGTGAAACTGTGATGAAACGGGCGATCCCGCTGCTGCTCGTCGCGCTGGCCGGCTGCGCCGGCCCGGTTGCGCCGGGCGGCGGCGGGCCCGCTCCCCGAACCATCGTCTCGACCAACCCTTGTGCCGATGCGATGCTGGTCGAGCTCGTCGCGCCGGAACGTATCGCGGCGATCAGCCACTATTCGGTCCGGGCCGAGGCGAGCTCCATGCCACTCGCCGTCGCACGGCGCTTCGCCACCACCGCCGGCACCGCGGAGGAGGTGATCGGGCTCCACCCCGATCTGGTCGTGACCTCGAGCTTCACCCCGCCGGCGACGCTTGCCGCCTACCGGCAGGCGGGACTGAAGGTGCTGACGCTCGATTCACCGACGACGATCACCGCGAGCGAGGCGCAGATACGCGTGCTGGCCGCCGCAGTCGGCGCGCAGAGCGAGGGCGAGGCAATGGTGGAGCGGATCGAGCGCGCAGTCACTGCATCTTCCCTTCCCCGGCGAAGGCCGGGGCCTAGTATCGGGCCGGACGTAGCTGGGCTCCCGCCTTCGCCGGGGAAGGGAAATGAACCCACCGCCCTTCTGTTCATCGCCGGCGATCTCGCCAATGGTTCGGGCACCTTGCTCGACGAACTCATGACCCGCGCCGGCTTGCGCAACGCCGCCGCCGATTACGGCCTGCGCTTCACCGGCACGCTGCCGATCGAGACGATCGCCGCGCACCCGCCGCGCGTCATCCTCGCGCCCGACGCCTCGCGCACCGCAACGCTGCGCAGCCGCGTCCTCGCCCGCACCGGCGCGACCGTCGCGCAGGAGTATTTCCCGCGCAAGCTGGTCAATTGCGGCGGCCCGAGCATCGTCCCGGCGCTCGAGCGTCTCGCCCAGGTCCGTCGGAGTCTGACCTCGTGACGCGCCGCCTTACGTTGCTGGTCGTGCTCGTCGCGCTGGCCTTCCTGCTGTCGCTCGTTGCCGGCAAATACTGGATCCCGCCGTCGGTGTGGTTCTCGGCCGATCCACGCTGGGCGATCGTCACCGAACTGCGCCTGCCGCGTGCCGTTCTCGGCCTCGCAATCGGTGCCGGGCTCGGCCTGTCGGGTGCGGTGCTGCAGGGGTATCTGCGCAACCCGCTCGCCGATCCGGCGGTGGTCGGCGTATCGTCGAGCGCCGCGCTCGGGGCGGTCGCCGCGATCGTGCTCGGTGTCGGCGGCGGCACCTTCGGCATGTTTGCCTGTGCGATGCTCAGCGCGGCGGCCTCGATGGCGCTGCTCGCCGCGCTGACCTGGCGCGCGCAGAGCAGCGTGCAATTCATCCTTGCCGGCACGGTGCTCGCCAGCCTGTCGGGCGCACTGACCGCCTTTCTCATCTCGCTCGCGCCCAATCCCTATGCCGTCGCCGAGGCGATCGAGTGGCTGATGGGCGCGCTGACCGATCGCAGCGCCGATGACGTCCGCCTCGCCGTGCCGTTCATCGCCCTCGGCTCGCTGCTCCTGCTGTTCACCGGCCGTGCGCTCGACGCGCTGACGCTGGGCGAGGCTGCGGCGCGCTCGCTCGGCGTGCGGCTTGGTCGCGTCCAGGCGCTGATCGTGCTCGGCACCGGGCTGACGATCGGTGCGAGCGTCGCGGTCACCGGCGTGGTCGGCTTTGTCGGGCTCGTCGTGCCGCATCTGCTCCGGCCGGTGTTCGGCCATCGGCCCTCGGCGCTGCTGCTGCCGAGCGCGCTCGGCGGCGCGGCGCTGGTGCTCGTCGCCGATAGCCTGTGCCGGCTCGCGCCCGGCGCGGGCGAGGTGCGGCTCGGCGTCGTGATGGCACTGATCGGCGCGCCCTTCTTTCTCGTACTGCTGCTGCGTGGCGGAGGACGGTCATGGAACTGAGCGTCACCGATCTCGGCGTGGTGCTCGGTCGGCGCCAAGTGCTCGACGCCATTTCCGCCATGCTCGTGCCGGGGCGCATCACCGCGATTCTCGGCCCCAATGGTGCCGGCAAGTCGAGCCTGATCAAGGCCATGGCGGGCTTGCTTCCGGCGCATCGCGGCTCCGTGACGATCGCCGGCCGGGCCGTTGCCGACATCGAGCCGCGCGAGCGCGCCCGGCTGATCGGCTATCTCCCGCAGGACGGCACGGCTGCGTGGAACATCCGTGCCGCCGAGCTCGTCGCGCTCGGCCGCCTGCCGCACCGCGCACCCTTTGCCGGCCCGTCGCCGCACGATTTCGATGCGGTGATGCTGGCGATGGAAGCGACCGAAACCGCCCATCTCGCCGATCGCCCGGTCGGCGAATTGTCCGGCGGCGAACGCGCCCGCGTGCTGCTTGCGCGCGTCCTCGCCGGCGAACCGCGCTGGCTGCTCGCCGACGAGCCCCTCGCCAGCCTCGATCCGGCGCATCAGCTCGACATACTCGACCGGCTACGCACCGTGGCGAAAGGCGGGGCAGGGGTGGCGATCGTCCTCCACGATCTCGCCCACGCCGCACGCATCGCCGACGACGTGTTGCTGCTCAATCAGGGCCATGTCGCCGCCTTCGGCCTGGCGGCGGAAGTTCTCACCGAGGCGCGCGTCGCTAAGGTGTTCGCGGTGAAGGTGCGCTGGATCGACACCGAGCATGGCCGCATGCTGGTGCCGGTGGGACGGGGTTGACCCTTGCGGTCTCATCCATAGGCCCCTGATCCGAGGGCTTTCGCCGCTCTGGTACTTTCAAACAAGATTGCGCGTTGGTGTCCGGTCTGCGGCCCAGCGGCTTTTAAAATAAAGGAAATTACGGGCGGCGCGCAAAATGATGCAACCAAAATACAAGATCAAGAATACCAGGATTCCCCAGTATAGCGAAGAAGGTCTGCTTATGACGAAATGAGGCCCGAAGGAACTGGGATATTCCTCTAGATAATCGAATACAGATATATGAATTGTCGTCAATAAGAGGCAAATCATTGCCAGTGACGCTAGGCCAATTCGATATGAAATTAAATCTACCACGCTGTCCTTTGCGGCATGGAGAGTAATATTTTTTATATCAGAATAATTCCAAATTATTATAAGCAGAAATGGCGCTAAGTAAATTAGCAGACTTTCCCCATGGCTATTTAGATTCGAATCCGTGATGTTTGTATAAGACTCAACTGGCCAAATCCACCGAGACTCATAACCAATTCCCCAATATGGTGTTATGAGATTAAAGACGAAGAAGAATAAAACGATAAATAGCGAGGAAAACCAATGTCGCAGCCATATCGTTATGCCAGGCGTCGGGGGTTGCTCGACCGCTGAGATCGAACGCCATAGGTCCATGGCTGGCTTCTTAAGCGCCATTGGAAGCAGCTGACGTTGCATGAATGCATTGCCCCGCAATCGTTTGATCGACGATATGCCCGTGATGATGTTGGGCAGCAATACGACTTGGCCGGTAACCTATCTTCTCGCCACGACCTCGCACCGTTCCGTCGAGCTCCGCAACCCCGCGTCGAGCACCGCCATCACCGCCAGCGCTTCGCGCGCTGGCACCGGGTTCGGCCCCTCGCCACGGATCGCCGCCGCCAGCGCGGTCCAGAACAGCCGATAGTCGCCGCGCTCATTGATCAAGGGTGCGCTCGATCCATCGCCCCGCGTCAGCACCCCGTCACCCGCATCCAGTCCCCAGCCGTCGCCGCCAGGCACGGCACCAGCGACGGTCGCCGCCTCCTGCGGATCGACCCCGTGCTTGATCCAGCTGCCGCGCGTGCCGTGTACCGCGAAGCGCAGGCCGTTGGCCGCGACCAGCTTGCTGGCATGCAGGATGACCCGCCGCGTTGGATAACGCAGCACGGCGTGAAAGTAATCGACCGCCGGCGCGCCATCGCGCAACGTCGCCAGATCGGCGTTGATCGCTTCCGGCATACCGAACAGTTGCAGCGCCTGATCGACGAAGTGCGGCCCGAGGTCGAGCCACGCGCCGCCCTCGCGCGCCTCCTTCCACAGCGCGGCGGGTTTCGGGCGCCAGCGGTCGAAATGACTTTCCATCTGCACGATGTCGCCGAGCGCGTCTTCGGCGATCAGTCGGCGCAGCGTCAGGAAGTCGGCATCCCAGCGCCTGTTGTGGAATATTGTCAGGATACGTCCGCCCGCTTCGGCCGCCGCCGCGACGCGTCGCGCATCGGCCAGCGACGTCGCGAACGGCTTGTCGACCAGCACATGCTTGCCCGCCGCAATCGCCGCCAGGGCATGTTCGGCATGGAGCTGGTCGGGGCTCGACACGATCACCAGGTCGATCCCCGGCAGCGCGAGCAACGCCGCGACATCGGGCACGACCTGCATGCCGGGCAGGTCGGCGTGCACCTTGGCCGCGTCGCGCGACACGACCGCGCGCAGCGCCATGCCCGGGGTCACGCCGACATAGGGCGCGTGGAAGGCGCGGCCGCCCAGGCCATAGCCGATCAATCCGACGCCGATCTCATCCATCATCTTGCCTCGCCAGCTCTTCCGTTGTGCTTGCCACCAGTTCGCTGGCGACCGCCACCGCTAAACGCACTTTTTTCGGCGCCCGTTTTGCCACATTTCTCCATCAAGCCGACGCTCTGGCCCGGAGAGCGAAATGGAATTGCTGCAGCCGCTGCTTGATCCACCGGTGGCACTCGTGCCGTTCGAGGATCGCCATATCGAGCCGCTGCGCGCGGCCTGTGCGGAAGATCCCGACATCTGGGAGATCTATCCGATTTCGCTGTATGGCGCGCATTTCGATCCATCGCTTGCCATGCTGGGGGCACTGCCGCGCTGGCAACGTTTTGCCGTGCTGAACGGATTGATCGTCGTCGGCATGACCAATTTCATCAATCTCGATCCGGTCGCCGGCGTGGTCGAGATTGGCGGCACCTATATCGCGCCGTCGGTGCGCGGCACGACGTTCAACGCGCGGATGAAGAAGCTGCTCATCGAGCATGCCTTTGCCAACGGGATCGGCACGGTGGAATTCCGGGTCGACACGCGCAACGCCCGGTCGTTGCGCGCCGTGGAAAAGCTCGGCGCCCGGCGCATCGCGACGCTTGAGCGCAACCTCATCACCTGGACGGGCTATGTCCGCGATACGGCGCTTTTTGCGCTGACTCCGGCCGATTGGCAGCGTAGCACGGGTGCGCCCGGCTGACGCGCGCTGCGCGCTTTCCTCTCAGACTTCACCAAGGTGCAGATTGTCCGGCCACCGCGCTGCTGTACTTTTAGCCACGTTGCGGCGTCGATCGGCAAGCGCTGGCCCCCCAATGCCTTGCCCGCTACCGGCCGACGCCGCGGCACCGGAGTAGTCGGTCAGGCCTTGCCGACCCCACGGCGCACCGTGACTTCGGTCGAACTGCCCGGGGTCGGCACGACGACGAAGCCGGCCTCGCGTTCGAGTGCGAGCGCGGCGTGGTTCTCGCGGCTCTCGATCGATTCGACCATTTCGATGCCCTCGGCGGCGGCATAACGCATCACGTGCTCGACCAGCGTCCAGCTGACGCCGCGATTGCGGAAGCCGGCGTGGATCGAGATGGCGAGCTCGCCGCGCACATGGTCGGGGTCGGACGCGAGCATCGCGCTGGCGATCAGCGTGCCGTCCTCGGTAAAGGCGAGGAAGTTCATCGTCCGCCGATAATCGACCTGGGTCATCGCGACGATCTGCGCGTGCCCGACCTCGCGCGCTGCGGTGAGGAAGCGAAAGCGCAGATCCTCGGGCGCGACCTGATGGAAGAATTGCGCGAGCGCGCCTTCGTCATCGGGCAGGACCGGCCGGACATGGATCTTGAGCCCGCTGCGCGTGACGAGATCCGCCGCCCATTCCATCGGTACGGGCCGGATCACCAGCCGCGACGCGCGCGGCGCCTCGCTGAGCCGCGCGCGGGCATCGACCGCGATCACCCCCTGCGGCGTCGCCAGCATCGGGTTGATGTCGAGTTCGACGATGTCGGGGAAATCGACCGCGATCGCCGACAGCGCTTCGAGCGCCGCCACGATCGCATCCATGTTGCAGGCCGGCACGTCGCGATAGCCGGCGAGCAGCCGCGCGATCCGCGTCTTGCCGATCATCGTGCGCGCGAGGCTGTCGTCGAGCGGCGGCAGGCCGAGCGCCCGATCGTTGAGGACCGCCACGGCCTTGCCGCCCGCGCCAAAGGCGAGGACCGGGCCAAACGTCGCGTCATCCGCGATCCCCAGCAGCAGTTCCTGCCCGGCGCCGGACACCATCGCCTCGACCTCGAAGCCCGTGATCGCCGCCTCGGGATGTTCGCGCCTGATCCGCGCCTCCATCGCCTCGGCGGCAGCCACCGCCTCCGCCGCGCCGGCAAGGTCGAGCGCCACGCCGCCGACATCGGATTTGTGCGGCAGCTGCGGCGACACCAGCTTGACGGCATAGGGCGCGGGCAGGGCGTCGCACGCCGCGGCGACTGCCGCCGCATCGGGCGCGAACCGGCCCGGCGCGACCGGGATGCCGTAGGCGGCGAGCAGGTCCCGCGTTTCGAGCGCGCTGAGCGCGTTCCTTCCCTCTGCGCGCGCATTGGCGATCACGGCATCGGCGCGTGACCGGTCGGCTGTCGGGATCGTCACGCGCGACGGCACCCGCAACAACGCCTGTCGCGCCCTCGCCGCCTGGAGGAGATAACCAAAGCCGCGCACGGCATCGTCGAGATTGTCGAACAGCGGCACGCCCGCCGCGTCGAACAGGAAGCGCACCGCATCGGCATTTTGCGGCCCCATCCAGCAGGCGATGACCGGCTTGGCGCGGTCCTCCCCGCCTTCGTCGAACGCGGCGATCACCGCATGGGCGATGTCGGTGCCGGCGGCGACGGCGGTCGGGCAGTGCATCACCAGCAGCGCATCGACGCCGGGGTCGGCCAGCATCGCGCGGGTCGCCACGGCAAAGCGCTCGGCATGCGCGTCGCCGACGACATCAACCGGGTTGGCGCGCGACCAGCCGGGCGGCATTTGCGGGTCGAGCGCGGCGATCTTCGCGTCCGACAGCGTGGCGAGCGTTCCGCCGGTCGTCAGCAAGGCGTCTGCCGCAAGCACGCCGGCGCCTCCGCCATTGGTGACGATCGCCAGCCGATCCCCGCCGCTCGGGCGATAGCGGCACAGCACCTGCGCGGCATCGAACAGATCGGACAGGCTGTCGACGAGCACGATCCCGGCACGCTCGAACGCGGCGGAATGGACGTCATAGGCGCCGGCCAGCGCACCGGTGTGCGAGAAGGCCGCCCTGACGCCGGTCGCCGAGCGCCCCGCCTTGATCGCGATCACCGGTTTGATCCGCGCTGCCGCGCGCGCCGCCGACATGAACTTGGCAGGGTTGGTGACGCCCTCGATATAGAGCAGGATCGCGTCGGTCCGCGCGTCGCTGGCGAGCATGTCGATGACGTCGCCGAGATCGACATCGGCCATGTCGCCCATCGAGATGACGCTCGAAAAGCCGATATGGCGGTCGGCCGCCCAGTCGAGCATCGAGGTGACGAGCGCGCCGCTCTGCGACACCAAAGCGAGCCGGCCGGCTGCGGCGCGACGCGGTGCGAACGAGGCGTTGAGCGCGGCATAGGGCATCAGCACGCCGAGGCAGTTGGGGCCGATGATACGCAATTGATGCGGTTGCGCCGCTTCGAGGATCGCCGCTTTCGCTGCGGCATTCTCGAAGCCGGCGGTGATGACGACGGCGACCTTCGTGCCGAATGCACCCAGCGACGCGATCACCTCCGGCACCGTTGCCGCCGGTGACACGACGATCGCCAGGTCGGGAACCTCCGGCAGCGCGGCGATGCTGTCGACCCAGTGGACGCCATCGATCGCGACGGGCCTTGGATTTACCGCGAACACCGTGTCGCCGAACCCGCCAGCGAGGATGTTGGCGAGCACGCGCTCGCCGAGCGAACCCGCGCGACTCGAGCCGCCAATCACGACGACGCTGCGCGGGTGGAAGAGCGACATGAGGTTGCGAATGGACATGACAGGGTTTCCCGCGACCGGGGCGAACGCGCCCGGCGATGGTCGGGACTTCACGCCAAAGCGCGGCGCTGGGCCATTAGTATAGAACCGTATGTCCGTCGCCGGACGGTTCGCTATCCTCGGGGCAGAAAGTCAGGGATCCACTTGGGAGCGAACAATGGCACGGACGATGGTCGCAGCTTCGGCACAGTTCGCATCCTTCGCCATGCGCCAGCCGCGCGTCGCGATCGGCGGTGCCGGTCTGGGAAGCCTCGTATTGATCGAGCTGATCGCCACGATGCTGGCGGGTTCTCCGCTGGGCTGAAGGCTTCGAGCATTAAGTCTTAAGCACCCTATTCCCGCCCTCCCTGAGCTTGCACCGCAGGCGCAGGGCTACCCCTATCGTTACGCGGGCGGCGAATCTTCCGGTACCAGCACCGCAGCGCCCTCGAGCCGCCCCGCGCGCAGATCGCGCAGCGCCTCGTTCGCCTGGCCAAGGGGATAGATGGTGGTCGTCGTACGCACGGGCACCTGTGCCGCGATATCGAAGAACGCCTTGCCGTCCTCCCGCGTGAGGTTGGCGACCGAGAGGATCGAACGCTCGCCCCACAGATCGGCATAGGGGAAGGACGGAATGTCGCTCATATGGATGCCCGCGCACACCACGCGGCCGCCCTTGCTGACCGCGCGCAGCGCCGCGGGCACGAGGTCGCCGTCCGCCGCGAACAGGATCGCGGCATCGACCGCGACCGGCGGCGGCTCGTCCGACCCGCCCGCCCAGACGCAGCCGAGCGCGCGTGCGAAGGCCTGAGTCTCGGCATCGCCGGGCCGGGTCAGGGCATAGACCTCGCGGCCCTGCCAGCGCGCGACCTGCGCGACGATGTGCGCGGCGGCGCCGAAGCCGTAGAGGGCGAGGCGGCGGCCTTCGCCGGCCATGGTCAGCGCACGGTAGCCAATCAACCCTGCGCACAGCAGCGGAGCCGCTTCGACATCGCCGAACGCGTCGGGGATCGGGATGCAGAAGCGCGCGTCGGCCGCGACGTGCGTGGCATAGCCGCCGTCGCGCGACGCGCCGGTGAAGACCGGATGGTCACAGAGATTTTCCCGCCCCGCGCGGCAGAAGGGACACTGGCCGCAGGTGCTGCCCATCCACGGCACGCCGAGCCGATCGCCCGGCGCTATGCCGGTGACGCCGGCCCCGATCTCGATGGCGCGGCCGACGATTTCATGCCCCGGCACGATCGGGAAATGCGCCGGCACCTCGCCATCGAGGAGGTGGAGGTCGGTACGGCACACACCGCAGGCCGCCACCGCGAGGACGACCTCGCCGGGGGCGGGCTGCGGGATCGGGCGCGCGACCGGAAGGAGCCGTTGGCCGACCGCGTCGAGCTGCATGGCATATCCCTGGGTCATGCGGACGACCGTGCCAGTCGGGCGGCGCGCTTCCCATCCGGGAAACCCCGCACGCCGCGCGGCGCTGGAACGGCATGCGCGAAATCCGAACCGCGAGACGCGTAGCAGCGCTATCTTCCTTCCTTCCCCGGCGAAGGCCGGGGCCCAGTTGGGGGCCGCTGCGACGGGCGTTGCCGCTCATCATTTCTGCCATCCCAGCTGGGCCCCGGCCTCCGCCGGGGAAGGGGGAGGAGATGCGACGAAATGGGTCAGATCTTCAGCAGAAGCGTTAGGTACACTTCCCGATAGGAGCGCCGGCACGCGGCTCCTAGCGTCCATCATGGTCGTACGAAGGACGTGCTCATGGCGCGCGAGCAGCCTTCTCACCAAGCAGGAGTAGCCGCGATGAAACCTGCCACGGCGGCGCGCCCCAGCGACACCATCGCGACCGACGTCGTCGCCTTTCTCGAACACCGCGCCTTCGGCGCCGATGCGTTTGTGCGGCGCATCGACACGCATGCCGCCAGCATCTTCCTCACCGGCGAACGTGCCTGGAAGCTCAAGCGCCCGGTGCGGCTGGGCTATCTCGATTTTTCCACCCTCGCGCGCCGGCGTGCGGCGCTCGCGGCGGAACTGCGGCTCAACCGTCGCACAGCACCTGATCTCTATCGCGCGCTGCACGCGATCACGCGCGAGGCCGATGGCAGCCTGGCGATCGACGGGCAAGGCGAGGCGATCGACTGGCTGCTCGAAATGCAGCGCTTCGCCGACGACGCGCTGCTCGATGACTGCGCGCGACGCGGCGCGCTCGATCCGGCGCTGCTCGCCAGCCTCGCGGCGCGCATCCAGCTTTTCCACGCCGCCGCCGAGCCGGTGAACGACGGTAATGGCGCCGGGCGCCTCGCTGCGGTGATCGACGGCAATGGCGTGGCGCTGGCGGGCTTTCCCGCGTTGTTCATGCCCGAGGCCGTGGCGGCGCTGCTGCGCCAACAGCGCGAGCGGCTGGGTGCCTGCCGCGACCGGCTCGATCGGCGCGCCGCACGCGGGCGGGTGCGCCACTGCCATGGCGACCTGCACCTCGCCAATATCGCGCTGATCGATGGCGCGCCGACGCCGTTCGACTGCCTCGAATTCGACGACGCGCTGGCGACGACCGACATCCTTTACGATCTCGCCTTTCTGCTGATGGACCTGTGGCATCGCGGGCTGCACGGCGCGGCCAACCTGCTGTTCAACCGCTATCTCGATCTGTCGGGCGACGATGAGGACGGTCTCGTCGCGATGCCGCTGATGCTTTCGGTACGCGCCACGATCCGCGCGCATGTCTCGGCGAGCCGCGCGCGGCACTCGGGCCTGGACGCGGATGCGATGCTGGCGCGCGACTATTTTGCGCTGGCGCAGCGGATGCTGGTCGCCGTGCCGCCACGGCTGGTCGCGGTCGGCGGACGGTCGGGGACGGGCAAGTCGATGCTGGCGCGCGCGATTGCCGGCGCGATCGGCGTGGCGCCCGGCGCGCGCGTCCTGCGCTCCGACGTGGTGCGCAAGCGACTGGCGGGGGTGTCGCCCGAGACGGCGCTGGCGCGCGGCCGCTACACGGCGCAAAGCGCGGAAGAGGTTTACACGGCGCTTGAAGGGCAAGCCCGTTTGCTGCTCTCCGAAGGAACCAGCGTGATCGCCGATGCAGCCTTCCTCCTGCCCGAGCAGCGCGCTGCGATCGCGCGCGTTGCGGCGGTGGCGGCCGTGCCGTTCGCCGGGCTGTGGCTTGCCGCGTCGGAGGCGGTGCGCGTCTGGCGCGTGACGGGGCGCAGCGGCGATGCCTCGGATGCCGACGCGACGATCGTGCGGCGCCAGTCGCGCCAACCGGTCGGCCCGATGCTCGCCTGGCACCGCCTGTCCGCCGGGCGCGACGCGGCGACGGTCGTGCGATCGGCAAGACGCGCGTTGCGGTCGGCGCTGCGGGTGCCGGCATGATCCCCGATCCCTTCTGGGCCGCCGCGCCCGACCAATTGCTCGCCGCGCTGGCTGCCAGCCCTGACGGGCTCTCGGCGGGCGAGGCGGCCGCGCGACTGACACGCGATGGTCCGAACCAGCTCGCCACCGCGCCACGTCGGCGCATCCTGATCGACCTGCTGCGTCGGCTCGCCAACCCGCTGGTCGCGATCCTGCTTGTCGCGGCAGGCATCGCCGGCGCGACGGGCGACGTGCCGAGCTTCGCGATCATCGTGCTGGTGGTGCTGCTGTCGACCGCGCTCGATCTGATCCAGGAGCATCGCGCCGAGGCGACCGCCGAGGCGCTCAAACGCTCGATCGCGCTGCGCGCGACGGTGCGGCGCGACGGCCAGCCGATCGATCTTCCGGTGCGTGAGATCGTCGCCGGCGATGTGGTGATGCTGGCGGCGGGCGACCTCGTCCCGGCCGACGGGATCGTGCTCGCCGCGAACAGCGCGCAGGCCAATGAGGCGCTGCTGACCGGCGAGCCCTATCCGGCCGAGAAGCGTGCCGACCCATCGACCAAGGCCACCGCGATGGCCGACGCGCACAATGCGCTCTTCCACGGCACCTCGCTGATCGGTGGCACCGCGACGATGCTTGTCGTGGCGACTGGATCGCGCACGCGCTTCGGCGCGATCGCCGGGTCGCTTGCCGGGGCGCAGCCTCCCAGCGCGTTCGAACGCGGCATCCATCAGCTCGGCTTCCTGATCGTGCGGCTGACTTTGTTCCTCGTGCTGTTCGTGCTGCTGACGCACCTCGCGCTCGGGCGCCCGCCGCTGCAATCCTTCCTGTTCGCGATGGCGCTGGCGGTCGGGCTGACGCCCGAGCTGCTGCCGATGATCATGACCGTGGCGCTGTCGCGCGGCGCGCAGCGCATGGCGCAGGCCAAGGTGGTGGTGAAGCGGCTCTCCTCGATCCACGACCTGGGCCAGATGGACATTCTCTGCACCGACAAGACCGGCACGCTGACCGAGGCGCGGATCGCGCTGGTCGGTCATCCCGGTATCGACGGCGCCGACGACGAGCGCGTGGTCGAGCTGGCGGCGGTCAATGCCCGCTTCGAGACCGGCCTGCGCAGCCCGCTCGACGAGGCGCTGCTCGCGCATGTCGCCACACGGTCGCTCGACGGCTGGGCCAAGCTCGACGAGCGGCCGTTCGATTTCGAGCGACGGCGGGTTGCGGTACTGGCGGAAAAGGCGGGCGAGCGCGTCGAGATCGTCAAAGGCGCGCCCGAGACGTTGCTCGCGCTGTGCACGCAGGCGCAGGACCGCAGCGGCGCGATCGTGCCGCTCGACGATGCGCTGCGCAGCCAGCTCGTCGCCCTGCATGACGATCGCGCGGCGCAGGGACTGCGGTTGCTGGCACTCGCCTGGAAGCCGGCCGCAGGGCAGGTCCGGATCGGCAGCGATGGCGACGATGCGCTGATCTTCGCCGGTTACTGCGTGTTCGTCGATCCGCCCAAGCCCAGCGCGACATCCGCCGTCGCGCGGCTCGAAGCGGCGGGAATCCGGGTGAAGGTGATATCGGGCGACGCCGCCGCGGTGATCGAGCATCTCGTCGCCGCGCTGGCGCTGCCGGTCGATGGCGTGCTGACCGGCGAGGAGATTGCCGCGCTCAGCGACCAGGCGCTGGGCGCGCGCGTCGAACATGTCGATCTGTTCGCGCGGGTCACGCCCGACCAGAAGACGCGCATCGTCCGCGCGTTGATGGCGCGGGGGCACACCGTCGGCTTCATCGGCGACGGGATCAACGACGCGCCCGCGATCCGCGCCGCCGATATCGGCCTGTCGGTCGATGGCGCTACCGATGTCGCGCGCGAGGCCGCCGACATGATCCTGCTCGATACCGATCTCGGCGTGCTGGCCGACGGCGTCGCCGAGGGGCGGCGGACCTATGCCAACATCATGAAATATATCCGCATGGGCACCAGCTCCAACTTCGGCAACATGCTGACGATGGCGGTCGCCTCCTTATGGCTGCCCTTCCTGCCGCTGACGGCGGTACAGGTGCTGATCAACAATCTGATCTACGACATGTCGCAGATCGGCATCCCGTTCGACAATGCCGATGCCGGCGATCTCGCGCGGCCGCATGGCTGGGACATGCGCGGGCTGGTGCGCTTCACCGCGATCATGGGGCCGCTCTCCTCGCTGTTCGATATCGCGACGATCCTGCTGCTGGTGCGTGTCTTCCATGTCGACGTCGCGACCTTCCGCGCGGCGTGGTTCGTCGAATCGATGGCGACGCAAATCCTCGTCGTGTTCGTGATCCGCACGGCGCGTCCGGTATGGCTGAGCAAGCCGAACATCGCGATGACCGCGACCGCGCTCACCGGCCTTGCCGTCGCGCTGGCGCTGCCGCTGCTGCCCTGGGCGGGGGTGCTGGGGTTCGCGCTGCCGAGCGGCGCGGTGTTCGGCACCATCGCGCTACTGGTGCTGGGCTATCTCGCCAGCGCGGAGCTGCTCAAACGCTTTGCGCTGCGCGCCGGTTGAACGCGCGGCCGGACGCGCCCTTGGTATCAATACGCAGTGCCGGAGCGATGCGCGCGTCCTAGGCGCTCGGGACAGGCCGCAGCGGCCGCGAGCGAAGGACGAGACCATGAACGACATCGCATCGCGCGGATACGTATCCGGCGCCAATTCATCTTCTCTACAAACCGCCTGGCGCTGGTTCGCCGGGCTTGGCGTCGCGCTGATCCTGCTCGGCCTGTGCGCTTCCGCCAACCTGTTCCTCGCGACCGTCGCGACGATCTATTATGTCGGCGCGCTGATGCTGTTCGGGGGCGTGCTCCAGATCTTCCATGCCGCGGCCGCGCGAAACTGGGGCGTATGGTTGTTCGGCGGCATCCTCTATCTGCTCGCCGGGCTGGCGGTGTTCAACGATCCGCTGTTCGCGGCGGCGTTCCTCACGCTGTTGCTGGCGGTGTCGCTCGGCCTGTCGGGCATGGCGCGCTTGTGGTTCGGGCTGCGCGTCGACTTGGCGGGGCGCGGCTGGCTGATCGCCTCGGGCGTCGCGAGCATCGCGGCGGCGGTGCTGATCGGCCTGGGCTGGCCGGTCAATGCGATCTGGATTCTCGGGTTCGTGCTGGCGATCGACCTGCTGTTCCAGGGCGTCGCGCTGCTTGGGACCGGGCTGGCGATGCGCACCGCACTGCGCGGCTGACCGCGCGTCAGCTTGCCGCGTCGAGCGCCTGCTCGACCGCGGCGAGCTGGCGCAGCGTCGGCACGAAGCTGTCGGGATTGAGCGAGATCGAGTCGATCCCCTGTTCGACCAGGAAACGCGCGAATTCGGGATAGTTGCTCGGCGCCTGGCCGCAGATGCCGACCTTGGCGCCGCAGATATGCGCGCGCCGGATGAAGTCGGCGATCAGCTGCGTTACCGCCGGGTTGCGCTCGTCGAACAGCGGCGCGAGCACGTCGGAGTCGCGGTCGATGCCGAGGACGAGCTGGGTCAGGTCGTTCGAGCCGATCGAAAAGCCGTCGAAGCGGGCGGCGAATTCCTCGGTGAGCACGATGTTCGAAGGAATCTCGCACATCATATAGACTTCGAGCCCGTTCTGACCGCGGACCAGCCCGTTGGCCGCCATTTCGGCGAGGACGAGGCGCGCTTCCTCGGGCGTGCGGCAGAACGGCACCATGACCACGACATTGTCGAGCCCGATCGTCTCGCGCACCTGTTTCAGCGCACGGCATTCGAGCGCGAATCCCTCGCGGTAGCGCTCATGATAGTAGCGCGACGCGCCGCGAAAGCCGAGCATCGGGTTTTCCTCGGCCGGCTCGAAGTCCGCGCCGCCGAGCAGACCGGCATATTCGTTGGTCTTGAAGTCCGACAGCCGGACGATCGCGGGGTGCGGGTGGAATACCGCGGCGATCCGCGCGATGCCGAGCGCCAGCGTCGACACGAAATAGTCGCGCGGGTCGGCAAAGCCCTGCGTCAGCGCGGCGATCCGTCGGCGTGTTACCGGGTTCGATACGCGCTCGGGATGGACCAGCGCCATCGGGTGAACGCGGACATGGTTGCTGACGATGAATTCCATCCGCGCCAGGCCGACCCCCTTGGCGGGCAACCGCCACCAGGCCAGCGCGGCCTCGGGATCGGCGAGGTTGAGCATCAGCTCGGTGCGCGTTGTCGGCAGCGCGTCGACCGCGATCTCCTCGCTGCTGAACGGAAGCAGCCCGGCATAGACCCGCCCTTCCTCGCCCTGCGCGCAGGAGATGGTAATCTGGTCGCCATCGGCGAGCACGCGCGTGGCGCTGCCGGTGCCGACCACGGCGGGCACGCCGAGCTCGCGGCTGACGATCGCGGCATGGCTGGTCGCGCCGCCATGGTCGGTGACGATCCCGGCGGCGCGGCGCATCACCGGCACCCAGTCGGGATCGGTCATCTCGGTGACCAGGATCGCGCCATCGACGAAGCGCTCGATGTCGCGCGCGTCGCGGATCAGGCAGACCGGGCCGGACGCGATCGCCTGGCCGACCGCCGACCCGGTGGCGACCAATGGACCCGCCCCGTCGAGATGCCAGCGGCGCAGCGTCGAGGCGGCATGCGCGGCATGGACGGTTTCCGGCCGCGCCTGGACGAGGAACAGTTCACCGCTCTCGCCGTCCTTGGCCCATTCCATGTCCATCGGGCGCCCGTAATGCGCCTCCACCGCGACCGCCCAGCGCGCCAGCATCAGGATCTCGTCATCGTCGAGCACCAGCGCCGGGCGTTCCGCCTTGCTCGTCCGGACGATCCGTGTGCCGCCGCCGCGCTGGGCGTAGCGCATCTTGCGCGCCTTGCCGCCGCATTTGCGCTCGATGATCGGGCGCAGGTCGGGATTGGCCAGCAACGGCTTGAACACGCGATAGAGATCGGGATCGACCGAGCCCTGGACGACCGGTTCGCCCAGCCCCCAGGCCGCGCTGATCGACACCATGTCGGGAAAGCCGGTCTCGGTATCGAGCGAGAACATCACGCCCGACCCGGCGAGATCGGCGCGCACCATGCGCTGCACCCCGATCGACAGCGCCACGTCGAGATGGTCGAAGCCCTTGGCCTCGCGATAGCTGATCGCGCGATCGGTAAAGAGCGAGGCGTAGCAGCGCCGGCAGGCCGCGAGCAGCGCGGCTTCGCCGCGCACGTTGAGGAAGGTTTCCTGCTGGCCGGCGAAGCTGGCATCGGGGAGGTCCTCGGCGGTGGCGCTCGAGCGCACCGCGACGGCGATATCGTCCTTGCCCACGCGCCGGCAGAGGTCGCGATAACCCTGGCGGATCGCCTCGGCCACCGCGCAGGGAAGTGCTGCATCGCCGATCATCGCACGGATCGCTGCGCCGCTATCGTGGAGCAGCGCGGCGCCGTCGCGGTAGCGCGCAATCGCCGTGCGAATCGCGGGGGCGAGTCCGGCTTCGGCGATCAGCGTGCGATAAGCGCTCGCGGTGATCGCGAAGCCCTCGGGGACGCGCACGCCAGCCGGCCCGAGCCGCCGCACCATCTCGCCGAGCGAGGCATTCTTGCCGCCGACCTGGGCGACATCGCCGATGCCCATCGCATCGAAGGGCAGGACGAGCGGCGCTGTCGCGGACGGTGGTGTCGCCGCCTCGGCGAGGTCGCTGCCGTGTTGAACGAGTCGATCGTGCTGGGTCATGACCACAGCATGCCCACGCGGCGACGCGGGGCGATACGCAATGTCCGCAGCCGCCCGCTTGCGCCGGCGGCTGCGATGCCATGTTACTTCGGTGCGGCGAGGCCGAGCTTGGGACGGCCGGTGCTCTTGCGGCCAAGGCCGATCTTGACGGCCATCGCCTTGCGACGCTCGGAATAGGCCGGCGCGGTCATCGGGTAATCGGCGGGCAGATTGTAGCGCGCGCGATATTCCGCCGGGGTCAGGCCCTGCGTGGTGAGGTGACGCTTGAGCACGCTATAGGGCTTGCCGTCGATCATCGAGATGATCTTGGTCGGGTCGGCCAGGCTCTTGCGCGCCGTGACGGCGGGGACGAACGCTTCTTCTTCCTGCACCGGCTCACCGCCAAGTTGCGCCAACGTCGAGTGAATCAGGTTGATGACGTGTTTGATCTCGTCGATGCTGACATGGTTATTGGCGACGTAGTTCGACGTGATCGTGCCCGTCAGGTCCAATAGTGTTTCGTCGATAGCCATGAATAATCTCCGATTGCGACGTGCTGTTTTTTTGGGATGGCTGGCTGATACCGATCAGGAGACTTTTTTCAATACACTTGTCGGGCAATGTGCAAAAAATAAGATCGCGCGAATTCACCCGCGCGAGGGGGTTGGGCATTAACATCACGTTACGAATCGCCGGTTTATGTTACGGTAGCGCAACCATGACGACAGATTTTCGATGTCGTGCCAATATTCGCCGGCGGCACGACATGCATGTTTCCCCGCCGCTACTGCCGGATTGCGCCGGCCGCCCGCACATCGGCGATGGTCGGATAGCCGTTGACCGCCATCAGCAGGTCGGCCTCGGCGAGCAGGCATTTCAGCACATGCGCCGCGCCCGCCGCGCCGCCCAGCGCCAGGCCATAGGCATAGGGTCGCCCGACGCCGACCGCCGTCGCGCCGAGCGCCAGCGCCTTGACCACATCGCTGCCCGAGCGGATTCCTGAATCGAACAGCACCGGCGTCTTGCCCGAGGCGGCGACCACGCCGGGCAGCATGTCGATCGCGGCAATGCCGCCATTGGCCTGGCGTCCGCCATGGTTCGAGCAATAAATGCCGTCGGCGCCCTCGTCGATCGCGCGGCGCGCATCGTCGGGGTGGCAGATGCCCTTGAGGATGATCGGCAGCTTGGTCATCGAGCGGAGCCACGCCATGTCCGCCCAGGTCAGCACCTTGCCGAAGGTCGCCGCCCAGGTGCCGATCGCCGTTGCCGGATCTTCCTCGGGCGGCCTGGCGAGCAGCGCGCGAAAGACCGGATCGCTGAAATAATTCATCAGCACCGCGCCGCGCAGCTGCGGGAAATTGGCGGCATTGAGGTCGCGCGGGCGCCAGCCCGTCACCCAAGTGTCGAGCGTCACGACGATCGCCTTGAAGCCGGCCGCCTCGGCGCGGTGTACGAGGCTCTCGGCGAGCGCCTTGTCCTTGGGGGTGTAGAGCTGGAAGAAGCCCGGCATGTCGCCCAGCGTCGCCGCGACCTTTTCCAGCGGATCGTTCGACAGGGTCGAGGCGACCAGCGGCACGCGCGTCATCGCCGAGGCCTCCGCCGCCGCAAGGTCGCCATGCCCGTCCTGCGTGCAGATGCCGTTGATGCCGACCGGCGCCATGAACAGCGGCGAGGGCAAGGTGAGCCCGAACAGCTCGATCGACAGGTCGCGCTTGGTGCAGTCGACCATCATCCGCGGTGTCATGCCCCAGTGGCGGAACGCCTCGGCATTGTGGCGCTGGGTGAACTCGTCGCCGCAGCCGCCCTGCAGATAGGACAGGATCGCCGGCGGCATCGCCGCGGTCGCGCGCGCCTCGAGCAGCGCGAAATCGACCGGCAGCGTGGGGATCGTGCCGCGTACGCCGGCGCCATAGATCTCGTTCTGGAAGTCGCCATAATGGGGCATCGCGCATTCTCTCCTTCTTGCGGCAGGGTGCGACAGACGGGGCGGGGCGGCAAGGGGGGACTGCCGGAGCGATCTTGTGCTCCTGCGAAAGCAGGAGCCCAGGGCCCCAAATGTCGCGCTTGCAATCCTGGGTTCCTGCGTGCGCAGGAACACGATGACTTGGTCTGCTCGCTTATGCGATCAATCCCACGGCGCCACCGGCGACCACAGCGTCCCAAGATAATTGAGCAGTGCGCGCGCGCCCGACGACAGCCGCCCGCGCGGATGCACGGCATAGATGCCGACATCGGCCGACCCCTCCAGCGCCGGCAGCACGCGCACCAGGTCGCCACGCGTCAGATGCTCGCCGACGTCCCATAAGGAGCGCAGCGCGATGCCGACGCCCGACAGCACCAGTTCGCGCGCGACCTCGCTCGAATTGGTCCGCACATGGCTGGTGCCGTCGATCGTCACGTCGCCGTCCGGTCCGGTCAGCCGCCACGGTAACTGTCCCGCGGCGGCGAGCAGGCGGTGACCGGCGAGTGCGGCGACCGTCTCCGGCGTTCCCGCTTCGTCGAGATAGGCCGGCGCCGCGCACAATACGCGGCGGCTGTCGCCGAGCCGGTGCGCCGCCAGCTCGGGCGCGACGGCGGGGGTGATGCGGATCGCGAGGTCGATGCCGTCGCGCGCCACGTCGACGAAATCGTCCGACAGCAGCAATTCGAGCTCAACGAGGGGGTAGCGGTCGAGAAACGGCTTGAGCTGCGGCGCGATGTGCAGCCGCCCGAACGAGGTCGGCGCGCTGACGCGCAGCGCGCCCTGCGGCGTCGTGTCGCGATCGGATACGCGCGCCTCGGCCGCGCCGAGCGCGGCGAGGATCGTCGTCACGTCGCGGTAGAACAGCGCGCCGCGGGCGGTGGTTTCCAGCCGCCGCGTCGTGCGGTGCAGCAGCCGGACGCCGAGCCGCGCCTCGAGCCGCGCGATCCTCTTCGACACCATCGCCGGCGAGATGCCGCGCGCGCGCGCCGCGGCGCTGAGGCTGCCGGCCTCGACAACATGCGCGAACAGGGCGACGTCCGGGTCCATCATTGTTTCTTCATATGAACAACAGCTTTGCTTTTTGATCGTCTAGCGATGAAGCCGGGAGACGTCTATAAGCGCCGCCATGACCAGCATCACTTTGGCCCAGGCCAACGCCATCATTACCGCCGCCTTCGCTACGGGCGCCGAACGCGGCTTCAAACCGCTCGGCATCGCGGTGCTCGACGCGGGCGGGCATCTCATCGCCTTTGCGCGTGCCGATGGCACCTCGACGCTACGGCCGCAGATTGCGATGGCCAAGGCCGGCGGTGCGCTCGGCATGGGCATGTCGTCGCGCAAGATCGGCGAGATGGCGCTCGAGCGCCCGACCTTCGCCGCATCGCTCGGACCCATCGCGCCGCATGGCGTGGTGCCGGCGGCGGGCGGGGTGATCGTGGTCGACGCTGCCGGCCGGCCGATCGGTGCGGTCGGCGTGACCGGCGACACATCGGACAATGACGAGATCTGCGCGTTGGCCGGCATCGCCGCCGCCGGGCTGACGGCACAGGGCTGAGGACGAAGCATATGACACCGACGATCGACAAGCACGGCCTCGCGGTCGCCGCCGAGCTCGCGCAGTTCATCGACACCCAGGCGCTGCCCGGCACCGGGCTCGACGCCGATGCCTTCTGGCGCGGCGCGGCCGACATCTTTGCCCGCTTCGCGCCCGAGAACACCGCGTTGCTGAAGGTGCGCGACACGTTGCAGGCGCAGATCGACGCCTGGCACATCGCGCGCGCCGGCACGCCGCTCAACATGGCCGCCTATCAGGCATTTCTGCGTGAGATCGGTTATCTCGTCGAAGAGCCGGCGCCGTTCAGCGTCGCGCCGACCGGGGTCGATAACGAGGTCGCGCGGCTCGCCGGTGCGCAGCTCGTCGTGCCGGTGCTCAATGCGCGCTTCCTGCTCAACGCCGCCAATGCGCGCTGGGGCAGCCTGTACGACGCGCTCTACGGCACCGACGCACTGCCCGGCGCGGCGGCCGGCAAGGGTTATGATCCGGTGCGCGGCGGCCAGGTGATCGCCTGGGCCAAGGCATTTCTCGACCGGTCGGTGCCGCTCGCCTCGGGCAGCTGGACCGACTGGACCGGCGGCACCCCCACGCTGGCAGATCCGGCGCAGCTGGTCGGTCATGCCGGCGCCAATTTCCTGCTGCGCCATCACGGCCTGCATATCGAACTGGTGATCGATCCGACGCATCCGATCGGCAGGGACGATCCCGCGCATATCGCCGATGTCGTGCTCGAATCCGCGCTGTCGACGATTGTCGATCTCGAGGATTCGGTCGCCGCGGTCGATGCGGAGGACAAGGTCGCCGCCTATGCCAACTGGCTCGGGCTGATGAAGGGCGATCTCGTCGCCAGCTTCGACAAGGGCGGCCGCACCATGACGCGCGCGCTGGAGGCCGACCGCGGCTACACCGCGCCCGACGGCACGGCGTTCACGCTGCCCGGCCGCAGCCTGTTGTTCGTGCGCAATGTCGGCCATCTGATGACCACGCCGGCGGTGCTGCTGGCGGACGGCGGCGAGGCGCCCGAGGGCATTCTCGACGGCATCGTCACCAGCCTGATCGCGCTGCACGACCTGAAAAGGACCGGCAGGTTCGTCAACAGCCGCGCCGGATCGATCTACATCGTCAAGCCCAAGATGCACGGCCCCGACGAGGCGGCGTTCACCAACCGGCTGTTCGACGCGATCGAGGATCTGCTCGGCCTTGCGCGCCACACCATCAAGGTCGGGGTGATGGACGAGGAGCGCCGTACCTCGGCCAATCTCGCGGCGTGCATCCATGCGGTGAAGGACCGCATCATGTTCATCAACACCGGCTTTCTCGATCGCACCGGTGACGAGATGCACACCTCAATGCGTGCCGGCCCGATGATCCGCAAGGGCGACATGAAGAACGCCGACTGGATCAAGGCCTATGAGGATCGCAACGTCCAGATCGGCCTTGCCTGCGGCCTGTCGGGCAAGGCGCAGATCGGCAAGGGCATGTGGGCCGCGCCCGATCGTATGGCCGACATGCTCGAACAGAAGATCGCGCATTCCAAGACCGGCGCCAACACCGCCTGGGTGCCGTCACCGACCGCCGCGACACTCCACGCGACGCATTACCACGTCGTCGACGTGTTCGCGCGCCAGGCCGAACGGGCGGGGGAGGGCATCGCGTCGCTCGACCGCTTGCTCGCCATCCCGGTCGCGCAGGGCCATAACTGGCAACCGGACGAAGTGCGCGAGGAACTCGACAACAATGCGCAAGGCATTCTCGGTTATGTCGTGCGCTGGGTCGACCAGGGCATCGGCTGTTCCAAGGTGCCCGACATCCATGACGTCGGCCTGATGGAGGACCGCGCGACGTTGCGCATCTCGTCGCAGCACATGGCCAACTGGCTGCTCCACGGCATCGCCACCCCGGCCGAGGCCGACGCCGCGCTGGCCCGCATGGCGGCCAAGGTCGACGCGCAGAATGACGGCGATCCGCTCTACCATCCGATGGCCGGCCATGCCGACACCAGCCTCGCCTTCCAGGCGGCGCGGGCGCTGGTGTTCGAGGGGGTGGAACAGCCCAATGGCTATACCGAACCGTTGCTGCACCGCTTCAGGGCGCTTGTGAAGGCTGAGGCGGAAGCTGAAACCTAGGGTGTCGTCCGGCCACTCTCGACGGTTGACCCACCCCTAACCGTCATGCCGGACTTGTTCCGGCATCCACCGGGCCATGTTCTCCAGCCTATCGGACTGCAGCGCTTGTGGGCCGGTGGACCCCGGAACAAGTCCGGGGTGACGGATTTTAGCCCGATTGCCCCGACCACAGCCCCTTTAGCGACTTGCCGACAACCCCCTTGCGGACGACCACCGGCCCGTGCTGATCTCGTCATCACCGAAACCGGACTCGATCCGACCCGCGACGAAAGGCCTGTCATGCGCGCCCTGTTCACGCCCTTGACGCACTGCCTCCAGTTTCACGGGCGCGCGACGCGTCGCGAGTTCTGGCCGTGGATCCTGTTCCTCGGTGCTGCCTTCGTTTCGCTGATCGAGTTCCAGCGACCGCTGGACGGTCTGGCCGTGGCGTTGCTCGACGGGAGCCCGCTTCGCTTCGGCACGCTGCTGGTCGCCTTCAACATCATCGCCTTGCCGGTCGCCATTTTCGCGACGGCCGCCATTACCGTCCGGCGCCTTCACGATACCGGTTCCCCGGGGGCTTGGGCATTGCTTGCGTGGCTGCCGGCGACGGTGAGCCTGTCGTTATACGGAGTGTACCACGCGGGCGCAGGCGACATTGCCGCGCTCGTTGCTCTGACCGGTTTGCTTGTCGTTGTCGCCCGATGCGCGCTGCCCGGCACGGTCGGCGAGAACCGCTATGGTGCCGATCCGCAGGACGATGGCCTGGACCGCCTGGCCGCGACCTTCGAATAGCCGCTAAAGCGGGATGCGTGAAATCTGAACCGCGAAACTCGTAGCAGCGCCATCTTCCTGACTTCCCCGGCCTTCGCCGGGGAAGTGGTAAGAGATGTGACGATATAAGTCAGATTATCTGCAGCATGCTCTAGCCGCCCGGCTCACGCCGCCTCTGACTCCAGTGCCTCGCTCGCCGCCATCCATGCCGCCTCGGCCGTCGCCAATTGCGCGTCGAGTTCGGCGCGGCGTTTCATCAGCTCGCTCATGCTCATCTTGCTCAGCCAGATCTCGGCGGTCGAGGGATCGAACATCGCCTTGTCGACCGCGCTGCGCTTGGCGGTGAGCTTGACGACCTCCGCCTCGGCCTGCTGCGTGGCGCGGCGCAGCGCCTGGTCCTTCTCGCGCGCCTCGGCCGCGGCCTTGCGGTCTTCCTTCTTGCTCGCCTTGCTCTTGCCGCCGCCCGCAGCGCCGGTCGCGCCGTCGCCGGCAAGGACCATCGCGATATAATCTTCCATGCTGCCCGAATATTCGGTCGCGCGCCCGCCATCGACCAGCACCAGCCGGTCGGCGGTCAGCTCGATCATGTGGCGGTCGTGGCTGACGATCACCACCGCGCCCTCATAGGCGTTGAGCGCCTGGACCAGCGCCTCGCGCGCATCGACGTCGAGATGGTTGGTCGGCTCGTCGAGGATCAGCATGTGCGGCGCCTCGCGCGTGATCAGCGCCAGCGCCAGCCGCGCGCGCTCGCCGCCCGACAGCTTGCCGACCAGCGTCGTCGCCTTGGGCCCGGAAAAGCCGAAGCGGCCGAGCTGCGCGCGCACCGCGGCGGGCGACATGCCCTTCATCATCCGCGTCATATGTTCGAGCGGCGTGTCGGTCGTGTCGAGTTCCTCGACCTGATACTGGGTGAAATAACCGACGCGCATCTTGCCCGACACGGTGATCTCGCCGTCCATCGGCGCCAGCTGCGCGGCGAGCAGCCGGGCGAGCGTGGTCTTGCCGTTGCCGTTGCGCCCGAGCAGCGCGACGCGGTCGGTCGGGTCGAGCCGCAGGTTCAGCCGCTGCAAAATCGGCTTGCCCGGGGTGTAGCCGACGCTCGCCATGTCGAGCGTGACGAGCGGCGGCTTGAGTTCGTCGGGGCTGGGGAAGTCGAACGACAGGCTCGGATCTTCGGACAGCGCGGCGATCGGCTGCATCTTGGCGAGCATCTTGGCGCGCGACTGTGCCTGCTTGGCGGTCGAGGCGCGCGCGCTGTTGCGCGCGACATAGTCCTGCAACTTGGCGCGCTGCGCATCCTGCGCCGCCTTGGCGGCCGCCAGCTGCGCGACACGCTCGGCGCGCTGGCGCTCGAAGCTGTCGTAACCGCCGGTATACATCGTCACCTTGCCCTGTTCGAGGTGCAGGATGGTGTCGACGACATTGTTGAGCAGGTCGCGCTCATGGCTGATCACGACCATCATCGCCGGATAGGCCTTGAGGAAATTCTCCAGCCACAGCGTCGCTTCGAGGTCGAGATGGTTCGAAGGCTCGTCGAGCAGCAGCAGATCGGGCTCGGAGAACAGCAGCGAGGCGAGCGCGACGCGCATCTTCCACCCGCCCGAATAGCTGTCGAGCGGCCGGTTCTGCATCTCCTCGTCGAACCCCAGCCCGACCAGGATGCGCGCGGCGCGCGCGTCGGCGGTATAGGCGTCGATCGCGATCAGCCGGTCGTGGATCTCGCCGATCCGATCGGGGTCGTGGCACGTCTCGCTCTCGGCGAGCAGCGCGGCGCGCTCGGTGTCGCCGGCCATCACCGCCTCGATCGGCGTGGTGTTGCCCGAGGGCGCTTCCTGCGCGATATAGCCGATGCGCGTCTTGCGCGGCATCTCGATCTCGCCGTCATCGGCCTCGAGCGAGCCGATCATGACCTTCATCAGCGTCGACTTGCCGGCGCCGTTGCGCCCGATCAGCCCGACGCGGCTGCGCGGCGGCAACGCCGCCGTCGCACGGTCGAGGATCGTGCGCCCGCCAAGGCGCACCGTGATGCCATTGATATTGAGCATGCCGCCGCCGTTATCATGCAGTGCAGCATAAGCAAAGAGGGCGGGCGAAAGTCTGTCGAGTGAGTCAATTCCGGATGGTCGCATGGGTAGTGTAAAATCAAGCGCTCCCCATAGCTTGGTGCTTTATTGGGGCCGTGCCGTCAGGGGCGACGCAGCACCGGCAAGCCGGGGCACGGCGCGTCGCTCCGCCCGGAGGCGCGGTACAGGCTCCAGCCGTCGAACACCGACGGGTCGAAGATCGTCCAGCAGACACCGTCGCACGCGCTCGATGCCTCGAGCACCAGCCAGGCATCGTTGCCGCCGATCCGCAGCCGTTCGGCAAACAGCATGATGTGGTTCGCCCCCGGCGCGGTGGCGATGGCGTCGCCAGCGCGCAGCCAGGCGGGCGAGGGCAGCGGCCGGCTGCACTGCGCATGGTCCTGGCGCTGCCGGATCGTCGCCACCGTCCAGCGCGTCGGCGCCTGCGGGCGCCCCCAGGCGATCTGCACCAGCGCCGAGCAATCGATCCCGAGATCGCCGACCAGTCCGTCGGCGAGGTTGCCGGGCCAGCCGCGCCCGCCGCGCTGCACCGCGCCAAGCGCGCGCGACAGGTCGGCCGGGCTGGCGCTAAGAAATCGGCCCAGCGCGGCGAAATCGCCGGTCTGCGCATAGGGAATGCCGCGCCCGGCATAGACCCCGCGCGTCAGCCTGATGCCGCGCAGCGCAACGAACCGTGCGGTCTGTCCCGGCACGGCGCATCCCGCCGCCGAGCGGCATGCCGCCGGCAGCGCGCGTGTGTCGACCGACCAGCGGGCATCGCCGAGCGGTGTCGCCGCGGCGAAGATCGCCCGCGCCGACAGCGGCGCGCGCGACGGTTCGTGGCGTGCCGGGCGCGGCGCGGCGAGAGCCGGCCAGCGCGGCACCGGCGTGGGCAGGCATGCCGGCGATATCGCGCCACCCGCGATGTTGCCGCAGTCGAACAGATCGAAGCCAGACGCGCCGCGCGGCCCCGGGCGTTCGCCGAGTTTCACAATCTCGCCGCTCGGCAATACCGCGAACGGCCGGGCGACGATCTTGCCCGAGCGCGTCCGCCCGTCGAGCGCCACGCGCCGAACGACGCGGCCATGGGCGATAACCAGCAGGCTCTGCCGGACCTGCATCGCGCCACCGTCGCCGGGGAGCAGTTCGGATGTCTGGACGATGCGTCGCCTCAGCGCCGGTTCGAGCTCGCGCGCGCTCAACAGGCGGTAACGCGTTGCGTCCGCGCTCCGCACGCTCAGCGGCGAGGCTGGCGCCAGCGCGGCGCGGCCGTTGCGCAGCGTGATCGTGCGCGCGGACCGTCGCGCGCCGCGCAATGAGGTCGCGCCCGCATCCAAGCCGATCGGCCGGCGCGCGCCCGGCACGCCGCACGGATAGGCGCTGGCCGGATCCCAGCCGGGCGTGTCGATCGTCCCGAGCCCGGCCAGCAACGCGCGCGCTGCCGCAGGGCGGAAAAGGTCGCGCCGAATTGTGTAGCTTCGGCGCGTTAGTTCCTGCGTGGTCGCCCGGTACCCGGCTGCGCCCGGCTCGGGCATCGACTCGATGACGACACGGTGTTTCAAGTGATGCACGCGCCACGGGCGCAGCGCGACGGGCAGGGCGCAGGCGCCGATTGCGGTCATCCGCGCGTGCAGTGCCGCGTGGTCCGGCCCCTGATCGGCGATGCGATACCATCTGATCGCCGCGAACAGCGGATCGATCACCCCGACGATCTCGCCCGCGCCCGCGCGGTCATGCGTCAGCCAGAAAACATGGCTCGGCGCGGCGCCGTCGGCCATCGGCCGAACGGCAAAGGACCCGCCGGTCGACAGCCCGCGATCGCCGCCCGCCGCCGTCGCGCCCGCCAGCGCCGCCACGGTGACAAGGCTTAGCAGGGCATGGCGCATCGCCGGCATGCCCCCGTCTGGACCGGTCGCATCGCGCCGCGCAACCGGGAAATAGCGGCGACGATGTGGCTCGGCCGCAGCGGTACCCGCCGGGCTGCCAGAGCACGATGACGTTACCTCACCCCGTTCGTTTCGAGCGCAGTCGAGAAACGGCAACAGGCGCTCCGCGAGGTTTCTCGACTTCGCTCGAAACGAACGGGTGGGGGCCGATTCGTACCGATGTCATCCCAGATCTAGCGCATCAGCCCCGCCGCGCGCAGCGCATCCTCGATCACCTTGCCCACCGCATCGAGCGCCGGCTTCGGCGCGGCTTTCCGCTCGGGCGGCAGGATCGTTGCGCGGGCGGCGGCCGCAGGCGGCTCGCGCCGCGCCCGCGCCGCGTGCGGCGGTTTCGCCGCCGCGATGCCGCCCGGCGCCAGTCCCCATGACGCGGCGATGTGTCGCGTCGAGGAAATCGCGACCTCCAGCATATAGGCACCGCTCACCCCGCAGCCGTCCTCGCCCAGCGTCGCGAGCGGCGTGCCATGCCCCATGCCGGTAATCTCATAGCTCTCGATGACCGGGCGGCCGCGCGGATCGCGCCATACCGTGTGCGGATAGCCGTCGACCGCGCCTTCATGGTCGGGCGCGTCGGGCAGGCCGTGCACGCCGCGCCACTGCGCAACGATCGCGTCGGCGTTCGCGGCGACGACGGTCTGGTCGGCGCTGCCATGCCATACCGTGACGCTCGGCCACGGCCCGCGATGCGGCGACGCCGCGCGCACCGCCGCGGCCAGCGCGGCGGCATCCGGCCCGCCAACCCCACGCATCCGGTCGAACGCCTCGGGCACGTTGCGCGCCGCGCCATAAGGCAGCCCGGCGATGATCGCCCCGCCGGCAAATATCTCGGGATAGGTCGCCAGCATCACCGATGTCATCGCGCCGCCCGCCGACAGCCCGTTGATATAGATGCGCGTCGGGTCGACATCGTGCCGCGCGATCATCGCGTCGATCATCTGCCGGATCGACAAGGGCTCGCCCGCGTCGCGCTGGCTGTGCGCCGGCTCGAACCAGTTGAAGCACAGGTTCATGTTGTTGGCGCGGCGCTGCTCGGGGAACAGCAGGACGAAGCCCTGTTCCTCGGCGAGCTGCGACCAGCCGCTGCCATGGTCGTAACCGGCGGCGGTCTGCGTGCAGCCATGCAGCACGACGACGAGCGGCGGTTTCGCGCGCACGTTACGCGGCACGTGATACCACGCCCGCAGCTTGCCGGGATTGGTGCCGAAATTGCTCAGCTCTTCCAGCGGCGCGGCCGTCGCGGGCGGCATCGCTGCCGACGCGGCGCCGCGAAATGCCGCCAGGCGCGCGATCGTATCCGACAGGGTCCTCATGCACTGGCTCCTTGGGTCGAACGGCGCCGTGCCGACCCGACCATCGTAAAATTCATCATAGCGCGATTCGTTGCTGCACCGCAGCAATTATTGACCATGACGAGCCTCACAGCGCCCCTTCTCGGGCAATCGTCGCCCAAGCCGGCAGTGGGATGTAACCTTTCCGCGTCTCACGCATTCCTGCCGCACATGTCAGACCGCACCTCCCTGTTTACGCCCGACGACAATTGCTGGCGCGTCGCGCGCGCCGGGCAGGCCGCCGTCATCGTCGATGCCGCCGACTATTTCCGCTTCGCCCGCGCCGCGATGCTGACGGCGAAGCGGCAGATCCTGCTGATCGGCTGGGATTTCGACGCGCGGATCGAGGTCGAGGCGCAGCCCGGCGATAAAGGCCCGGCGCGGATCGGCGATTTCCTCGCCTGGCTGGCCGATCGCACGCCCGGGCTCGATGTCCATCTGCTGCGCTGGGACATGGGCGCGCTCAAGACGCTGACGCGGCTCAGCACGTTGCTCTCGGTGCTGCGCTGGCTGCGGCGGCGCAACCTCCATATCCGGCTCGACATGCGCCACCCGACCGGCGCCTCGCACCACCAGAAGCTGATTGTGATCGACGATTGCATCGCCTTTTGCGGCGGCATCGACATGACCGCCAATCGCTGGGACACGCGCGAGCATCGCGACGACGATCCGCGCCGCATCCAGCCCGACGGCAGGCCCGCCCCGCCGTGGCACGACGCCGCCTGGGCGGTCGAGGGCGACCTCGCCGCCGCGCTCGGCCAGCTCGGGCGCGATCGCTGGCGCCGCTCGGGCGGCAGGAGGTTAAAGGCGCCGGCAACGGGCGACGCCTGCTGGCCAGAGGGGCTGCCGGTCGATTTCACCGACATCGACATGGGCATTTCGCGCACCATGCCGGTGATGGACGACGAGGCGCCGGTGCTCGAGATCGAGCAACTCTATCGCGACCAGATCGCCCGCGCGACGCGCCACCTCTATATCGAGAGCCAGTATTTCGCCTCGCGCAAGATCGCCGAATGGATCGGCCTGCGGCTCGACGAAGATGATCCGCCCGAGATCGTCATCATCAATCCGGTCGCGGCCGAGGGCTGGCTGCAGCCGCTGGCGATGGACAGCGCCCGCGCGCGGTTATGGGATGCGCTCAAGGCGCGCGACCACAAGGACCGGCTGCGCATCTATCACCCGCTCACCGCGGGCGGCACGCCGATCTATGTCCATGCCAAGATCCTCGTCGCCGACGACCGCATCCTGCGTGTCGGCTCGTCCAACATCAACAATCGCTCGCTGCGCCTTGACACCGAATGCGACCTGTCGATCGACGCCGCCACCGCGGCGGATCGCGCGCGGATCGTCACGGTGCGCAACGAGTTGATCGCCGAACATCTCGGTCTCGACGCCGACACCGTCACCGCGCGGATCGACGCCAGCGGCTCGCTGATCGCGACGATCGAGGCGTTGCGCGGCGCGGGCAAGACGCTGCGGCCGTACGAACGTCCCGATCTTTCGGAGGCCGAGAAGTGGCTCGCCGACAACGAGGTGCTCGATCCCGAAGGGCCGGAGGAAATGTTCGAGCCGCTGGCGAAGCGCGGGCTGTTCCGGCGTGGCTGGTTTCGGCGGCGGCGGACGCGGGGCTAGGCCGTAGGCTCATAAAGCGGCTGTTCCGCTTGCGCCCCACTTGCGGCCATTTGGCTTAGCTACGAAGAGCCTCGATTGGTGACGTTCAAAGTGCCATAACGAGGCAGCGGGTTAGGAGTGGCAGTATGGCGAGGGACAAACGCCTCTTAGCATCCATTGTATTCTTGACCGGCTCGGCCGTTGCGGGTGTGGTCCAAGCGGCTATTATGCAAGCATATGTCGATGCGGCGGTAATGGGCAATTGGACCCATTTTGCTAGGACGTTCGGGGTTCAGGCTCCAGCCAATGGCCCTGACCGATATTGCTTTGACTATTGTGCTGCCCATCTCCCGTTCATTGCCGGTTGGATTAGCATAGCTTGTTTCATATTTGGGCTGGCGCTGGTGTCTCACTCTTGGTTGAAGCCTGTTCGATGACCGATCCTGCTCTGTAACGCCGGGAAGCGGACCGGCAGGAATCCACCAACTTTTCCCCGTTCCGGCGCCGTCGATCGACGCGACCAGCCCGATAGCCGACCGGCAGGTATCGGTACACAAAGCTGCCGGGCGGAAAGCGCCCCAATAGCGGCCGTTACGATCTCGCTCGCGCAATCCCGATGGCCGTCATTGTTAAGCGTAAGCGATGTGCTCAGCCCACGGCTGTCCACGGCATGAGGCTGCCGACGTCGTTGGCGGAATGACCGTTGGCGAGTTTGGTGAGAGTGCGGGTCAACCAGTCGTGCGGATTGATGCCGCTGAGCTTGCAGTTCTCGATGAGCGTCGCGATCACCGCCCAGTTGTCGCCGCCCTCGTCAGAGCCGGCGAATAGCGCATTCTTGCGATTCAGGGCGATCGGTCTGATCGACCGCTCGACCGTGTTGGAGTCGAGATCGATGCGGCCGTCGTCGAGGAACCGCGAGAGGCCATCCCAGCGGCTGAGCGCATAACGGATCGCCTCGGCGAGCTTGCTCTTCGCGCTGACCTGACGGAGCCTGGCGCTGAGGTAATCGCGAAGGTCATCGATGATCACGCGACTGCGTTCCGCGCGCAACGCTTGCCGTTCGTGTGCCGACGAACCGCGCACCTGGTCCTCGATGGCATAGAGAAGAGCGATGCGCCGCAGGACCTCGGTCGAGACCGGTGAGGTGACGGCCAGTTCGTAAAACTTGCGCCGCACATGCGCCCAACAGAAGGCGAGCCTCACCTGCTGGCGCCGCCTGGTGAGCGCGGTGTAGCCGCCATAGCCGTCGACCTGCAGGATGCCTGCGAACTCCCCGAGATGCGCCTCGGGCCGTTCGGCCTTGCGGACGGGGGCGTAGACATAGGCGACCATCGGCGGGTCGTCACCGCCCCACGGCCGATCATCACGAGCATAGGCCCATAGCTGACCCGTCTTCGTTCGCCCGCGTCCGGGATCAAGCACCGGCGCGGTGGTCTCGTCGGCGAACAGCCGCTCGGATCTTCGCAGCTTCTCGAGAACATGATCGCGCAGCGGGCGAAGATACCAGGCCGCTCGACCGACCCAGTCGGCCAGCGTGGAGCGGTCGAGCCGGATATCCTGACGGGCGTAGATCTGAGCCTGCCGGTAGAGCGGGACATGGTCGGCGTACTTCGCCACCAGGACCTGGGCGATCAACGCCTCGGTCGGGATGCCGCCCTCGACGATCCGGGCGGGTGCCGGCGCCTGCACGACAGCGCCCTCGCAGGAACGGCAACCATAGCGCGGCCGACGCGTCACCAGCACGCGGAACGTGGTCGGCACGACATCGAGGCGCTCGGCGACATCCTCGCCGATCTGATGGAGCGCACCGCCGCAGCACGGGCAGGCCTTGTCCTCGACATCGACAACCTGTTCGATCCGCTCGAGATGGGCAGGCAACGAGCTGCGGTTGGTCTTGCGTGGCCGCTCGTTGGCGGAACGGTCCGACATCGCTTCGCGGGCCGCTCGGGCGTGCCCCAGCGCCGCCTCGATGTCTTCCAGACCGAGCTGGAGCTGATCGGGGTCGAGTTGCTCGGAGCGGGACCCGAAACGGTGGCGCATGAACGCGGTGATGATCGACTGGAGCCGCTCGACCTCGGCATCGGCTTCGCTCTTGGCGACCGCCAGATCGGCGGCCGCGGCGCGTTCTTGCGCCAGCATCCGGGACTGCTCGAGGACCAATGCGCGGAGCGCATCGATGTTCTCGGGAAGGTCCGCCTCCATGAGCATGACGAGAGTGAATCAGGAGCGGAAACGCTCGTCAACCGGCAATCTGCGGGGCTTGCGGACGCCGCCCACCATGCACGCGGCGCCAGTCCAGACCCTCGAGCAACGCGCCGAGTTGCGCCGCTGTCAGCCGTATCACACCGTCCTGGATGCCCGGCCATTTAAAGCCGCCCTGTTCGAGCTTCTTGGCCATCAGACACAGGCCCGTGCCGTCCCACCACACCAGCTTGATCCGGTCGCTGCGCTTCGCCCGGAAGACGTAGATCACGCCGGAATAGGGATCGCCGCCATAATCGGCGCCGACCAGCGCCGCCAAAGCGTCCGGTCCTTTGCGAAAATCCACCGGGCGCGTCGCCACCATGACGCGAGCGCCAATACCGGGACCGATCATCGCGTCTGCCTGAGTGCCTGCACCACTGCGGTGATCTGCCTGGCCTCGGCGGTCCGGGAGATCCGCACCACGGCGCCGTCGACTTCAACCTCGATCGCCATAGCGTGGCGCCTGGGGCTCTCCTCGCGATGCGCCACGACGGGAACGAAGTGCGGCTCGATGATGGTGTTCTTGGTCCCGGCCGCTTCCAGCGCGTACCGCAGCTCGCGACGCCAGGTGTAGAGCTGCGAGGTTCGAATATCGTGGCGCCGCGCCAGCTCGGTCAGGTTATCGCACCCTTGGGCCTCCGACACGATCGCCAGCTTCTGTTCCAGACTCCAGGAGCGCCGGCGTCCGGCCATCCCAGTCAGCAGCTCAACGCGCCGCACCGGCTCCGGACCAACTCCAGTGCGCGTGTCCAGTGCGCTCATAGGCATGACGTCTTCCACGCCGCCTAGTCTGCCCGAACAGCCAGCCCCGACAAGGTGGGTGCGGAACACCGCTTACCGTGATCTGCGAATTCCGGCCGTTCATTCAGAGTGAGCGTAACGGCAGCTCCGCGCCCAGTTGCTGCCGTTCCAAGACGGAAGGGTTGTTACTAATTGCCGCCGGTCCGTTTGGTGAAGGCTAGCGCATGTTTCATCGGCCGGGTGGCTTTGCTTAGCCGGTCAGGGCCGGGAGCCGATATGCGGCAGGTTTGTCAGTGCGACGATGTTCGGTCCCGGGAACCCGTAGGACCCCTTGAACTGGTCCGCACAGGCCGTGACAGCCGCTTGAAACTCGCTCACCGTGATGCGACCGAACACCTTGGGCGCCCAATCATTGAAGAAAGATAGCGACTCCGACCTCGCCCACAGGCCCGTGGTGGCGAAGCGCGGCGCATATATGATCATCCGCGGCCGCCCCGGCGGATGCCTCGGCCCGCCCCTCACGCCACCGGCGTAAAGCGGAGATCCTGATAATCGAAGCTGAAATCCGCGAGCGGCGAGAGCGCCTTGGCGGTAATCTCCGTTATCGCGCCATCTTTCACGGCGAAGCTGAAGACCGCATCCTCCCACCCGTTGGAAAACCGCGTCCGGAACGCGTCCTGACCCCATGGTTCCAGCACGCTGGCGGCCGAGGGCGCCTTGACCAGATCGAGCATGAGGCGATTGTCGGCGACCTTGATCACCGCATCGCCGAACCACGGATCGCGGTAACGCCCGGCATAGCCGCCAAGGCGCAGCGACGGGCCGCCGGGCGGCGCGGCGGGGCTGGCCCCGCCCATCGCCTTCAGCGCCTCGCGCTCCTGTTTCGCGATCAGCCCGCGCGTGACGGCGATCCAGTCGACCGATGTCGTGCCGATCGCCAGGTCGAGCAACGCGTTGCGCAGGCCCGCGGTCACCAGCCTTTCCTCCTGGTTGGTGTAGACCGCCACGGCGCAGCCGAGATCGGGCAGCAAGGCGTGCGCGCTGGTCTGCCCGTCGAGCATGCCGCCATGCGATATCAGCCGATGGCCACGATAATCCTGCACGTTCCAGCCGAGCGCATAGCTCGACAGCACGGGCTGCGCCGGGTCTGCCGGTGTTGGGCCGGCACCGCTGCTGGTGATGATCTGCGGCTTCCACATCTCGGCCTGTTGCTGTTCGCTCCACAGCCGGCGGCCATTGGGCAGCGCGCCATGGCTTAGCTGGACACGCAGCCAGGCGAGCGCATCGTGCGGGCTGGCCATGACGCCACCGGCCGAGCCGATCTTGTCCTCGGTGCCGGGGGAAATGACCTTGAGCGCGCCCATGCCGCGCACCGGCGGCCCCATCCGCGCGTGGCGACCCGCGACATTGTCGCCGCTGATCCCGGCGCGCGAGGCCCCCGATTCCCGCATGCCGAGCGGCACGAGCAATTGCCCGGTGACGAAATCCTCCCATGTGCGGCCCGACACCCGTTCGGTGAGCATGCCCGCGACGAGATAGAGGATATTGTCATAGGCATAACCGCTGCGGAAACCGCGATACGGCTTCAGATACGCCAGCCCCGCCAGAATCTCCTGCAGCGAATGCGTCGTGTTGAACAGCATCAGGTCGCCCTGACCGAGCCCGAGCCCCGAGCGGTGCACCAGTAGATCCCGCACCGTCATCATCTGCGTGACGGCGGCATCATACATGCGGAATTCGGGCAGGTAACGCACGACCGGCTCGTCCCAGCCAAGCTTGCCCTGCTCGACCAGCAGCGCGAGCGCCGCGGCGGTAAACGCCTTGCTGTTGGAAGCGATGGCAAAACGGGTATGCGCATCGACTTGTCCCGGCTGGCCGAGCGTCGCGATGCCATATCCCGCGGCAATGTCGGTTGCGCCGCGCCGTATCAGGGCGATGCCGACGCCGGGTAGGGCAAAGGATTCGAGAAAGCGGCGCGCGGCGGCATCCACGGTCGCCGCGCCGTGCGTCGCCGGTGTGGCACGCGCCGGCACGGCGGCGCTCAGCAGTGCCGCGCCGCCGGCCATCATCATTTCCCGCCTGTTCGCCGCAATTTCGCTCACATCGCACCCCGCATTCCAGACTGTGGCAGGCTAGCGCTCGGGCGGGCGATGTCCACGGCTTTGGTTTGAACGCATGCGCGACGACGGTTCTCGTGATTGCCCATGCGAGGCGGGCGGCAAATGTGGGACGCAAACCTCATCACCGCCGCACGCAACGCGTTGATTCAACCAAATCCCGAGCCGCGCTACCCCCGCGCGCATGAAAAACACCGGCCGCCCGAGCAGCTATACCCCGGATCTCGCCCGTCAGGCTGAGCTCATCTGTCGCCTCGGCGCGACCGATGCGCAGCTCGCCGAGATTTTCGCTGTGCATCCCGAAACGCTGCGCCGCTGGCGTGCGCGCCATCCCGCTTTCGCCGAGGCGACGCGCGCCGGGCGCGCGATGGCCGATCTGCACGTGACGATGGGCCTTTACCGCGCGGCGGTCGGTTACGAGCGTAAGGAGACGCGCGTCGCGCTGCATCGCGGCAAGCCCGTCTCGATCGAGATCACGCGCCACCAGCCGTCCCAGGTCGCCGCCGCGCTGCAATGGCTGCGCGTCCGCGATCCCCAATGGCGCATGCCTTATCGCCGCCGCGATGACGGCACCGATCGCTGATCCCCACCGCACGGTCTCCGTGCTCCTGCGCAGGCAGGAGCCCATGCTTACCTGGCACACCGGTCGTGGCTCTGGGTTCCTGCGTGCGCAGGAACACGGGCGATGGCTGCGGCGCGATGCCACTCGCCGGCGCGACGACGGCATCGGCTGCCGATCTCAAGCAGGCTCTCTCCGTGCTGCTGCGCACGCAGGAGCCCAGGGTTTCCCGGCGCCCCGCTCGTGGCTCTGGGTTCCTGCGTGCGCAGGAACACCAGGCTTGGCTGCGGCGCGGTGCCATCTCGCCAACGACCCCCCGATGCGCTCTACTGCCCCGATTTCGCCCACCATCGCGGCAGCGCGCCCGACGCGAACAATGGCAATTATATACTTGACGTACCGAGGGGCGAGTCGCATTTATGAACGGGACAGGCCGGCACTCTATCGATGATATCGAGATTACGCCCGAGATGATTGGCGCCGGGAGGGGTGTCCTGACCGATTTGATTAGCTGGGGCGGAGACGAGAGCGGATTCTTCGACCGCAATGGCTTCGTTGAAGGCGACGAAGTCATTCGCCGGATTTATCTCGCGATGGTAGCCGTGGAATTGCATCCAGAGCCGGCCTGATTGCCTCTTCGATACGGTCATCGGCTGAATCGATATGATCGACAACACGCGCCAATTTTTCGAGATCAACCTTCTTGTAGCCGTAGCTTAGGCGTCGATCGGCCTTAATCTCCAAGCGATAGACATGACCGTCTTTGATGTGGACAGGATCGTGGACGAGCCGATTGCGGATGTCGGATAACCCTTTGGTGTCAGCGATGACCTCGCCGAGCTTCTCAGCTTCCTTGTCATACCCTCGCACACGCAAAATCGCCTGCAGCGCTTTGACCTTCCCATCGAGCGTGTAAATCTGAGACGTGATCGACGCCCCGAAGTCGTCTGGGATTTCTCCAATCCGCCAGATCGCAGAAGCGAGGCGCGCTTCTAACATGGACCAGTTCGTGATGACCTTACCCACGAGCAGATAGTATGTTTCCAGGCTTTGGCCGCTCATGGTATTCACCCCGCATGATTGAAAATGAACGCCCCTCGGCAGAAGCCGACCAGCGGCGCGACGCCATCCTGCGCCGAGCCCTCGCCACACCCCCGATCAGCAACGACGATATCGTGAAGCGGTCGAAGGAGTCTCGGGGGAAATAGCCGCCCATCGGCGGCTCAATCCGAAGGAGAGCTGCCGTGGAAATTTGGCCGGTTGGAGCTAGCGAGCCGCTGGCTTTTCGTACGCCATCCGCAAAGTATCTACCTCATAAATCCACTGGCGCAGTACGTTCGTCATTTCGCGATGGGCGTCCGCAATCATCATGTCTACGCTGCCACGCTCATTTGGCGCGATTGGAATGTTGAACGTGGCGAGGTAGCCTCCCTGCTCGTCGTAGATATCGAACCGCATATTGGCGAAACCGCTATCGGGGGTTGTATCCAAGCCGCCAAAGCGAATGAACGAGTTTGTAAGCCCATCCGTGGGGACGAGATGTTCGGGAACCTCGGGCATCAATTCTCTCCTGCGCCAAGCTGGCAGCAAATGCGCCTAGGCCCCTATTGAGTCCAGCGCTTCCGCCCCTCGCCAATCACACGGGGCGGCTTGTAATATTCAAGCAGCGAGCGAACTAGGCTGCCGGTACATCAGGCGCTTGCCACGGGCGCCCTTCACTGCGAGCACAGTGCGCTCCGTGTCGCTGATCTTGCGGGTGTTGTAGCGGAAATCGAACTCACGGCAGTAGCGTGCAAGGTGCGCCTCGCTCATGTGGTGATAGGTGCCGATGACGCCACGCTTGAAGATCGAGAAGAAGTTTTCCGCCGTGTTGGAATGCTTGAAGCCGCCCGTGGTGACGTACTCCTTGGCGCTGTGATTGACGACCGAATGACCGTTAAACTCGCGGCCAACGCGGGTGTAGACCATGCTCTCGTCGGTCATCAGGTGCGAGGCGCGATCGACGTTGGTGACGATCAGCGGACGCAGGGTTTTCGCGTTGACGTTGGCAACGTGGAACGAGCGGGCCATGCCGTCGCGGGTGACGAGCGCTACGACCGCCTTCTTCGGTGCCGGGGCACGGGTTGCACGGTTCTTTGCCTTGCCGCCCACATAGGTTTCGTCGGCTTCCACGACCATGTCAGGACCGCCTAGCGGGCTGTCATCGCCTGCCATCGCTTCACGGATGCGGTGCGCGAGGAACCACGCCGACTTGTAGGTGATGCCGAGCGCGCGGTGCAGTTCGTGGGCGCTGAAACCCTTCTTGCCGCCGTTGATGAGGCGGAACGCGAGCAGCCACTTGTTGAGCGGGATCTTACTATCCTCGAAGATGGTGCCGACAGTGACCGAGAAAGGCTTGGCGCAGGCGTTGCACTTGTAGACGCCGGGGCGGGTCGATTTGCCCGCCAGCTTCGTGATCCGGTCGGTGCCGTTGCAATGCGGGCAGACTGGACCGTTCGGCCAGTGCAGGGCTTCAAGATGCTCGCGGGCTTTGTTCGCGTCGCTGTAGATCGGATCGGTGATGTTCATGCATTCTGGCTACGCCGATACGTCTAGTACGTCAAGTATATAATTGCCCGAACAATTGAGAGAAAACATGCAATATTCCAATAAATATTCGCATAAGTCCAAAGTAACAGCGCCGCGCATGGATCGAAACGCTGCGCCGACAGAAGCGCTGCTCGATGATATGGCCATGTCCCCATCGCGCGCGCCGACCTCATCGTTGCGTTGTTACTTGATGCCCAAATCCCTCGCCGGTCAAAAAATCCGCGCTAACTCACCCCGCAAAACGCCTGCAGCGTTCCGCCGTTACTGGCGCGGTGCGCTCGCTTCATTGCCGCTGTTCCTGCTCGCCGCCACCGCACCCGCCGCCGATACTTTACCGGCCGTCACCCCTTATGACGCGGTCGATCCCTTCATCGGCACCGGTGGGGAAGGGCACACCTATCCCGGCGCCGTCGCGCCGTTCGGCATGGTCCAGCTCTCGCCTGATACCGACACGACCTGCGTCATCCGCGCCTGCTACAGCCACGCCGCGGGTTATCGCTACGAAGACCCGACGATCCAGGGGTTCAGCCACACCCATTTCTCGGGCGCGGGGCACAGCGATCTCGGCGATATCCTCGTCATGCCCGCGATCGGCGACGACGCGACCGTGCCGCTCGAACCCGGCGACGCGAAGGTGCCCGGCAGCGGTTATCGCTCGCGCTTCAGCCACGCCGATGAAGTCGCGCATCCCGGTTATTACGCCGTCACGCTGACCGATCCGGGCGTCCGCGCCGAGCTCACCGCCGGCACGCGGATCGGTGTCCACCGCTACTCCTTTCCGACGGGCAAGGCCGCGCATCTCGTGCTCGATCTGCGCACCTCGCTCTACACTTATCCCGGCAAGATCCTGTGGTCTTCGGTCCGCGTCACCCCCGACGGCCTCGTCACCGGCATGCGCGAGACGCGCGGCTGGGCGCCGGCGCGCAAATTGTGGTTCGCGATGCGCTTCTCCGCGCCGCTCACCGGTCATGCCTTCAAAAGCACCGAGAGCGATGTTGCGTATAAGGGTTTCCAGGGCCCGGGCCGCGGTGACGAGGGTCTCGCCATGCTCGCCGGCCGCGCGCTCGTCGCCCGGCTCGATTTCGGCCAGCTCGCCGCACCGCTCGAGGCCAAAGTTGCGCTGTCGAGCGTCGACGAGGTCGGCGCGATCGCCAATCTCGCCGCCGAGCCCGGCGATTTCGACACCATCCGCGCGCGCACCCGCGCTTCCTGGGAGCAAGCGCTCGGCGCGGTCTCGCTAAGCGCCGCGCCGGCGACGCGCCGCACGCTCTACACCGCGCTCTACCACAGCCTACTCGCGCCGAGCGTCGCCGGCGACGCCGACGGGCGTTATCGCGGCACCAACAATGAGGTGCACATGGCGACGGGTTTCACCTTCCGCTCGACCTTCTCGCTCTGGGATACCTTCCGCGCCGAGCATCCCTTGCTCACGCTCGTCCAGCCCGATCGCACCAATGCCGATATCGTCAACTCGCTGCTCGCCAGCCAGCACGACAGCCCGTTCGGCATCCTCCCCGTCTGGCAATATCAGGGTCGCGAGACCTGGACGATGATCGGCTATCACGCCGTCCCGGTCATCGCCGATGCGTATCTCAAGGGCGTGCGCGGTTTCGATGCCAACAAGGCACTCGACGCGATGGTCGCCAGCGCCAGCTACGCGCCGTACGGCGGCTTAAGCGACTATATAAAGCTCGGTTACGTGCCGATCGACCGCGAGCCCGAGGCGGCGTCGAAGACCGTCGAATATGCCTATGACGACTGGACCATCGCCCGCATGGCGCGCGCGCTGGGCCGGCTCGACGTGGCTGCAACCTTCGACAAGCGCGCCGCCAACTGGCGCAACAGCTTCGATGCGAAGACCGGCTGGCTCCGGGCACGCAGGGTCGATGGCAGTTTCCGCGTGCCGTTCGATCCCACCGCGATCAATTACGGCAGCGACTATACCGAGGGCAATGCGTGGCAATATTCGTGGTTCGCGCCGCAGGATCAGGGCGGGCTGGTGCGCCTGCTCGGCGGCGATGCGGCGACGGTGAAGAAGCTCGACGCGATGTTCGACTTCGATAATTCCAAGGTCGATTACAGCCATGCCGAGGACATTGCCGGGCTGATCGGCCAGTATATCCATGGCAACGAACCGAGCCACCACGTGGCCTATCTCTACACTTATGCCGGCGCGCCGTGGCGCACGCAGGAGCGCTTGAAGCAGATCGTCGACAGCCAGTACAAACCGACCCCCGATGGCCTCGCCGGCAATGACGATCTCGGCCAGATGTCGGCCTGGCTGTTCTTTACGTCGCTCGGATTTTATCCCGTTACGCCGGGCTCGGGCGAATATGTCATCGGTCGCCCGTTCGTCGATTCAGCGACGTTGAATCTGCCCAATGGCAAGCACTTCCATATTGTCGCTGACGGCCTGTCCGAGGGCCGTCGCTACATCGGCAACCTCACACTCAATGGCAGGACTCTGCCGCACGGCTTCATCCGCCACAGCGACATCATGGCCGGCGGCGAGCTGCGCTTCACCATGCAGGCGACGCCCAACCGCAGCTGGGCCACCGCCCCGGCCGACCGCCCCTATTCGATGACGCCGTACCGGTGAGAGGTGCTTCCCCCCTCCGTGTTCCTGCGCACGCAGGAACCCAGAGCCACCAGCGCTGCGCCCCGAACCCTGGGCTCCTGCGTGCGCAGGAGCACATGGAGGGTGATGGCTTCAGTTTAACCCGTTCGTTTCGAGCGCAGTCGAGAAACGGCAACACGCGCTCCGCCAGGTTTCTCGACTTCGCTCGAAACGAACGGGCTGGGGGCAGATGTCCTCCCGCACGAGTCCTTCATCCGCGCGGCAACACGATCCGCGCCTCGAGCCCACCCGCCGCCCGGTTGGTCAGCGTGATGTCGCCGCCCGCCTCGCGCACGATCGCCCCTGCCAGCGCCAGCCCCAGGCCGATCCCGCCGGTGTCCTTGTTGCGCGATGTCTCGATCCGCGTGAACGCCTCGAACACATTGGCCATATGCTCTTCGGGAATACCCGGCCCATTGTCCGACACGATGATCGCGACGCTGCCCGCCGCGCTCTCCAGCGCAACCTCGGCGCCGCCGCCATATTTGATCGCATTTTCGATCAAGTTGCGGATCGCGCGGCGCATCAGCGACGGGCGCAGCCACATCCTCAGCCGCGGTGCTTCGGTAAAGCTGACATCGGCGTCGAGATCGCGGAAATCCTCGACCACCGCATCGACCAGTGCCGCCAGATCGACCTCGGTCAGCGGCTCGCTCGGGCGGCCGAGACGTGCCAGCGACAATATGTCGTCGAGCGTACGGTTCATCTCGGCGATCGTGTCGGCCATTTTGGCGCGATCCTGTTCGTCCTCGACCGATTCGATCCGCACGCGCAGCGCCGCCAGCGGTGTACGCAGGTCATGGCCGATCGCGCCGAGCATGCGGTCCTTCTCGTCGAGCATCGCCGTCACGCGCAGCCTGAGCGCATTGTACGCCGCGATCACCGCGCGCACGTCGGGCGGGCCGCGCTCCTCGACCGGCGGGCCCTCGCCGCCGGGGCGGAAGCGCCGCGCGTTGCTCGCCAGTTCGCGCAAGGGGGCGGCGAGCCGGCGCGTCACGATCACCACCGGCACCAGCACGATGACGTACAGCACCAATGTCTGCCAGATCAGCCGCCACACGATCAGCGCGTCGCTCCGCGCCCAGGGCGTCGAGGTGACGAGCCAGCCATGGCCCGGCTCCTCGACCGCGATGATCAGTTCGCCGCCGACGCGCATCATGCGCTCGACGCGGCGCGGCGGCAGGTGGCGCAGCCGCGGGTCGTCGGGACGGATCGGCCGCACCTCGGTCTCGATGCGCCCGGCCTTGACCCCCGCCTCGGCCAGCGCGCCGACCAGCGCGCGCTCGACATCGACACGGTGTTCGCCGCCCGGCAGCACCGGTGAGGTGGTCGCGCGCTGCACGCGCCCGCCCTCGACGCGGATCGGCCGGCCCGCCGCCTCGCGCTCGAGCGCATCGGCGATCCGCGCCACCGCCGGTCCGGTCGCCGCGTCGATCTGCGCATTGCGCCGCTCGGCCAGCAGCAGCGTGAAGTTGATGCCCTGTGCGACAAACAGCGCGACGGCGATCAGCAACGCCATCTGCCCCGAGAAGCTGCGCGGCCACAGCCGGATTTGGTTCACAGCCGCTTGACCTCGGCCGCCAGCGTATATCCGCCGCCCCACACTGTCTTGATCAGTTCCGGCACCTTGGGGTCGGCCTCGATCTTGCGCCGCAGCCGGCTGACCTGGTTGTCGATCGCACGGTCGAACGCCGCCGCCTCGCGGCCCTGCGTCAGGTCGAGCAACTGGTCGCGCGTCAGCACCTGGCGCGGCCGCGTCACCAGCGCGAGCAGGAGGTTATACTCGCCCGTAGACAGCGGCACCGACACGCCCTCGCGGTCGATCAGCGCACGCTCGCCCGATTTGAGCAGCCAGCCGGCAAAGCTGTACGAGGCGCTGTCGGGGGCATGCTGACGCACACCGCCATTGGCCGCGCGGCGCAGCACGACCCGCGCGCGTGTCGCCAGCTCGCGCGGCGAGAAGGGCTTAACGACATAGTCGTCGGCGCCCATTTCGAGCCCGACGATGCGGTCGGTCTCCTCGCTTCGCGCGGTGAGCAGGATCACGGGGATGTCGCTCGTCTCGCGGATGTGCCGCGTCAGGCTGAGCCCGTCCTCGCCCGGCATCATGATGTCGAGGATGACGATGTCGATGGCATAGGCCGACAGCCGTGTACGCGCGGCCTCGGCGTCGCCCGCCTGCGTCACGCGGAAGCCCTGCTTGCCGAGGAACATGGCGAGCGGTTCGCGAATCGAACGCTCGTCATCGACCAGCAGCAGATGCGGCATGTCTCCCATCGTCGGGGCGTCTAGCATGCGGGAATGCTCATGGGGATATGCCGGGCGGGCGAGGAGGGGGGAGTGCCCGCCCGGCTACCTGACCAGGGGGATTACTGGCCAGGATTCTGTGGTGGCGGCGGTGGTGTGTCGCCGCCGTGCTGCATCATGCCGCCCATGCGATCGCGCATCGCCGCGCGCTCGCTCGCGTCGACAAAGCCGTCATGATTGCTGTCCATATGGTCGAACCGTTCGGCCGCCTGGGCGCGATATTCGTCGCGGCTGATCATGCCGTCATGATTGGTGTCGAGCCGGTCGATCATGCGGCTGCGCATCTTCTCGCGCATCGGGCCGCCGGCGCCAGGAGGCGGCGGTGGCGGCGGGGCGTCGGCGCCGGGCGGCGGGGCAGGCGGCGCCATGGCGGGGCGCTGCGGCATCTCGTCAGGCGAGAGCTGGCCGTCGCCATTCTTGTCGAGCTTGGCGAAGCGCGTGTCGGCGCGCGCAATGAATTCGGCCTTGGAGATGCGGCCATCGCCATCGCTATCGGCACGCGCCATGCCACGCGCCGCCGGCGCACGCGGCGCTTCGGGCGCGGTCTGGGCATAGGCCAGGCCGGCGATCGTCGTGCCGGCAAGCGCGGCGGCGAGCAGAAACTTCCTCATGCCAAAAATCCTCATGGGATGGGCGCGGCCGTTCCGCGCCTCATGCCATGTCGCTCTGCCGCCTAGCTGTCGCTGGCCTGTGTCATCAACCCGATAAAGTGTCGCAAAGTGTCGCGCCGTGCCATGACGGCGATGAACCGTTCAGCCGAACAGGGCGACGCTCTGCATGCCCTGCGCGACCGGCTCGCCATCGGCATTCCACATCGTCATCACCTGGCTCGAACAGCCATGCTGCGCGCGCTCGGTGACGGCGGAGAGCAGCCACCAGCCATCGGTCGTCGCCGGGGTCGGGGTCAGCAGGTTGACGATCCAGGTCAGCGAGCTGATCGGCACCGGCTCCTTACCGAACAACCGGAACGCCGCCGGCGGCAGCGCGTCGCCGACCGCCAGCAGCTCGACCATCGGGTCGAGCCCGGCATGGTCGCGCAGCCGCGCCCAGCGCAGCCACTCGGCCTCGCTTTTGGCTTCCGCCTTGAGGTCGAGGAAATTGAAGTTGCCGGTGAAGAATTCGTCCGGCCCGGTATAGACCTTGGTGTCGGGCGACGGTGGCCGCAAGGGATGCGCCGTGCCGCCGTCGAAATCGACCCTAGACGCCTGGTCGGCCATGAACACGAAGGTCGCGCGAAAACCGAGCCCGGCCTCCGAGACGATATCGGCCTGGATGAAGGCGGCGTTGCGCCCGCGCCGCAGCTTCGTTGCGGTGACGCTGATGTCACCCGACAGCGGGCCGATGAACGATACCTGCGCACTGCGCAGCGGCGGCAGGTCGGGCTCCACGGCCTGCGCGGCATGCAGCGCCAAGGCGCTCGATAGCCCGCCATAGGCGGTGCGGCCCTGCAGCCAGTCGGCCGGGATGGCGGTGCGAAAGCCGCCCTCGATCGGCGTTGCTTCGGCAAGGATGTCACGCAGCGCGGTCATGCGGCCTCCGTCAGCATGTCGCGCAGTTCGCGCTTGAGCACCTTGCCGATCGCGCTGCGCGGCAGCTCGGCGATCGCATGCAAGGCCGACAGCCGCTGCGTCTTGCCGAGCTGGGCATTGACCCAGGCGAGGATCGTCGCGGCATCGTCGCTCGCCTCGGCATGCGCGACATAAAAGCCGACCGGCGTTTCGCCCCATGCCTCGGACGGCACGCCGATCACGCTGCAATCGGCGACCGCCGGATGCTGCGCCAGCACGTTTTCGAGATCGACCGGGTAGATGTTGAACCCGCCCGAGATGATCAGGTCCTTCTTGCGGTCGAGCAACGTCAGGAAACCGTCCGCGTCGAAGCGGCCGATATCGCCGTGGCGGATATAGCGGTTGCCGTCAGCGTCGAACCATTCCGCCGCCGCGGTCGCCTCGCTGCGGCCGTGATAGCCCGTCATCATCGCCGGCGATCGGCCGACCACCTCGCCGGTCTCGCCCTGCGCCACCTCGTTGCCGGCCTCGTCGATCAGCCGGATGTCATGGCCCTCGACCGGGCGGCCGACGGTGTGGAGCTTGTCGGGGAACTGGTTGGCGACCAGCAGGCAGGTCCCGCCGCCCTCGGTCATGCCATAATATTCGATCAGCAGCCCGGGCCAGCGCGCCAGCACATCGGCCTTCAACGCGGCGGAGAAGGGCGCGCTGGTACAGCTTTTGAAGCGGAAGCTCGACAGGTCAAAGCTGGCGAAGTCGGGCAGTGCCATGATCCGCTGATATTGTACAGGCACGAGCATGGTGTGCGTCGCGCGGTGGCGCGCGGCGAGCGTGAGATAACCGCGCGCATCGAACTTGTTCATCAGCACCGCGGTGCCGCCCCAGCCGAGCGTCGGCAGGAAGCTGACCAAAGTGGTGTTCGAATAGAGCGGCGTCGCGATCATCGTCACCGCCTCGCCGAAGCCGGCATTGGCGTTGCGGCTGATATGCGCCCAGCGCATCGCGTGGCTCTGCACGATGCCCTTGGGCGTCCCCGTCGTGCCCGAGGAGTAGATGATGTTGAAGCCGTCTTCCGGCGCGATCGTCACGGGCGCGGGGCGTGCCCCCTCGGGCGCGAGCCACTTGGCGAAGGCGTCGGTGTCGAGCCGGATGACGCGCGTGTCGAGCGTGAACGGCTTGAGCGTCTGTGCGGCGTCGCCGTCGAGGAACAGGATCGGCGCGCCGCAATCGGCGATCATCGCCGCGATCGCCGCGCCCGTGGCGGACGGCGCCAGCGGTGCGGCGACGCAGCCGGCACGCAGCGCGCCGAGGAACACAGCACCATACTCGATTCCGGAACCCGCGACGATCGCGACGGCCTGGCCCTGCGCCACGCCATCGCGTTGCAGCGCCGCGGCGATGCGATCCATCAGCGCGTCGAGCGCGGCATAATCGAGCGCGCCGTCTTTCGCGACAAGCGCCTCCTTGGTGCCGCGCTCGCGCGCGTACGCCCGGATCAGGTCGGGCAGGGTGGCGAAATCACCGGCGAGCATGGTCGCGGAATCGAGGTCGGACATGACAGTCCGCTAGGCGAGCCGTCTCCGAAATGCCATACGCGATGTTCGAAAATTCACGTTCGAACGATAGCGAGAGGGTCGCGATGCTCTTATATAATTCCGCCAATCCGGCGCCCAATCCGCGCCGCGTCCGCATCTTCCTGGCGGAAAAGGGCATGCGCGTGCCGACCGCGCAGGTCTCGATACCCGCCGGCGAGCATCGCGGCGAGGATTATCTCAAGGTCAATCCGCTAGGCCAGACGCCCAGCCTCGCGCTCGACGACGGTACCGTGCTGACCGAGAGCATCTCGATCTGCCGTTATTTCGAGGCGCTGCACCCCGAGCCGCCGCTATTCGGGATCGGCGCGCAGGACATTGCCGAGGTCGATATGTGGACCCGCCGTGTCGAGATGCGGTTGATGGTCCCGGTCGGGCTGGTCTGGCTCCACACCCACCCTTTCACCGCGCGCGTCGTGAAGCCGCAATTTCCCGAATTCGGCGAGACGCAGCGCCACCGCGCGCACGCCGTGATGGGCGAGTTCGACGAGGCGCTCGACGGGCAGGAATTTCTCGACGGGCGGCGCTATTCGATGGCCGATATCGTGCTGCTGACGACGATCGATTTCGCCGCCTTTATCGGTCTGGCGGTGCCGGAAGAATATGAGGCGCTGCGCGCGTGGCACGACCGCGTCTCCGCCCGGCCGAGCGCCGCGGCATGAAGGGCGCCGTCGCCATCGTTACCGGGGGCGGCACCGGGATCGGTGCCGCGGTGGTGCGCGCGCTGGTCGCGCGCGAGGTGCGCTGCGTCGTCAACTATGCCTCGAGCCGCGAAGACGCCGAGGCGCTCGTCGCCGAATTGGGCGACATGGCGATCGCGGTCCAGGCCGATATCGTCGAGAACGATGCATGCCGCGCGCTCGCTGCTGCGGCGGAGGCGGCGTTCGGGCGGGTTGATTTCCTGGTCAACAATGCCGGCCGCACGACCTTCGCCAACCATGAGGACATGGATGCGCTGCAGGCCGAGGATTTCATCCATATCTACCGGCTCAACACGATCGCGCCGTTCCAGATGATCCGTGCCTGCGCGCCGGCGCTGCGCGCGAACGGCATCGGCGCGGTGGTCAACGTCGCTTCGGTTGCCGGCGTGTTCGGCATCGGCTCGTCGGTCGCCTATGCCGCGTCGAAGGGCGCGCTGATCACCATGACCAAGAGCCTCGCCCGCGCGCTCGCCCCGGCGATCCGCGTCAATGCCGTGGCGCCGGGTTATGTCGGCACCGGCTGGTTCGAGAAGCGCCTCGGCGAGGAGGGTTTCGCGAAACTCAACCAACGCATCGCCGCTGCGACGCCGATGGCGCTGGCCGCGGGTCCGGACGACATTGCCGGCCCGGTGACGATGCTGCTCGACCCGGCGATGCGCGCGGTGACCGGCGAGGTGATGCTGGTCGACGCCGGCGCGCATCTCGACGTTGGCCTGTCGCGCCGCCCGGGGCGGGAGATTTAGCGCGCAGGGCGTGAATCCTGGATCAACCTCTATCGCCGTTCGCCCTGGTGAATCAGGTCGCCAAATCCCCCGGATTTGGCTGGAAACATCCGGGGGATGTTTCCACCTGATCACTGTCGAAGGGCTGTTCTTCTCTCCGACCGTACAGAGAAAAAAGCAGTGCTTCGACGGGCTCAGCACGAACGGTTTAGATGTATCGTTAGATGTCCTACGCCGGCGCCGTCGCTGGCGGCGAGACCTGGCGCAGCACGCGCGTGACGACGATGACCAGCGCGATTCCCGCCAGCAGCGAGGCGAGCAGGAAGGCCGCGCCGGGGAAGCCGTGCCGCGTGCCGATCGCCAGCGCGTTGGTCATCATCAGCGGCGTGACGATCATCACGATGCTGCCCATGCTCGATACGCCGCCCTGCAGCGCGCCCTGCCGCGTCGCATCGACCATCCGCGACAACAGCCCCTGCATCGAGGGAAAGACGAAGCCCGAACAGGCGCCGAGCAGAAACAGCGCATAGGCCTGCCACCCGGCCCGGGCGAAAGCGAAGAGCAGGAACACGCACGTGTCCGAGGTCAGCCCGACCACCAGCGCGCGTCGCTCGCCGATCCGCGCGATGACCTTGCCGCTGAGCCCGCCCTGGACGACCGCCATGACCAGCCCGGAAAAGGCCAGGCTCCAGCCGATCGCCGTGCTGTCCCAGCCGAAGGTGATCGCCGCCCAGAACGACCAGGTGGCGTAATAGACATTGTGCGCCAGCTGCCAGAGCAGCCAGGCGAGCAGCAACGGCCCGGCCTTGCCCGCCGCGAACAATGGGCGGAACGCACCGACGATATGCGCATCGCGCAAGCGAAACGGGCGACGATTCTCGCGCGCCAGCGTTTCGGGCACGATCGCCGTCATCACCGCGGCATTGACCAGCGCCATGGCCGCCGCCGCGATGAATGGCGCGCGCGGCCCGAACTGGGCGATCAGCCCGCCGAGCCCGGGGCCGAGGATGAAGCCGATGCCGAACGCTGCGCCGATCATGCCGAAGGTCGCGCTGCGCTTTTCGGGCGGGGTCACGTCCGCAATCATCGCCGCGGCGGGGGCGTAGATCGCACCGGCAACGCCGGCGATGGCGCGCCCGACGAACAGCCAGGCGAGCGTCGGCGCCCAGGCCATCAGCGCATAGTCGATCCCGAAGGCGAGCATCGCCGCGATCAGCACCGGCCGGCGCCCGAACCGGTCGCCGAGATTGCCGATGATCGGCCCGGCAAAGAATTGCGTGATCGCAAAGGTGGCGAGCAGCCAGCCGCCGATCGTCGCGGCGTGCGCCAGATCGACATGGCCGAGCCGCGTGACGAGCGCCGGCAATACCGGAATCACGACGCCGAAGCCGATCGTGTCGATCAACACCGCGGCAAGCGCGATCGGCACGGCGGGGTGCGAGAAGCGAGGCATGGGCAGGTGTGTTGCACGGCTTTTCCGACCGTGCAAACCCACCCGCCACCGCGCGCCTTCCGGCTAGCGGCGGTGCGTCACCCCAGCCACGCGCACACCGCCTCGATCACGCGCTTGGTCTCCTCGACGTCGCGGACGCGGACCGTGTCGATGCCGGCCGCCTTGACCGGATAGTCGTTGCCGCCGGGGAAGATCGCGTCGCCGAGGAACAGCATGGCGCTACGGTCGATGCCGGTCGCCTCGGCGAGCTTGCCGATCGCATAGGCCTTGTCGACACCCTCGCGCGTGATGTCGACCGACGACGACCCGCCGATGTTGATCGCAAAGCCCGGGAGCATCGGATGGAGCAGCGCCTTCAAGGTCTGGCGCTTGGCGGCGTCGGGATCCCATTTGTCCTTGACCGCGAGCGGTGCCTGCTGGCCCAGCGCGGAGAAGGTGATCTGGCTGCCGCGATCCTCGATCTGCTCGCCATAGGGCTCGGCGACGCGCATGCCGGCCTCGTCGACCGCCTTGTTGAGGCTGTCGAGGATGCGCGCGCGCTCGGCGTCGCTGAACAGTTCGGCATAGACGCGCGTCCATGCATCATTTTCGAAACGGAACAATTTGGTGCCCGTGGTCGGCATGACCATGAAGTTCTCGCGCACCGCATCGGCGGGCAACGCGCCGACCAGCTGCTTTTCGAACTGCGGCCAGTCGCCGCCTGAGATCACCGCGACGGTCGTCAGGCGGGTGAGCCGCGCGAGCAGCGCACCCATCTCGTCGTCGATACGCTGTTTGCTCTCGGCCAGCGTGCCGTCCATGTCGAAGGCGATCAGTTTTTTCATTGCGGTTGGTTCTCACAGATGGGGAGGGCGAACGCCAGCCCGAACGTACGACGCGCATGGGCGTTGCAATGCGACGACGATAAGTTCAGCCTGACATCATGTCGCAATGGATCGCCCTCCTCGCGCTGGCCTTGATGGCGCCCGGCAGCGCATCTGCGGCAGACCCGACGAATGATCCGGAAATCGAGCGGCAGATATATCAGGTGGTGCTGGGCAGTTTTGCCGGAAGCCCCGGATTGTGCGTTCGACAGAAGCCGGACGACTTTGCGCCGACGATTGCCGCCGATGGCATTCGCGAGTCTCTGATCGAAGGCACCGATTGGATCGGCGCGGGGAAGGACAAGGCTGCCTTGCGCTTGATACAAGGTGACTGGCGCTCGCTGATCAGCAATCTTCGCCGGCCGATCGTCGGACACTATATCCCGCCCGAAAGCCTTTCTCCGGAAATGAGCCTGGTCGATCATGACCGGTCATGCTCGCGTACGCTGGTTGTTTCAGCGCCCGCTTTTGCGAGCCAAACGGTGTTTATCGACGTGAACGACATTTGTCCCCTTTGTGGCAGCGGCCAGACGCTAGCCCTCCGCCATGTGGGTCAGCGCTGGAAAATCGTCGCGTCTGTCATGCGATGGATGAGCTAGCTCGACCTGAGACGGGGCTTTCCGCGCGCGGCGATTTGTGCAATGGCGCCACCATACCCGATATTCAGAATCGGATTCCTCGCAGGAGCTGCCCATGGCGACCGCCGCCGATCTCGACCGCCCCGCCGACGCCCTTGAGAGCTTTCGCGCCGACGTGCGTGCGTGGCTCGAAGCGCATTTCCCACCCGCGCTGAAGGGCAAGGACAATGCGATGTCGGCAATCGAGGGGCCGACCGACCTCTCCGCCGACGAGGCCGCGTGGAAAAAGGCGATGGGCGACAAGGGCTGGGGCGTGCCAACCTGGCCGGCAGCCTATGGCGGCGGCGGGCTCGACCGCGCGCAGGCCCGCGTGCTGCAGCAGGAGATGGACCGCATCGGCGCGTGGAACCCGATCGGCGGCATGGGCGTGATGATGTTCGGCCCGACGCTGCTCGAATACGGCAACGAGGCGCAAAAGCAGGAGCATATCCGCGCCATCGCCAGGGGCGAGGTGCGCTGGTGCCAAGGTTATTCCGAGCCCGGCGCGGGATCGGATCTGGCGAGCCTGCAGATGTTCGCCGAGGACAAGGGCGACCATTATCTCGTCAACGGCCAGAAGACCTGGACCTCGGGCGGGCAATGGGCCGACAAATGCTTTGCGCTGGTGCGGACCGACAAATCGAAAAAGCATGAAGGCATCAGCTTCCTGCTGATCGACATGACCTCGCCGGGCGTCGAGGTGAAGCCGATCCGGCTGATCTCGGGTTCGTCGCCCTTCTGCGAGACCTTCTTCACCAATGTCGCAGTCCCCAAGGAAAATCTCGTCGGGCGCGAAGGCGAGGGCTGGACGATCGGCAAGCGCCTGCTCCAGCACGAGCGGCAGAATCTGTCGGGCGGCGGGTCGACCGCGGCGCGGCTGTTCGGCGGTACGCCGCTGGCGCAGCTCGCCAAGCAATATCGCGGCGAGGAGGACGGCAAGATCGCCGACAGCGATCTGCGCATGCGCATCGTGCGGCAGGACATGGACAGCCGCGCCTTCGCGCTGACGCTGCGCCGCGCCGCGCTGGAGGCAAAGTCGAACCAGGGCCCCTCGGCGACGACCTCGATCATGAAGAATGTCGGCGCGCGCATCACCCAGGACAAAGCCGAGCTCGGGATCGAGATCATGGGCATGAACGGGTTGGGCTGGGAAGGCGAGGGCTTCAGCGAGGCCGAGCTGGCGCAAACCCGCACCTGGCTGTGGGGCAAGGCCGTCTCGATCTATGGCGGGTCGAGCGAAATCCAGAACAATGTGATCGCCAAGCGCATCCTCGGGATGCTCGATCACCAGTAATCACGGTTAGCCCTCGCAGGAGGAGGGCGGAGAGGGGGTGGCGTGGGGACCGGTCGCAGAGCCGGCTCCACGCGCCTTTCCCCGACACAGCAAGAGATTTGGGCAGGGAAACGACGATGGCCGTACTCAACGACGAACAGGTGATGCTGCGCGACATGGCGCGCGAATGGGCCGACAACGAGGCGCCCGTCACCGCCTTTCGCAAGCTGCGCAATGCCGCCGTGCCGGCCGGATACGATGCCGATGCCTGGCGCGCGCAGGGCGAAATGGGCTGGGCCGGTGTCGTCGTGCCGGAAGCCTATGGCGGTTCCGAGTTCGGCTTTCTCTCGCTCGGGCTGGTGCTCGAACAGCTCGGTCGCAATCTCGTCGCCACGCCGCTGGCGTCGACCGCCGTCGCGGCGATCGCCATCGCGCTGGGCGAGGATGCGGCGGCGAAGCAGCAATGGCTGCCCGGCATCGCCTCAGGTGAGGTCGTCGCGACGCTCGCGATCGACGAAGGGCCCGTGCACAACCCGGCCAAGATCGCCGCGTCGGTGACGGGCGGGAAGCTCAGCGGCACCAAGGCGTTCGTCGCGGAAGGCGACAGCGCCCAGCTGTTCGTCGTGGCGGCAACCGACGGGCTTTACCTCGTCGCCGGCGACGTGGGCGTGACGCGTTCGACACGCCATATGGCGGATGCGCGCAGCCACGCCGCGATCAGCTTTGCCGACGCGCCGGCGACCCGGCTGGGCGGCATCGACCTGACCGCGAAGATCATCGATCGCGCGACCGCCGCGACCTGTGCCGAGATGCTCGGCATGGCGCTGCAGGCGTTCGATACGACCAACGACTATCTCAAGACGCGCGTCCAGTTCGGCCAGACTTTGGCCAGCTTTCAGGCGCTGCAACACCGCATGGCGAAGATCTTCACCGAGCTCGAACTGCTGCGCTCGGCAGTCGAGGGCGCGCTGGAGGCGATCGATGCCGGCCGCTCCGACATCGACCAGGCGGTGAGCCTGGCAAAGGCGCTGGCCGGCGACACGCTGCACCTCGCCAGTCGCGAGATGATCCAGCTGCATGGCGGCATCGGCATGACCGACGAGCATGATGCGGGCCTCTATATGAAGCGTGCGGCGGTGCTGCAGACGATGTGGGGCAACGCGGCCTATCACCGCGAGCGCTTCGCGCGCCTGAATGGGTATTGAATCGTCTTTCTTTCCCGGAATTTGAAAGTGCGTTCTGGCCGATCCGGAGCTTTTAGGATGTTGTCATTTTGGCAACAGCCCAAAAGATACGGTCTTAACGCGGCGGTTCGGCGCTTGACGCTAGGTCAATAGCGCGGCAATTCGATCCTTCGGTACGGTGGCAAGCAATGTCACGCCCGTGGGGAGAGGATCATGCTGAACTCGCGTTTTCTTTCGATGTGTGCCCTGTCGACGCTGGCGGTCGCGCTGGCCACTCCTGCGATGGCCAAGGAAGCCCCTGCTGCGCAGCCGGCGACCCAGCCCGCCGCGCAGGACGGGCAGGACACGCCCGACACCAGCCAGGATGTTATCGTGACGGCGCAGGGCCGCGCCCAGGTCCTGTCGAACGTGCCGCTGGCCGTGACGGCGATCAACGCCGCCAGCCTGGAGCGGTCGGGCGCCAGCGACATCCGCCAGCTCGCGCAGATCGCGCCGTCGCTGCAGGTGTCCTCGACCGGCAACGAAGCCAATGGCTCGGCCCGTCTGCGTGGTATCGGTACCGTCGGTGACAATCCCGGTCTCGAAAGCTCGGTCGCGGTGTTCATCGACGGCGTTTATCGTTCGCGGTCGGGCATCGGCCTCAACGAGTTGGGCGATCTTGAGCGAGTCGAAGTGTTGCGCGGTCCGCAGGGCACGCTGTTCGGTCGCAACGCCACGGCCGGCATCATCTCGATCACCAGCAAGATGCCCGATCTCAACCGCATCAGCGCGGGCGGTTCGGCGACCTATGGCAACTACAATTTCATTCGCGTCGACGGCAATGTGAACGTCCCGCTCAGCGATACGATCGGCGCACGGATCGACGGTGTGTACGTCAAGCGCGACGGTTTCTATCGCGACGTGACCAACAACACCGACATCAACAACCGCAACCGCTTCTTCCTGCGCGGCCAGTTGCTGTTTCAGCCGTCGAGCGACCTGACGATCCGTCTGCTGGCGGATTATACCAAGCGGAACGAAGATTGCTGCGCCGCAGCCTATATCGACCAGACGATCGCGCCGGCGAACCTGAACCTGCTGACCAATGCCAACTCGATCATCCCCGTCCTGACCCGGCTCGGCCAGCCGGTCGCGGCCTTCAGCAACCCCTATTCGCGCAACCTCTATGTCTCGCCGGGCCGCAGCTATAACGGCAAGACGCAGGATTGGGGCGTGTCGGGGCAGGTCGATTACACTATCGGCAGCGCCAAGCTGACCTCGATCACCGCCTATCGCGGCTATTATAACTATCAGGCGTCGGATACCGATTATAGCTATGTCGATATCTTGTACCGCGCCCCGGGGCCGGACGCGGGCCGTCGCGAATTCAAGACCTTCTCACAGGAACTGCGACTGCAGGGTGAGGCGATCGGCGGCAAGCTCGACTGGCTGGTCGGCGCGTTCTTCGCCAATGAAGATCTGCAGGTGCGCGACAATCTGCGCTTCGGTTCGCAATATGGCCGTTTCGCAACTTGCCGAATCATCAATGGCGGTAGCCTAGCCGGCGCGTTTGACCCGACCTCGTCCGGCTGCATAAGCCCTGCTGCGCGCGCCGGAATTATTGCCGCTAATGGTGGTGCGGGTCAGTTCGGGGGCGCGACGTCTACCATCCTTGCGGCGTTCGACCGCCTCGATACGATGAACAATGTCGGCGAGACGACCTCGGTCTACAACCAGAACAGCAAGAATTACGCGTTCTTCACGCACAACATTTTCGAGATCACCGAGGGTCTGAAGCTGACCGTGGGCCTGCGCTGGACGCATGAGACCAAGAAGCTGAATGCGCTGTTCGGCAACAACAATACGGTGTGCCCGGCGCAGCAGGCGGCGCTGTCGCCGTTCCTCAGCAACGCCGGGCTCGCGGCAGTAGCGGGCGGTTTGATCGGCCTGAGCTGCCAGGGCAACTCGACCTCGGAACTCAACGGCGTGTCGATCAACGACCAGCGCAGCGAGAGCGAGCTTACCGGTACCGGCATCCTGTCCTACAAGGTAACACCGCGCCTGCTGACCTATGCCAGCTATGCACGTGGTTATAAGGCGGGTGGCTTCAACCTCGACCGTTCGGCGCTGAAGAGCCCGATCGGCAGCTTCGCCGCTGCCGGTGGCGCGCAAGCGCTGGTCAAGAACCTGCAGTTCGCGCAGGAAATCAACACCGCCTTCGAAATCGGTGCGAAATATTCGTCGCCGACCTTCAGCCTGAACGTCGCCGCGTTCCACCAGGCGTTCAAGAACTTCCAGCTCAACACCTTCAACGGCTCGGTCTTCCTCGTGCAGAACATCAATGGCTGCAAGACAGACCTGGCCGGCGCTGATCGTGATCAGAGCGTAAATGCAGGCAATGCAAACTACCTTGCGCCAACAGCAACAAGTTCGAACCCAGCGGCACTTTCAGGTGCCTGTGCGGCCGGCAACGTGACGGCCGGCGTGATCTCGCAGGGCGTCGAGCTTGAGGCGTCGATCACTCCGGTGCGTAACTTCACCGTCAATGCCGGCTTCACCTACTCGAACACCAAATATGCCAAAAACCTCGTCGGCAATTCGAGCGGCGCGCCGCTCGACCCGGCGCTGCGGCTACTGCCGGGCGACAACCTGTCGAACGCACCGGAAACCGTCGTGACCACGGCAGTGACGTGGACGCCGCCACTCGGTTCGAGCGGCCTGTCGGGTCTGTTCTATGTCGATGGGCGCCTGTCGGGCGACTATAATTCGGGATCCGACCTGTTCCCGCAAAAGGAGCAGGACAGCTTCTTCGTGATGAATGCCCGCATCGGCATTCGTGGCCCGGGGGCGAAATGGGCACTGGAGTTCTGGGGGCAGAACATCCTCAACGCCCAGTACACGCAGGTCGCCTTCAGCTCGCCGTTCCAGGCAGGGGGTGCCAACGCCACCTTCACCCCGGACGCGAAATATCCGGGCGGCGCGCAGATCTTCTCGGCCTTCCTCGCCGAGCCACGTACTTACGGCGTGACGATCCGCGGCAAGTTCTGATCCGCACACCAGCATAAGGGCAGGGGGCGTGGCGCGATAAGCGCTGCGCCCCTTTCTCGTTCACGGGAATGACATTGGCGCGTCCGGCGGGTAACGTCCCGTCATGCCCAAACGCCCCCCTGCCGGCCTGCCTACCCGGCAGCAGATTCTCGATTTCATCGTTTCTTCCGATGTGCCCGCCGGAAAGCGCGAAATTGCGCGCGCCTTCGGCCTGACCGCGCAGGAAAAGATCGCGCTCAAGGCGCAGCTCAAGGACATGGCCGATGAGGGGCTGATCGACGGCGGCGGCGGTCGTGCGTTCCACAAGCTGGGAGGCCTCCCCAAGGTCACCGTGCTGCGCATCGTCGATGCCGATGACAGCGGCACGATCTGGGCGGTGCCCGAGCGCTGGGAAGCCGATACGCCGGCACCGCGGCTGCGCGTGCGCGAGCGCAAGTCGGGCAGCCTCGGCGTCGGCGACCGCATCCTCGCGCGCACCGAGGAGGCCGGCAAGGGCTGGATCGCGCACCCGATGAAGCAGCTCGCGCGCGGCGAGGAACTGGTGCTCGGCGTGCTGCACGAGGAAGGCGGTCGGCTGTGGCTGCAGGGCGTCGAGAAGCGCGAGCGGCGCGACTTCCAGGTCTCCGACGCCGGCGGTGCCGAGCCGGGCGATCTCGTGCTGGCGGAAAAGGCCGGGCGGCCGCCGCGCATCACCGTGCGCGTGACCGAGCGGCTCGGCGATCCGTTCGCGCCGCGTAGCTTCTCGCTGATCGCGATCCACAAGCTCGGCATTCCCGACGTCTTCGCGCCCGAGACGATCGAGGAAGCGGAGCAGGTGGCGCAACAGCCGCTGGGCGAGGGACGCGACGACCTCACCCATATCCCGATCGTCGCGATCGACCCGGCCGATGCGCGCGACCATGACGATGCGGTGTGGGCGGCGCCCGACGACGATCCGGCCAACGAAGGCGGATGGCAGGCGATCGTCGCGATCGCCGATGTCAGCTTCTATGTCCGCCCCGGCTCGGCGCTCGACAAGGATGCGCGGCGGCGCGGCAACAGCGTCTATTTCCCCGACCGCGTCGTGCCGATGCTGCCCGAGATTCTTTCGGCCGATGTCTGCTCGCTCAAGGAGGGCGCCGATCGCGCCGCGCTGGTCTGCCATTTGCGGATCGGCAAGGGCGGCGCTCTGAAGAGCTGGCGCTTTACCCGTGCGGTGGTGCGGATCGCGGCGAACATCGCCTATGAGGACGCGCAGGCGATCATCGATGATGAGCCCCTCCCCTTCGGGGGAGGGGTTGGGGCTGGGCTCCCGACCTCCACCGACGGTGACCTCGGCGGACCGGGCGCCCACCCCCCAACCCCCTCCCGCAAGCGGGAGGGGGAGCTAAGGGAAATCCTCAAGCCGCTCTGGGCGTGCTGGCGCGCGTTGTACAAGGCGCGCGCGGCGCGTGCGCCGCTCGACCTCGACCTGCCCGAGCGCCGCGTCGTGCTCGACGAGAAGGGCCGCATCATGTCGGTCGCGCCGCGCGAACGGCTCGACGCGCACAAGCTGATCGAGGATTATATGATCGCCGCCAATGTCGCGGCGGCCAAGGCGCTCGAGGCGAAGAAGGCGCCGGTGATGTACCGCGTGCACGAGCCGCCGAGCCGCGAGAAGCTGATCGCGCTGAAGGATTATCTCGCCACCTTCGGGGTCGAGTTCGCGCTCGGCCAGGTCATCCGCCCGGGGACCTTCAACCATATCCTCGACCGCATCGGCGAGGTCGATTTCCGCCCGCAGGTGATGGAGCAGGTGCTGCGTACCCAGACCCAGGCCTATTATGCGCCGATCAATGCGGGGCATTTCGGGCTGGCGCTGGGCAGTTACGGGCATTTCACCTCGCCGATCCGGCGCTATGCCGATCTGCTGGTCCATCGTTCGCTGGTTGCCGCCTATAATCTCGGCCCCGGCGGACTGAGCGCGGGCGAGGCCGCGGCGATGGAACAGATCGGGCAGAGCATCTCGACGCTCGAGCGCCGCGCGATGGAGGCCGAGCGCGACACGATCGACCGCTATGTCGCGGCCTTCCTCGCCGAGCGGATCGGCGAGACGGTGTCGGCGCGGATCACCGGCGTGGTCAATTTCGGCGTCTTCGCGACGGTGGAAGGTGTGGGCGGCGACGGACTGTTGCCGGTGCGCGACCTCGGCACCGAATATTTCCGCTTCGACGAGGGTGCGCGCACGCTGACCGGCGAGAGCAGCGGGACCGAGTTCGCGCTCGGCCAGCGGCTCGAGCTGCGGCTGGCCGAGGCTAACCCGGTGACCGGCGCGCTGCGCTTCGAACTGGTCGATGCGCCGGCGAGCCGCGGTCGCGCGACGCCGGGCAAGAAGCCGCACCGCGAGATCAAGCGGCGCGGCCGCCCGGCCAATATCCGGCACCAGGGGCGCAAGCGGTGAACGCGCCCGTGCGGATCGCCGTGCGGGACCGGGTAGCAGACGCGCTCGTAACGCGCGGTGCGCTGACGCCGACGACCGCTATTCCCTATCGACCAGAGGGACGTGTCGAAAGCTGGTTGTTCGCGCGACTGCGCCGGCGTGGCGCCGTCGTCGAGGCAGCGCCGGGGCGCTTCTATTTGCATGTCGCCGCCTATCAGGCGCAACGCGACGCGCTGGAGCGTCGTGCGGTGCCGATCGGACTCGGTGCGTTGGCCCTCGCCGCGCTGATGCTGCTGCTCTATCGCGGCTGACGTAAGTCAATCCGGTCTGGCGACCGACGCCGTAACGTGCGTCAGCCGGCGCGGAAGCTCAGCCCGGCATTGGCCTCGAGCCGCTTGATCAGCACCTCGCCCATCAGCGCGCCGGGCGTCCAGATGCCGCCCTCGCCGGCGACGTCATGGACGAGGCACAGGGCGGTCTCGGCGATCATCTTGCTGGTCGAGCCATAGCCGGGGTCGCGGTCGCCGGTGACCACCGCCTCGACCCGGCCGCCATCGGGTATCTCGCCGATGAACAGGATGTCGTAATAGCCATTGTCGCGCTCCTCCTTGGAGGGGCCTTCGCCGGGCTTGGGGCCCTTGTCGCTGGCGAGGGGGTTGATCCTGGCGATCGCCTCGGCCGCCGCCTTGCCGATGTCGCCAAGCCCGGCGACGATCATCTCGTCATAGACGAAGTCCGCGCCATAGGGGTGGCCGAGCAGGAAGTTGGTGCGGTGGACGTTCTTGGTGTTGATCGGCGCCATGATGAACGGCGCAACCCAGGCTTCGATCGTGCGGTCATATTCGGGCAGCAGGCCCTTGGGCTGGCTCGGGCCGTCGAAACCGGGCGCGAGCGCGAACGGGTTGACGAGCAGGCCGAGGATCGAGGGGTGCTTCGCCGCCGCCGCCAGCGTTGCCTTCAGGCTCGCCGCCGTGCCGCCCGAGAAGCCACCCTGCATCTTGCGCACGCGGCACTTCACGCGCGGCGCGGGCTTGCCGAACTTCTGCTTCGCCGCGTTCTGCACGGCGAGCACGCCGAGATCGAACGGGATGGAGTCGAAGCCGCACGAAAAGACGATGCGCGCGCCGCTCGCTCGCGCCGCGTCCTGGTGCGCGTCGATCATGTGGCGCATCCATGCCGGTTCGCCGCACAGATCGACATAGGCGGTGCCCGTCGCGGCGCAGGCGGCAACGAGGTCGTTGCCGTAGAGCTGGTACGGGCCGACGGTCGAGATGATAACGGTGGCGCGTTCGCACATCGCGCGCAGGCTGGCGGGATCGTCGGCATTGGCGGTGATCAGCGGCGTGTCGGCGGGTGCGCCGATCGCGCCGCGCACTTCCTCCAGCTTGGTCAGCGACCGCCCGGCCATCGCCCAGCGCGGCGCGCCGGTCTGGACGAGATATTCGGCGACCAGCCGTCCGGTGAAACCGGTGGCGCCATAGACGATGATGTCGTACTCGCGGGCCATCATATTCCCCTCCCGCCTGCGGGAGGGGTTAGGGGAGGGCCTATCCTACTCTCGTGGCATCCTTGACCATGCCCTCCCCCGACCCCTCCCGCAAGCGGGAGGGGAGAAGTAAATCACGCCGCTTCGTTGAACTGCAAACTCGCCAGCCGCGCGTAGAGGCCGCTCTCGCCGATCAGCGTCTGGTGCGTGCCGCTTTCGACGATCTTGCCGTCGTTCATGACGATGATCTTCCCCGCCGCGCGCACCGTGGCGAGGCGGTGGGCGATGACTAACGTGGTGCGGTTTTCCATCAGCCGGTCGAGCGCCTGCTGGACGAGCTGTTCGCTCTCGGCGTCGAGCGCGCTGGTCGCCTCGTCGAGCAGCAGGATCGGCGCATCGCGCAGCAGCGCGCGGGCGATCGCGACACGCTGGCGCTGGCCGCCCGACAGCCGCGCACCGCTCTCGCCGAGAAAGGTATCGAGCCCCTCGGGCAGCTTGCGCAGGAATTCGGCGGCGTTGGCCGCCTCGGCCGCCGCCCATAGCCGCTCGTCGCTCGCGCCCCAGTCGCCATAGCGCAGATTGTCGCGCGCCGAGGCGCCGAAGATCACCGTCTCCTGCGGCACCATCGCAATGCGCTGCCGGATCGCCGCCGGGTCGGCCTCGGGCAACGGCACGCCGTCGATCAGGATGCGGCCGCCCTGCGGATCGTAGAAGCGCTGGATCAGCTGGAACAGGGTTGTCTTGCCAGCGCCCGACGGGCCGACCACCGCGACCGTCTCGCCCGGCGCGACGGAGAGCGTAAAATCGTGCAGCGCCTGTGCGTCGGGGCGGCTGGGGTAGCGGAACTCGACATGCTCGAACGCGATCGCGCCGCGCGCCGGCACGGGGAATGCGGTCGGGTTGGCGGGCGCGCGGATTTCCGGCACCTCGCGCAGCAGCTCGGCGAGCCGGCCGGCGGCACCCGCGCCGCGCAGCAGATCGCCATAGACCTCGGTCAGCGAGCCGAAGGCGCTGGCGACGAAGCCGCCGGTCAGCACGAAGGCAAAAATCGCGCCACCGGTCATGCGGCCGGCTTGGACGTCGATCACGCCTTCCCAGATCACCATGGTGATCGAGCCGAAGATGAGACCAATGACGAGCGCGGTCATCATCGCGCGCAGCCGGATGCGGCGTTTGGCGGCGACGAAGGTCGCATCGACCGCCGCGACGAATCGCGCCGCTTCGCGCGACTCCTGACCGAAGGCCTGAACGATTTTCATCGCGCCGAGCGTCTCAACCGCGATCGACCCGACGTCGGCGACGCGGTCCTGAGAGGTGCGCGAGTAAGTGCGCACGCGGCGACCAAGCACGACGATCGGCATGATGATTACAGGAATCCCCAGCGCGAGAAGCCCGGCGAGTTTGGGTGACAGCGTGAACAGGTAGATCAGCCCGCCGATGCCGGTGAAAGTGTTGCGCAACGCGACCGAAACCGTCGTCCCCACGACCTGCTCGATCAGTCCGGTATCGGAGGTCATGCGCGAGGCGAGTTCGGAGGGGCGATTGTCCTCGAAGAAGCGTGGGGCCAACGTCAGCAAATGGCTCTGCACTCGGCCGCGAATATCGGCCACGACCCGCTCGCCGAGCCACGACACGAAGTAGAAACGCACCGCCGTCGCCAGCGCAAGGATCGCCACGACGCCGAGCAACAGATGGAACCACGGGGCTACGGAGCCATTGCTCCCGTGGCCGAAGCCGCGATCGATGACCTTCTGGAAACCCCACGGGATAGTTAGCGTCGCGACCGACGTGACGATCAGCGACAGCCAGGCGAAGGCGATTTGGCGCGGATAACGCTTCGCTGCGTCCCACACCATGCGCAGGTTGCTCAGGCTGCGCTTGCTGACGGGTTCGGGCGGCGACGCGGGTACGGTTTCGGCCATGGGGAGCGCCTAGCAGGCGCGGGGGCGGGCCTCAACACGCCTTAACCCGATCGCCGCTATAATGGCATTATGTTGCATCGCACATAATTTGGGTTAGGCTGGACGATGACGCTTTTTCGGAAAATCAGTATCCATGCTCTATAACGCCTATGAATTGCAGCGCTCGATGCTGGCCGGTGCCAGCGCGCTGGCCAATTTCAGTGCCGGCATGCTCAACAACCCGGCCAACCCCTTCGCCTATTTCGGTGGCGGCCCGGTAATGGCCTCGGCGCTGGAGGTCTTCGCGCATGCCTCGGCACCGCGCGGCAAGCCCGCCTTCGACATCGATCATGTGCTGGTCGATGGCCGCGACGTCGCGGTCGTGGAGGAGGTCGCGCTGCGCAAGCCGTTCGGCCAGCTAAAGCATTTCCGAAAAGACGGTGTGGCGGGCGGCCCGAAACTGCTGATCGTCGCGCCGATGTCGGGGCACTATGCCACGCTGCTACGCGGCACGGTCGAGCGCATGCTGCCGGGCGCGGACGTCTACATCACCGACTGGCGCGATGCCAAGCAGGTGCCGCTGAGCGACGGCAGCTTCGATCTCGACGACTATGTCGATTATGTCATCGAGTTCCTGACGCTGATCGGCGAGGCCGGTGACGGTAGCCGCCCGCACCTGCTCGCGGTGTGCCAGCCCTCGGTGCCTTGCTACGCCGCCGCCGCGCTGATGAGCGCGGACAAGCACCCGCATCGCCCGGCGACGCTCACGCTGATGGGCGGACCGATCGACACGCGCGAGGCGCCGACCGCGGTCAACACGCTGGCGACCGAACGGCCGCACGCCTGGTTTGAGCAGAACGTCATCGCAACCATCCCGGCAAGCTATCCCGGTGCCGGGCGCCGGGTCTATCCCGGCTTCCTGCAGCTCGCCGGCTTCATGTCGATGAACCTCGGCAACCACATGATGTCGCATTACGAGATGTTCAAACATCTCGTCGAGGGCGACGGCGAGAGCGCCGACGCGACCAAGGAATTTTACGAGGAATATCGCTCGGTCTGCGACATGACCGCCGAATTCTACCTCCAGACGATCGACGTGGTGTTCCAGGACCACGCCCTGCCCAAGGGCATCATGGAGCATCGCGGCCGCGTGGTGGATCCCGCCGCGATTACCGACATCGCGCTGCTGGCGGTCGAGGGCGAGCGCGACGATATTTCCGGCCTCGGCCAGACCAAAGCGGCGCTGACGCTGGCGACCAACCTGCCCGACAGCGAGAAACGTTATCTGATGGCCGAGGGTGCCGGGCATTATGGCATCTTCAACGGCAGCAAGTGGCGCAACATTATCGCGCCGGTCGTCGAGGAATGGATCGCGACGCACGCCTGAGCGTGATCCCCTCCCGCATCGGGCTGTCACATCGGAGTTGCGTCGTTTCCCTCTCCCCTTGTGGGAGGGCTACCAGATTCACACATTGGTCTGGTATCCGAGGGTTTGGATTGCACGTTTAGCGGCCTGGATTTCGAGCCATCCGTTGAGCATGACGACCGGGCCGGGTTTTCCGTAGTAGCCGGTCCATCCGCCGAGGCGAGCGCAGACCCATGCGGCATAAGCGAGC
>NZ_JAXOJP010000014.1:0-118363 GCF_036663795.1 Parasphingomonas halimpatiens
CCGCCTATGTTGCCGGCGGGCGGTATCAGTCCAGGCCATCTGCTTCTCCTATCGTCTCGACAACGACGGTGAATCACAACCTACTGATATCGCTCAACCACTTTCCGCTCGGGCTCTCAGTATTTTTGCTGGCGATCGTACAGCGAGCGATAATGCTGGATCCGCGTCACGCGCAGCCCGGGCATGCCCGAACGATCGATCGCACGCTGCCAGCCGGCGAACTCCTCGACCGTGAGGTTGTAACGGTCGCATACCTCGTCGACCGACAATAGCCCGCCATTGACCGCAGCGACGACCTCGGCCTTGCGGCGGACCACCCAGCGCGTCGTTTCCGGCGGGGGCAAGGTATCGAGCGTCAGCGGCTCCCCGAGCGGGCCAATCACTTTTGCGGGGCGAATCTTCTGGTTCTCGATCATTCTCAACCTCGATCGGGGCGGGGGGCCCCCTCTCATTCCTGTAACGTCCAATACGGCGCGGACTTGAACGCCGGCTAAAGCGGCGCGGTAAACAGCAGGTTCATTCCTGTTTCCACAATGTTAGCAGTTGTGCCATTGCGAGATTGAAAGCGCCGTGCGGCGGCGCGAACCACGGTGTCGCGGCGGCGGGTGTGAGACGCGCGTGGTGCATCGCCGTCGGGCTCGCCGCCTGGCGCGCCACCACCCCGACCAGCATCACCGCCAGATCCGGCGGCAGCGCGGTGACCCGCGCGTCGGGTTCGAAACGGTGAAAACTCAGATCCACATGCGCCCTTCCGAAGCGTCAGAGACTCGATCAAGCGCCCGGTGTAGCGAGACGTGATGAAGGCGCGGTAAAGCTCGCTGAAATGGCTTGGTAACGCCGGTAAATTTTACTCCTGACGCGGCAGCCGCTATGCGCGCGCCGATGATGGACTCGGTCGATTTCCAGTTTGGCGAGGCCCTGGCGGGCAAGCGCATCGTCGTCGCCATGTCGGGTGGCGTCGACAGTTCGGTCGTCGCGGCGCTCGCCGCGCGCTCGGGCGCGGAGACGATCGGCATCACGCTTCAGCTCTACGATCATGGCGAGGCGGTCGGCCGCGCCGGCTCGTGCTGTGCCGGCCGCGACATCCGCGATGCCCGCGCGGTATGCGATCGGCTTGGCATCGCGCACTATGTGTTCGATCATGAAAGCAGCTTTCGCGATCAGGTGATCGACGATTTTGCCGATGAATATGTTGCCGGGCGCACACCGATCCCGTGCATCCGCTGCAATATGGGCCCGAAATTCACCGACCTGTTCGGCATGGCGCGCGATCTGGGCGCGGATGCGCTGGCGACCGGGCACTATGTTCGCCGCGTGCTCGGCCGCGACGGCGCCGAATTGCACCGCGCCGCCGATCCGGCGCGCGACCAGAGCTATTTCCTGTTCGCCACGACCCAGGCGCAGCTCGACTATCTGCGTTTCCCGCTCGGCGACCTGCCCAAGCCGCGCGTTCGCGAGCTCGCGGTCGAGCTAGGGCTCGGCGTCGCGGGCAAGCCCGACAGCCAGGATATCTGCTTCGTCCCTGATGGCGACTATGCCTCGTTGGTGAGAAAGCTCCGCCCCGAGGCCGATATCGGCGGCAAGATCGTCGATGAGGCTGGCCGCGTGCTCGGCGTGCATCGCGGGCTGATCCACTTCACCGTCGGCCAGCGCCGCGGCCTCGAGATCGGTGGAACGCCCGAACCGCTCTACGTCATCCGGCTCGAACCGGCGACACGCCGCGTCGTGGTCGGCCCGCGTAGCGCGCTTGCCGTCGGCGCGGCGCATTTGTCGGGGATCAACTGGATCGGCGGCGATCATGTCGGCCCGCTGACCGCCAAGGTCCGCTCGCTCGCCAGGCCCGTCGCGGCGCGGCGTGTCGGCGACAGCATCTTGTTCGATGCGCCGGAATATGGCGTCGCCCCCGGTCAGGCCGCGGTGCTCTATGCCGGCGACCGTGTGCTCGGCGGCGGCTGGATCGAGGGCACGGAGCGCTGGGCGATGGCCGACGCCGCCTGAGCTTTACAGGAAGAACGTTCCCTCGATCACCGTGACGCAGCGACCGCCCAGGACGACGCGATCGCCATCGAGCCGGCACGTCAAATATCCGCCGCGCGCACTCGCCTGATAGGCGGTGAAGCTGTCGCGACCGAGCCGCCTTGCCCAATAGGGTGTCATCACCGCATGTGCCGATCCCGTCACCGGATCCTCGTCGATCCCGGCGCCGGGCGCGAAGACGCGGCTGATGATGTCGGTATCCTCGCCCGGCGCTGTGACGATCGTCAGTATGTCACCTTGTCCGGCAAGCTTGCGGAAATCGGGCGCGAGCGCGCGGATCGCCGCTGCATTTTCGAGCAAGATCAGGGCGTAGCGATGCGGATGCCACAATGTTTCGACCACTGACGACAGGCTGAGACCGGCGACGATCTCGGGTAGCGCTTTCGGGCTCGGTGCCCATGCCGGCAGCGCCAGTTCGTAGCCGTCGCCGGCACGCGTGACCGACAACGTCCCGGCCCTGCGCGTCAGGAAGCGGACGCTGTCGCGCGCCGGGTCCGACGACAGCACGAAATGTCCGCTCGCCAGCGTCGCATGGCCGCACAGCACCACTTCCGACGTTGGCGTGAACCAGCGCAGTTCGAAGTCCCGCCCCTCGCCGCCATCGTCGTCGCTCGCCGCGATCGGCACGAGGAAGGCGGTTTCGCTGACATTGTTCTCGGCGGCGATCTTCTGCAGCACATCGTCGGCCAGCCAGCCGGCGAGCGGCATCACCGCCGCCGGGTTTCCCGTGAAGGGCGCGTCGGCAAAGGCGTCGATCTGGACGAAGGGAATTCTCATAGCCGCTTGCCGAACCAATGGGGGGTGACATCCGCCTCGATCAGCGGATTGTCGGTGTCGATATGGCCATCGGGATCGAGATGGATCAACACCTCGGCCTTGGGAAAGGCGATGCGCAGTTCGTTCTCGACCGTTTCCATCACCTTGTGCGCCTCGGCCACGGTCATCTCGGGCGCGACGTACATGTGGAACTGCGCGAAATCATGCGCGCCCGACCGCCGCGTGCGGAAGTCGTGGATGCCGCGCAGCTCGGGATGACACGCCGCCGCGTCGAGGAAGCGTTTGCGCTCTTCCTCGGGCCATTCCTTGTCCATCAGCTGGTCGATCGCCTCCGACGAGGCGCGGAAGGCGCCGAACGCGAGCCACAGCGCGATGGCGATGCCGAACAGCGCATCGGCCCCGTGCAGGCCGAACTGCTGGTCGAGCAGCAGCGCTGCGATCACCGAGCCGTTGAGCAGCACGTCGGACTGGTAATGGACATTGTCGGCGCGGATCGCGACCGAGCCGGTCTGGCGGATCACGCGGCGCTGATAGGCTAGCAGCACCAACGTCGCGAGGATCGCGGCGACCGACACGCCGATGCCCAGTTCGCCCTTTTGCGTCGCGGCCGATCCGCCCAGCGCGACGACCGCGCGCCAGCCGATGCCGGCCGCCGACGCCGTGATCAGCATCACCTGGAACAAGGCGGCGAGCGCCTCCGCCTTGCCATGGCCGAAGCGGTGGTCATGGTCGGCCGGAGTCGCGGCAAGCCGAACGCCGTACAACGTCACCAAACTCGCGAGCAGATCGAGCGCGGTGTCGGCCAGTGACGCGAGCATCGCGACCGAGTCGGTCGCCCAGGCGGCATAGGCCTTGAGCGCCAGCAGCGACACGGCCATTCCCACGCTGGCGAGCGCGGCGCGCACCACGGGGGAGAAGGCGCGGCGCTGTTCCTCGGTCATGGGTAAAGCAATCCTTCCGTCCAGCCATCGCCGTCGGCAACGAACAGGCGGCGCTCATGGAGCCGGTGCGCGCGGTCTTGCCAGAATTCGATCCGGTCTGGCACGACGCGATAGCCGCCCCAGTGCGGCGGGCGCGGCACGTCCCGCCCGGCGAAGCGCGCTTCGATCTCGGCGAAGCGCGCTTCGAAGGTAGCGCGCGCGTCGAGCGGGCGCGATTGGTCCGACGCCCAGGCGCCGAGCTGCGAATCGCGCCCGCGCGAGGCGAAATAAGTGTCGCTTTCCTCGTCGTTTACCAGCGTCACCGGACCTTCGATCCGCACCTGGCGGCGCAGCGACTTCCAGTGGAACAGCAAGGCGGCACTGGCATTGTCGGCAAGCGCGGCCGCCTTGCGGCTTTCGCGGTTGGTGTAGAACACGAAGCCGCGCCGATCATGCCCCTTGAGCAGCACCATGCGCACCGTCGGCCGTCCTGCGGCGTCAGCGGTGGCGAGCGCCATCGCGTTCGAGTCGTTGATTTCGCTCTGGCGCGCCTCGGCATACCAGGTGTCGAACAGTGCGTGGGGATCGTCGGCCATGGCGTGCGACATATGGTGCGGCGGCCGCCAAGTCGAGCAACGAGCTTCAGTCGCGTCGCGTTGCGGCGATGCCTGACGAGATGGTCGGCGCCATCATACTGTATTCGCACGATAGCGCTGGCCTCGCGCGACCGTCCACGGCATGGTTCCCGGGGACGGCGAACAGGGGCGGTGTGTGCGATCGATCATTCGACGAGCGATGACCGTGCTTGCCCCGCTCGCGCTGCTCGCATTGTGCGCGTCGGACGCACCGGCGGCCGAGAATGTGCCACTGCTTCGCGCGCCGGCGCCCGCGGGGATCGAATGGGCGCAGATTCCTGCCGCCAACCCTGCGCGGCTGCGCGCCGTCGAGGACGGCAGCTATGATCTGCTGGAAGATACCCAGATCGATGCGACGGGTGATTTCGCGACGACCTTTCGTCGCCAGGCAATCAAGGTCGTCGATCGCCAGGGGCTGGAAGGCGCGGCGCAAAGCAAGATCTCCTTCGACCCCGCGATCCAGCGACTGATCGTCCACCGGATCGCACTGTGGCGCGACGGCCGCATGATCGACCAGACCGCCCGGGCGGCCATCGACCTGCTGCGCCAGGAAAACGAGCTCGACAACGGCATCATCACCGGTGAGCGCACCGCCCTGATCCGCCTCGAGGACGTGCGCGTCGGCGACGTGGTGGATGTCGCATGGAGCTGGCAGGACGTCGCAGGCGCATGGCCTCGCAATTTCTTCGACACGGCCAGCCTTGGCTGGTCGGTGCCGACCGGGCTGACCCGCTACCGCTTGAGCATGCCCGCGGGTCGCCCGCTCGTCGCCCGTTCGTTCGAGCATGCCCCGGCACCGTCCGTGCGCCGTGTCGGCAACGTCGTCGTGCGCGAATGGCGCGTGATGGACCCCGATCCGGTGACGGACGCTACCGGATCGCCGAAATGGTGGAACCCATGGGCACGCGTCAGCCTGTCGATGATGGCCGATTGGGGTACGATCGATCGCTGGTCGCAGCCCTTTTATTCGCAGGACCTGCGGCTGCCCGCCGACTTCGCCCGGCGGGTCGATGCGATCGCCGCCGCGACGCCCGATCTGAAGCGCCGGACGATCGCGGCGCTTCGCCTCGTTCAGGATTCGATCCGCTATACCAGCCTGTCGATCGGGGCGGGCTCGTTCGTGCCGCGCGCGCCGGCGGTCACCATCCGCAACGGCTTCGGTGACTGCAAGGACAAGACGCTGTTGCTGGTCGCCGTGCTGCGACGACTGGGCGTTACGGCCTGGCCGGCGCTTACCGACAGCGACCAGGGCCAGGCGCTCGATCGCATCCTGCCGGCCGCCAACGCCTTCGATCATGTCATCACGCTGGCGACGATCGGCGGGCGGAACTACTGGCTCGATGCGACGATGGATCATCAGGGCGGGCAGCTCGATACGCTGGCGCCCTTGCCCTATGGTTTCGCCCTGCCGATCCGGCGCGGACAGGACCGGCTCGTTGCGATCACCAACCCCGTGCCGGCATCCCCGACGATGGCCACAACCGAGCGCTATCGGCTCGACGCGAGCGGGATGACGCTCGATGTCGACACCGTCTATGCCAGCGACGAGGCCGATATCGAGCGTGCCAGCCTGGCGAAAAAGGGTTTGGCCAGGACCGAACTGGACAAGCTCGATTTCTATCGCAACCTCTATCCCGGTCTGGTGAGCAGTGGTTCGGTCGGGGTTGCCGATGATCGCGAGGCGAACCGCGTGATCGTGCACCAGCGCTTCATGCTGCCGGCCGACGCGGATGATTATGCGCGCACCACCCGCACGCTCGAACTCGCCGTCGGCACGATCCGTGACCTCTTCACCCGACCCGGCGGGCCGGCGCGCGCCGCGCCCGTCGCGATGACCTTCTCGATCAACCGGACCCATAGGATGATCCTCGATGTCGCCGATTTCCGGCCGTCGCTGTCGGGTCTCGAATCCAGCCACGGCCCCGGTTTCGATTTCGACGCTTCGTCGCATCACGATGGCGACAAGCTGGTGCTCGACTTTGCGCTGGTCGCCAAGGCACCCTTCATCGATGGGAAGCATGCGCCGGCGATCGCCCGCCAGATCGATACGGTGCAGCAGAACAGCGACTGGCTGGTCGATACCGTCGATCGCCCGGCGACCGCGGAGCAGCGGCGCGACAGCCTCGGCTTCGCCAGCCTTACGGCGGCGCTGGGATTTCTCGGCGGCTGGCTTGCCCGCTCCCGCCGCCGCCCCCGCGCGCGCCGCGTACCGGGGCCGTGGGGAACGCCGGCGCCACGCTGATCCGACCGACGGAACGACTCCGCCGCCCAGGGATTGAGTCGGCTTCGTAACAAGGGAGATGCGGGAACATGGCAGCGCGCGCCTATTGGCAGGGGCAGATCAGGCTCGCCTTGGTGTCGATTCCGGTCGAGATCTACAGCGCGACCAAATCGGGCGCGCAGGTCAGCTTCAAGCAGATCCATGAGCCGAGCGGCAAGCCGATCCATTACGAGAAGGTCGTCACCGGGCTCGGCCCGGTCGACACCGACGAGATCATGAAGGGCTTCGAATATGAGAAGGGCAATTTCGTGCTGCTCGAGCAGGACGAGATCGACGCGGTGAAGCTCGAATCGAAGAAGACACTCGAACTGACCCAGTTCGTCGATGCGAGCGAAATCGACGTGCTCTATTATGAGAAGCCCTATTTCGTCGTGCCCGCCGACGATCTCGCCGAGGAGGCGTTCATCGTCCTGCGCGAGGCGCTCCGCCGCACCAAAAAGGTCGGGCTCGGCCAGTTGGCGATGCGCGGGCGCGAATATGTCGTCAGCCTCAAGCCGTGCGGGCGCGGCATGGTGCTGGAAACACTGCGTTATGCCGATGAGGTCAACAAGGCGCAGGGGTATTTCCGCGACATTCCCGACGATAAGCCCGACGAGGAACTGCTCGATCTCGCCGAGGCGCTGATCGCGAAAAAGACCTCGGCGTTCGACCCGCAGGAATTCCACGATCGTTATGTCGATGCGCTGAAGAATCTGGTCGAGCGCAAGCGCAAGGCCAAGGGACGCAAGATCATCGAGGACGACAGCGACAAGCCGTCGGGCAAAGGCGCCTCCAACGTCGTCGACCTGATGGCGGCGCTGAAGAAGTCGATGGGTGGTTCCGCCACGACCCCTGACAAAAAGGCGGCGTCGGAAAAGAAGGCGCCGGCCAAGCGCGCACCGGCGAAAAAGCGTGCTTGAGCTGCGCCGTTTTCACTCCCCTCCCTTGAAGGGAGGGGCTGGGGGTGGGTGCGTATGGGGCGGGCGCTGCGCTCGCCTCATACGCACCCACCCCCGACCCCTCCCTTGTCCAGGGAGGGGAGAATGAAGGCCGATCCGCTCGCGCGCTACAACGCCAAGCGCGACTTCACCCGCACCGCCGAGCCGGCCGGCACGCTCGCGCCCGGTCACGGCAACCGCTTTCTCGTCCAGAAGCACGACGCCTCGCGGCTGCACTGGGACTTCCGGCTCGAGGTCGACGGCGTGCTAAAGAGCTGGGCGGTAACGCGCGGCCCAAGCCTCGACCCGAACGAGAAGCGCCTCGCGGTGCGCACCGAGGACCATCCGCTGTCCTATGCCGATTTCGAGGGCACGATCCCGGCCGGCGAATATGGCGGCGGCACGGTGATGCTGTGGGACCAAGGAACCTGGGCGCCGATCAAGGGCAAGAGCGCGAAGGACCTGGAGCAGGGCCATCTGCATTTCGTGCTCGATGGCCAGCGCATGAAGGGCGAGTGGCTGCTGATCCGGCTCAAGCCGCGCGGCAAGGAGAAGGGCGAGAACTGGCTGCTGCGCAAGATCGACGATGCCGGGGCGGGCGGCACCGACGCGCTGGTCGAGACCGCGCTGACCAGTGTGACGACCGGGCGGACGATGGTCGAGATCGCCGAGGGCAAAAAGGCCAAAATGGCCAACAAGAAAATACCGGCCAAAACGAAGGCCACCGCAAAGACGAAAGCCAGTGTTGCCTTTCGCGACCCGCAACTCTGCACCCTGGTCGATCACGTCCCGCCCGGCACCGCCTGGCTGCATGAGGTGAAATATGACGGCTACCGTGCCGAGATCGCGGTCGCCGGCGGCAAGGCGAAGGTCTTCACACGCTCGGGCCTTGACTGGACCGACAAATTCCCCGGCATTGCCGCCGCGGCGGCGAAATTGCCCGTCGACAGCGCGTTGATCGATGGCGAGATCGTCGCGTTCAAGGACGGCAAGCCGGACTTTTCGACGCTCAAGGACGCGATCTCCTCGAACGGCGAGATGACGCTGTTCGCCTTCGACCTGTTGTCGCTGAACGGCGAGGATCTCGCCGATCTGCCCAATATCGCCCGCAAGGAGCGGCTGCGACCGCTGGTCGTCGGTGCCGACGCGCATCTGCAATTTTCCGAACATGTCGTCGGGCAGGGCGAGGCGCTGTTCGAAACCATGTGCCGCGAGGGTTATGAGGGCGTCGTGTCCAAGCTCGCCGATGCACCCTATCGTGGGCGGCGGACCAAGGCGTGGCTCAAGATCAAGTGCACGCTGCGGCAGGAATTCGTCATCATCGGCTGGACGCCGAGCGACAAGACGCGCGGCATTCGCTCGCTGCTGCTCGGGCTGAACGGCCCCGACGGCCTGGTCTATGCCGGCAAGGTCGGCACCGGTTTCGACAGCGACACGATGGACGACCTGCTCGCCAGGCTGCGCCGGATCGAGCGCAAGACGCCGACCGTCGACGCTCCCCGGGCGGCGGTGCGCGGTGCGCATTGGGTTACGCCGACGCTGGTCGCCGAGGTCGCCTTCGCCGAGACGACGCCAGACGGCGTGCTGCGCCATGCGAGCTTTCTCGGCCTGCGCGGCGACAAGCCGGCCAGCGAGGTGGTCGCCGAACGGCCCGAGCCGGTGCCCGGCGCCCCGGCGGTAAAGGTGCAGGTCAGCAATCGCGATCGGCCGGTATTTCCCGACAGCGACGTCACCAAGGGGGAACTCGCCGACTATTACGCAGCGATCGCGCCGCTGATGCTGCCCTGGGCCGGTGATCGCCCGATCAGCCTGGTGCGCTGTCCGCAGGGGCGCGGCAAGGCGTGCTTCTTCCAAAAGCATGATGCCGGGACGTTCGGCGACCATGTCCACCACGTCCCGATCCGCGAGAAGGACGGCTCGACCGAACAATATCTCTATGTCGACGATGCCGACGGCCTCGTCGCCTGCGTGCAGATGGGCTCGATCGAATTCCATGGCTGGGGCTCGACCGTCGCGGCGCTGGAAAAGCCCGATCGACTGGTGTTCGATCTCGACCCCGATACCGAACTCGATTTCGACGTGGTGAAGAAGGCGGCGGAGGATCTCCGCGATCACCTTGCGGAGATCGGCCTCGCCAGCTTCGCACTGCTGTCGGGCGGCAAGGGCGTCCATGTTGTCGTGCCGCTGACCCCGGATGCCGAATGGCCAGCGGTCAAGGATTTCGCCGACCGCTTCGCGCGCGCACTGGCGCAGGCCGCGCCCGAGCGCTTCGTCGCGACGATGTCCAAGGCGCAGCGCAAGGGGCGCATCTTCATAGACTGGCTGCGCAACCAGCGCGGCGCGACCGCGATCATGCCTTATTCTGCCCGTGCGCGTGCCGGCGCGCCCGTCGCCGTGCCGGTGTCGTGGAGCGAATTGCGCGCGCTCGACAGTGCGCATCCTTGGGGCGTGCGCGATCTCGCCAAGCTGGTCGAACATGCCAATGCGCGGGCGTTGCAGGGCTGGGGCGTGGCGGATCAGATGCTGCCCGACCTCTAGAACCGGCGCCTGCGGGGAAGGATAAGGGCCATTACCTTGTTGCACCCGCGAAGGGATTGTGGTCGAGTCGTTCGCCCCAAGGGGAGAGAATGATCACCGATATGGCAGCTGTCGCCGCGCCCTCCCTGCTCGATCCCGCGACCAACGCCGCGCGCTGGATCGCCGACTATTGCACGCGCGAGCAGCGTGGCGACGTATTATGCGCCGGCCGTGACGACGCGGCTTGGGCGGCGGTGTTCGAGGAGATCGCGGCAATCGCCGGGGACGATCTCGGCAATGCGCGTGAGCGCGTGCAGCGCCACGCCGCGGATATCGGCACGGGCTTTCGCATCATCGGCGAGAATGAGGAGCGTCCCTGGCCGCTGTCGCCCGTCCCGCTGCTGATCGATGTCGAGGAATGGGCCGGCATCGCCGCCGGCATCCGCCAGCGCGCCGACCTGCTCGAAACCATCCTCGCCGATCTCTACGGCGACGCCACGCTGGTCGAGCGCGGGCATATCCCCGCCGCGCTGCTCGGCGGCAGTCCCTTCTATCTGCGGCCGCTTGGCGGGTTGGTCCCGCCCGGTGGGCATCATCTGCATTTCATCGCGGTCGACCTCGGGCGCGGCCCGAGCGGTGAATGGCGCGTGCTTGCCGATCACCTGCGCGCCCCGGCCGGCGCCGGCTATGCGCTGGAGAACCGCCTCGCCATTTCGCGCGGGCTCGGCAGCCTGCAGGGGCGGCTCAACATCGATCGCCACGCGCCGTTCTTCGCCGCCTTCCGCGCCGGGCTCGCCGCCGCCTGTCGTCGCAGCGATCCGCGCATCGGCCTGCTCACCCCCGGCCGGCTCAACCCGAGCTATCCCGAACAGGCGCATCTCGCGCGCTATCTCGGCCTGCTATTGGTCGAGGGCGACGATCTCGCCGCGCTCGAGGACAAGCTCTATGTCCGCACGATCGGCGGGCTGAAACGCATCGATGCGTTGTGGAACCGGCTCGATCCGCGACTGCTCGATCCGCTGGCGCTCGATTCGCATTCGAGCATCGGCGTGCCGGGGTTGATCGACTCGGTCGCCGCCGGCGATGTCGTCATTGCCAACATGCCCGGCGTCGGCGTGCTCGAATCGCCGGCGTTCGGTGCCTTTCTGCCACGTCTCGCAACGCGCCTGCTCGGCACCGACCTGCTCCTGCCCAACATTGCCACCTGGTGGTGCGGCGGCGATGGCGAACGCGCGCATGTCGTCGAGGATTTCGACCAGATGCTGATCGGCCCGGCCTTCGGCGTCGCACCGCTCGGCCTCGCCGACAATGCGCCGATTCACGGATCCGAGATCACCGGCGCTGCGCGCGCGGCGCTGTTTGCCGATCTGGAACGCCGGCCGCAGGATTATGTCGGGCAGGAGATCGTCCGCCTGTCGACCATGCCGGTGGTGGTCGAGGACCAGCTCGTCGCGCGGCCCTTCACGCTGCGCGTGTTCGCGGCGCGCGGCGCCGATGGCGGCTGGACGGTGCTGCCCGGCGGCCTCGCGCGGATCGGCGAGCATGCCGATGTCCGCGCCGCGTTGATCGGCGAGGGAAACTGGTCCGCCGACGTCGCGGTGCATGGCGGCGCGTCGGTCGATCAGGTCTCGTTGCTGCCGCCGCCCGACACGCTTCATGTGCGCCGCAACCCCGGCACGCTGCCGAGCCGCGTGGCCGATAATTTCTTCTGGCTCGGTCGTTATCTCGAGCGCGGCGAGGCGCAACTCGGTGTGATCCGCGTGATGCTCGGCAACTCGATCGATGTCGACGCCGGCGCCGCGCTCGCGCTCGACACGGTCGGGCGGCTCGTCGGGCTGATCGTCGCGGCCGGCGCCGCGCCGCACCCGCCTTCGCTGCGCCGCGCCGACCTCGCCGCCTTTGCGCGCACCGCGCTGGAGGGCGAGGGCGGCCAAAGTGTACGCGCGATCAACCGGCTGGCGCGCGGCATTGGCCAGGGCTCGCGTGATCGGCTCGCCGCCGACATGGTCCATCTGCTCGATGCGCCTTTCCCGACGCGCGGCGGGCTGCTCGATCGTACCGGCACGCTGCAGCGCCGCTATGCCGCGCTGTCGGGGCTCTCGGCCGAGCATATGGGCCGCACTGCGGCGTGGCGCTTCATGGACATGGGCCGCCGCGTCGAGCGCGCCGCGACGATGGCGCGCAAGCTGCGCAGCTTCGGCATGCCCCAGGCCAGCGGTGACGACCTGTCGACCCTGCTCGATCTCGCCGACAGCCAGATCAGCTACCGTCAGCGCTACCTCACCGGCATTGCGCGCGTCCCCGTCGTCGACCTGCTGGCGCTCGATCCCGGCAATCCGCGCTCGGTCGCCTTCCAGGTCGAGCGCATCCGCGAGCATCTCGCCGCGCTGCCCGTGCTCGGCGACGACGGCATGGACGAGCCGCAACAGGCGCAGGCCGCCGCGCTCACTGCGTTGCTCAGCGCGACCAGCGCGGCGGCGCTCGACGAGACATTGCTCGGCGAGATCGAGCGCAAGCTCTATGCGCTGTCCGACGCGATCGCGCGACGCTATTTTCTGCAGGGCGCGGAACCGTTGCGCGCCGGCGGGCTTACGCTGGCATGAGCATCCTGCCGTGATCTACGACATCCGCCACGTCACCCGGTTCGACTATGGCGGCGCGGTCAAGTTCGCGCGCTGCAATTTGCGGCTCAAGCCGATCATCTGGTCGGGCCAGACGCTCGAACGCTATCGCCTGACGATCGCGCCGTCGGGCCGTACCTATCCGGCGCGCGCCGAGGCAGGGCTTGCCAACGTCACCCGGCTGGTAATCGAGGAGCCGGTGCGCCAGCTGACGATCGAGAGCGTCTCGCGGCTCGTCGTCGACCGGCTCGTGCCGGTGCCATCGCCCGACGATCCGACGCTCGCCGAGATCGCCGCCGCCGCGCGCGCCAGCCGCGATCCGTCCCCCGCCGGGCCGGCCAATTACCTGTTCCCCTCGCCGTTGATCCCGCTCGACCGCGAGATCGCGGCGTGGTGCGCGCAGGAACTCGACCCCAACCGCCCCTGCCTCGACGCGGCGATCGCGCTGGCGCGGCGCATCCAGGCCGAATTCACCTTCGACGCCGAGGCGACCCTGGTCGACACGCCGCCGCACGAGGCGTTCGTCAAGCGTGGCGGGGTGTGCCAGGATTTCGCGCAGATCATGATTACCGGCCTGCGCGCCACCGGCCTGCCCGCCGCCTATGCCTCGGGCTATATCCGCACCATTCCCCCGCCCGGTCAGCCGCGTCTCGTCGGCGCCGATGCGACGCATGCCTGGGTGTTGCTGTGGTGCGGCGCGGTGCGCGGCTGGGTCGGCGTCGATCCGACCAATGGCATCTGGATGGCGGGCGACCATATCATCATGGCGATCGGCCGCGACTATGGCGAGATCGCGCCGATCGACGGCGTGCTGCTCGGTGCCGGCGGGCAGAAGATGACGGTGTCGGTCGATGTTGCACCGCTCGAGGAAGTCGCGGCATAACCGGGGATAACGATCGGCCCGATAATGGTGCGACGAGAGGCAGGGGAGGAAAGCCGTGAAGACGCGCATCACCGAAATGTTCGGTATCGAACATCCGATCATCCAGGGCGGCATGCATTACGTCGGTTTCGCCGAGCTGGCGGCGGCGGTGTCGAATGCCGGCGGGCTCGGCATCATCACCGGGCTGACGCAGCGCACCCCGGCCGATCTCGCCAACGAAATCGCGCGTTGCCGTGACATGACTGACAAACCGTTTGGCGTGAACCTCACCTTCCTGCCGATCGTCAATACGCCCGACTATCCCGGCTATGTCCGCGCGATCATCGAGGGCGGCGTCAAGGCGGTCGAGACGGCGGGCAACAACCCCGTCGCCGTGCTGCCCTACCTCAAGGATGCCGGGATCAAGGTGATCCACAAATGCACCTCGGTCCGCCACAGCCTCAAGGCGCAGTCGATCGGGTGCGACGCGGTGTCGGTCGACGGCTTCGAATGCGGCGGGCACCCCGGCGAGGACGATGTGCCCAATTTCATCCTGCTGCCGCGCGCCGCCGAAGAGCTCGACATCCCGTTCGTCGCGAGCGGCGGCATGGCCGACGGCCGCAGCCTCGTCGCTGCGCTGGCGCTCGGGGCGGAGGGCATCAACATGGGCACGCGTTTCATCGCCACGCAGGAGGCGCCGGTCCATGACAAGGTCAAGCAGGCGCTGGTCGCCGCGTCGGAACTCGACACGAGGCTGGTGATGCGCTCGCTGCGCAACACCGAGCGCGTGCTCAACAACGCCGCAGTCGAGCGGCTGATCGAAAAGGAACGCGCGCTCGGCGCCGATCTGAAATTCGCCGACATCATCGAGGAAGTCGCCGGGGTCTATCCGCGCATCATGAAGGAGGGCGACATGGATGCCGGCGCGTGGAGCTGCGGCATGGTCGCCGGGCTGATCCATGACATCCCGACCTGCCGCGAACTGATCGACCGGATCATGGCCGAGGCCGAGACGATCATCCGCCAGCGGCTGGCGGGAATGCTGGCTTAACGGGCTGCACTGCCAAGCCCGTCCAGATGCGGCCATCCGAAGCTGGGCCGGCGGGGATCGATCGCCGTTATGGCAAGTCCATCCACTCACCCTCGCCGCCGATCGGATCGGCCGGCGGGATCGGCGTCATGCGCGGCAGGTCGGTGGCCATCGCGCTGCGCTGGCGCGGATCGAGCAGGCGCCGCGACAGGCTTTCCGCCCAGTCGCGATCCGTTCCGTCGCCGCCACGCCGCGCCAGCGTCGTGCCGAGCCGCTGTAACCGCGCGTCAATCAGTGCGGCGACATCGGTTGTCGTCGTCTTGTTCGCCGCGACCTGCGCAAGCTTGACGATGGTGCGCTCCGCGATGCGCCGGGTCAGTGCATCGCTGCGCGCCGGGACGGTGCGCGCGATGACGGCATCGAGCACCTCTTCCACGCCGAGCGCCTTCGGATCGACGTCATGCTGCGCCGCGACGCGGGCAAGCCGCGGTGGCGAGAGCAACGCGTTGAGGCTGATTTCCACGGCGGCGTCGGCCGCAATCAGCGGGTCGAAGATCGGGCTGGCATGGCTGGCGAATATCTCGATGTCGAACTGCCTGTTGTCGCTGCCATTGGCGGCGGCCGACAGCAGCGGAACGAGCCGGTCGGGCACGCGCAATGCGGTCGGTGAGAGTGTCTGCAATATCGCCTCGAGCGCGGCGCGCTGATCGGCGGGCGACACCGGCGGCGCCGCTTCATGGCCATCGCCATTGACGGCATAGCTGAATTCCGCGCCGCCGATCGCCTTTGCAGTGGCGACGACCTCGTAGCGGTGCAACAGCCACAATGGCACGAAGCGGCGGCGGAGGTTGGCGACCGGTTCACCGGGGGCGAGCGCACCCAGCCCGAACCGCGCGATCACGGCGGCGCGAACGTCGAGCATGCGCCGAAGCTCGCTGGTCGGATCGGCGCCGTCGTCCCACAGGCCGCCCCATGGCTGCGCGGTGTCGGGCGATCGGGCATTGTCGTCCTCGACATAGCGCATGCCGGCGGCGACCACCGCGCGCGCCTTGGCATCGGCCGCAGCCTGGCGATCGGCGCGCGATACCGGCTCACCGTACAACCAGTCGGTCGTTGCCATGTCCCATACGCCGAGCCCGACGCCATAGGCATCCGACAGGTCCGGCTTGCCGCCGACCAGGCCGATGTGCGGCGCGGGATAGTCCATCACCGATGCGCGATCCTGCGTGCTGGCGGCGAAATTATGCGCGAAGCCGAGCGAATGGCCAACTTCATGCGCGGCAAGCTGGCGCAGCCGGGCGAGCGCGACGCGGACCGGGTCGTTGGCGGTGCCCGTGTTGAGCTGGTCGGCCCCGACCAGCGCCTGGAAAATCTGGATGTCTTGCCGCGCACGCCGCGACCCGAGCACGACCATGCCCTTGACGATCTCTCCGGTGCGCGGATCGACGATCTCCTGCCCATAGGACCAGCCGCGCGTCGCGCGATCGTCCCAATTGACGATGTTGTAGCGCACGTCGAGCGGGTCGACATCGTCGGGCAGCACCTTGACCTGGAAGGCGTCGATATAGCCGGCCGCCTCGAATGCCTTGGCCCACCAGCCAACGCCATCGACCAATGCCGAGCGGATCGGTTCGGGCGCGCGGTTGTCGACATAGAAGACGATCGGCTTGCGCACCCGCGATCGCGCCGCCGTCGGGTCTAGCTTGTCGAGCCGGAAGCGATTGGCGTAATCGCGCACCACATCCTCGCCGAGCGGCGCGCCGAACGCCAGTGTTTGCGTCGAAAAGCCGCCGATGCGCTGGTCGAAGGCGCGCGGCACGAAGCCGGGGCCGGGCAAGCGCACTAAGCTGTGATGCACCGTGAAGCTGATCTGATGGGCGTCGGGCGCGATATTTTCGACCTCCGCGCCGGGCTGCTCCGAGACATAGGTCTGCACCGCATCGACTTCGATATTGTCGGGAAAGGCCTTGAGCGAGCCGGGATCGGCGGCGCTCAATTTTTCGGCGAGCTTGAAGCCTTTGCCTTGTCCCTGCGCATCGCCGGTGCCGAAATTGTCGCCGCTCTGGTCGAGCGAGCTGGCGATACCGAGTGTGTCCGACGCGAGAAAGCCGGCGACGTCGATCACCATCGTGCCGTCGGCGCGGGTCTCGCCGATATCGCCGAGCCATACCGTGGAGGTGGCGAAGTCGACGCTGCCGACAGGGTCGGCAGCCGCTGCCCCATGCGCGCGGAAGCGCGGGTTTTCGAACTGGATTGCGAGCTTCTTGCCGATGCGGCGAAAGGCGATGATCCGCGTCGCGCCGATCCGCCCGCGATCGAGGAACGTCGGTGCGGAGCCGAGCCCGGTGCGCAACGCGACGGTATAGAGGAAGCGTGCCGCTACGCCGTCCGCGCCCGCCGGCGGCAGCGTCAGCAGGATCTTGCTGTCCCTGGGATCGGCCTGGACGGGGAGCAGTGTTACGGGCGCGAGCGGCGCGGTGGCGAGTGCATGCGTCCGGCCCGGCACCCCGGCGACGGCGGCTGGCGCTATGGCCAGCGCGAGCACCAGCGCCATCCGCGAAAACATCTGCTGCATCGTGTGTCCCCCAACCATCGCATCCGGTTTAATCGCGTTGGCCGCAACTTCAACCGCCGCACGCCGGGCTGGGCGATTGCGAAAGACATTGCGCAGAAGGTTTGCACTCACCTCTTCGATCCCCCACATAGCGGCAAGACTCATCAACCGGGGCAAGAATGGCCGATCCGTATCAGACCTTGGGCGTGGCACGCACCGCGAGCGAGGCGGAGATCAAGAAGGCGTACCGCAAGCTCGCCAAGGAACTCCATCCCGACAAGAACAAGGACAATCCCAAGGCGACCGAGCGTTTCAGCCAGGTCACCAACGCCTATGATCTGCTGACCGACAAGGACAAGCGCGCGCGCTTCGACCGCGGCGAGATGGACGGAGACGGCAACCCGGCCTCGCCCTTCGGCTTCGGCGGCGGGCCCGGCGGCTTTGGCGGCGGCACCGCCGGTTTCCGGCCCAACCCCGCCGGTGGCCCGGGCGGTTTCGATTTCGAGGGCGCGCCCGATTTGGGCGACGTGTTCGAGGGGTTGTTCTCGGGCGGCGGCAAGGGTGGCGGTTTTGCCAGCGGCTTTGGCGGCTTCGGGCGGCGTCAGCCGCAGCCCAAGGGCGCCAATGTTGCTTATCGCCTCAACGTGCCGTTCGTCGAGGCGGCAACCTTGAAGCCGCAGCGCGTCACGCTCGCCGACGGCAAGCCGATCGACCTCAAGCTCCCCGCCAATCTCGAAAACGGCACGCAGATGCGGCTCGCCGGTAAGGGACAGGTCGGGCCGGGCGGCGCCGGCGACGGCATCGTCACGATCAACATCCAGCCGCACCGCTTCTTCACCCGCGATGGAGACGATGTGCGGCTCGATCTGCCGATCAGCCTCGCCGAGGCGGTGCTTGGCGCCAGCGTCAAGGTGCCGACGGTCGAGGGCGCGGTGATGCTGACCGTGCCCAAGGGCACCAGTTCGGGCAAGGTCCTGCGGTTGCGCGGTCGCGGGTTCCACAAGAAAGACGGCGGCAAGGACGGTGGTCGCGGCGATCAGCTCGTCACGCTGATGGTCGACCTGCCGGCCGATGACGCGGCGCTGACCGAGTTCGTGCAGGGCTGGGCCGGGCGTGACAAGGGGAACCCGCGCGGCAATCTCGGGGTTTAGCCGCCGATGCAGGACGCCTCGCCGCAATCCCCCGAGGAACGGGCGAAGCATCCCGAGCAGGCGGCGGTGCCGGCGCACCCGACCGGCTGGATGGCCCCGGCCAGCATCGCCTGGGCGGTCACCCGCCGCGTCCTCGTCGGCGTGTTCAGCAACGGCTTCATCTATGCCGGCAACCTCGCCTATCTCGCGCTGCTGACGGTCTTTCCGTTCTTCATCCTCGCCGCGGCGATCGCCTCGCTGTTCGGGCAGCGCGCCGACGTGGCCGAGGCGGTCAGCGGCTTTCTCCACGCGCTGCCGCCCGATGTCGCCGACCTGCTGCGCAAGCCGATCGCCGACGTGCTCGCCGCGCGGACCGGCGGGCTGCTATGGCTGGGCGCGCTGATCGGACTGTGGACCGTCGGCAGTTTCGTCGAGACCCTGCGCGACATCTTCCGCCGCGCGTACGGCGTGACCTTCAGTCGGCCGTTCTGGCATTACCGGCTCGGCTCGATGCTGGTGATCGTCCTGTCGGTGATTCTCTCGCTCGCCTCGCTGCTGCTTCAGGGTGTACTGCTCGGCGTGCAGGAATTCATTTACCGCATGCTGCCCTGGGCGTCCGACCTGGCGGGCTGGATCGGGTTGTCGCGGCTGGTGCCGGGCGTGGTGATGTTCGGCGCGCTCTATGCGCTGTTCTACTCGGTGACGCCGTCCAAATATCGCTACAGCCGCTGCCGCAAATGGCCCGGCGCGCTGTTCACGGCCGTGTGGTGGGTCAGCGCGACCGCGCTGCTGCCGGTGATCCTCGCGCGTGTCGGGCGCTACGACCTGACCTATGGCTCGCTCGCCGGGGTGATCGTCGCCTTGCTGTTTTTCTATATCGTCGGCCTCGGGCTGACGATCGGCGCCGAACTCAACGCGGCACTGGCGGAAGCCGACCCGGACAGGGTAGAGGGGGCCAACAAGCTGCAAGGGACGACGGCGTGACGGGTTTGATGGCAGGAAAACGCGGGCTTATCATGGGGCTCGCCAATGATCGTTCCTTGGCGTGGGGGATTGCGAAGAAGCTGTCCGAGGCGGGTGCGGAACTGGCGTTCAGCTATCAGGGCGAGGCAATGGAAAAGCGCGTCCGTCCGCTCGCCGAGCAACTCGGCGTCGCGCGCCTGTTCGATTGCGACGTATCCGACATGACCGCGCTCGATGCGACCTTCGCCAAGCTCGCTACTGAGTGGCCGACGATCGACTTCGTCGTCCACGCGATCGGCTTTTCCGACAAGAACGAGCTGCGCGGCGGTTATGTCGACACCAGCCTCGACAACTTCCTGATGACGATGAACATCTCGGTCTATTCGTTCGTCGCGGTGTGCAAGCGCGCGGCGGCGCTGATGCCCGATGGCGGCTCGCTGCTGACGCTGAGCTATTACGGCGCCGAAAAGGTCATCCCGCACTATAACGTCATGGGCGTCGCCAAGGCCGCGCTGGAAACCAGCGTGCAATATCTCGCGGTCGATCTCGGCCGCGACAATATCCGCGTCAACGCCATCTCGGCCGGCCCGATCAAGACGCTCGCCGCCTCGGGCATCGGCGACTTCCGCCTGATCCTCAAATGGAACGAGCTCAACGCGCCGCTCAAGCGCAACGTGACGATCGAGGATGTCGGCGGCGCTGGCCTCTATCTGCTCAGCGACCTGGCGAGTGGCGTCACCGGCGAGACGCATCATGTCGACGCCGGCTACAACGTCATCGGCATGAAGGCCGAGGACGCGCCGGATATCGCGCTGGTCTGATGCCTCGCCCCTTCGCTTGGGGATAGCGGCAAGCCTGCAATCCAGCGATCCCCGGCAGGTGCTGGGCGATGCGTTCAGACGGGTCTCGGAAATGTGACGCGAAAAGCCGCGCCGCCGCCAGGACCCTCCAGGCAGCAAACGTCGCCGCCATGCCGGCGGGCGATCTGACGCACGAGGCTCAGGCCGAGTCCGTGGCCGCCATCGGCTTCGCTGGCGCCGCGCACGCGGTAGAAGGGCGTGAAGATCGCCTCCCGATCGACCTCCGGTACGCCGCTCCCGCCATCGATTACGTCAAGTTGTGCGCTTCCCGTGGATAGCGTCAACGTCGCGCTGGTCGGCGTATTGCCGCCATGGCGCAGGGCGTTTTCAAGCAGGTTGCGGATCATCCGCCGAATCAACGCGGGATCTCCCGGAATGCTGACCGCTTCGACCGCGCAATCCACTGCCATGCGCGAACATTCCTCGGCAACCAGTGCCGCAAGATCGACCTCCACAAACGGTCGCTCGCGCGCGCCCGCCATGTCGAGGCGACTGGCGAGCAGCACCTCGCCGATCAACTGATCCAGCTCAGCGATATTGCGCGCCAGTTCGGTGCGAAGCGCCGCCGGTGCGCTATCCTCCAGCAACTCGATCGCCATGCGGATTCGCGCGAGCGGCGAGCGCAGTTCGTGCGAGGCGTTCGCCAGCAGGGTTTTCTGCGCGCGCATCAACGCTTCGACGCGGGCGGCAGCTTCGTTGAAGCTGATCGCCAGTCGCGCGACCTCGTCCCGGCCCTCGACCGCTACCCGGGCAGACAAGTCGCCAGCGCCCCACGCCGCGACGCTCGCCTCGAGCCGTTCGAGGCCGCGCGTCAGCCGTCGTATCACCGGATAGGAGGCCAGTGCGACGACCAGCGCGATGACCATGAGCAGGCCCAGCATGCTGACATGGGCGCGGGCGCCGGGCATGGTGACCGGCACCGTGCCATACCCTCGGTGCGCGAGGCCGAACAGCACTGCCGCGACCACCAGGCTGGTCAGCAGCGCAAGATAAATGCGCACATAGAGGCGCTGCCCGAGGCCAGAACGCCTGACGACGGAACCGCTGGGAGGATACTCAGCCATCCTGCACCCGCACGAACACATAGCCCGAACCGCGCACCGTCAGGATACGCTTCGGATCTTTCGGGTTGTCCTCGATCATCGCGCGCAGGCGCGCGATGTGGACGTCGATCGACCGGTCGAACGGCTCGTGCGTCCCGCCCTTCAACGCGTCGATCAATTGGTCACGCGACAGGACCCGCCCGGCGCGTTCCGCCAACAGCGCGAGCAGATCGAACTGATAGGCGGTGAGCATGCAGACGCGACGATCGATCAGCACCGCGCGCGCGTCGCGATCGATCTCGAGGCGGCCGAAGCGGAGCGTCGCCGTGCCGGCCGCCTCGACCAGTCGTGGCCGCCGCAGCACGGCGCGCAACCGCGCGAGCAATTCGCGCGGTTCGAACGGCTTGGGAAGATAGTCGTCGGCGCCGATTTCGAGCCCTATCACGCGATCGAACGGGTCACCCTTGGCCGTGAGCATCACGATCGGCACTGAATCGGTCGGGCTCGGCAGCGCGCGGATTTGCCGACAAAGGTCGAGCCCATCGCTGTCGGGCAACATCAAATCGAGCAGCACTGCGGCAAAGCTGCCATCGGTCTGGTCGCGCAGGGCGGCAATGCCGCCCTCGCCGGTGGCGCTATGCGTCACGACATAGCCGTTCTGGCCGAGATAGGTTGCGACCATCGTCGCAAGGCGCTGGTCGTCCTCGATCATCAGGATGCGCTTGGCCATGGCGTTGATCTCGGGCGAGGAGGGCATCAGGCGGATCATACAGGCTTCGCGTGCGTCGCGAAGCCTGTATGTCGGTTGCAGAGCGTTCAGCGGCGCTTCGGCGAAGCGCTACGATCGCGGCGTCAGCCAGTGGCGCCGAGGGTTGCCGCTATAGCGACGCGGCGCGTGTTCCCTCGCCCGCGCGGCGATGCACCTGCTGATAGGCATCGGCGATGGCCGTACGGTAGCAGCGCATTTCGCGCACCTTCTCGGCAAGCGGCGCGACATTGCTGGTTTCACACAGCTGGTGGGCGGCCGCGCTGATGCGAGAACGGAGCGTCGTGATCCCGGCCTGGCGATCGAGGTCGAGGTCGGCGTAGGTCACGCGTTGCGAGGGCGCGGGGCCACCATCGCCGGTCAAGGGCGCGGCATTGGCGGACCCTGCCGCAATGGCCCCGAGGGCGATCGACAGAAGATATCGGTTCATCGAACCGTTTCCGCTTTGTCATGCGCCTGGAGGTGCGCCGCCAGCCGAGCCCGCTGCGCCGGGCTGAGTATCTCGGCCGCATCGGCAAGCGCCGTGACCACGCGTTTGGAGGTCGCGTCGATCTCGCGGATCTGGGCGACCCGCAAGCTTTCGAGCGCCGCCCGGTCGATGCTCGGCTGGAGCAGCAATGCATGGAGGCGCTGATGGGTCTCCCCGAACTGCGCATGAGTTACGCGGAGGTCTTCATGGACGGCCCGGGCGAGGACCTTCAGCCGGCTCTTCTGCTCGACGGTGGCGTCGGGCAGGACCGTGCTGAACATCTGGTCGACATGGGCGTCGACCGCGGCCGGATCCATCGCCGCATGACCATGACCCGGCATCTGATGTCCGGCCACAAGGCTGAGGGCGGGGCCAGCACCGGCCAGTCCCGCCGTGCCGACCGTAATGGCCACAATGCCTGCTAGCATCCAGCGCCGTTGCGAAAGTGTATTCATTTCTCGAGCCTTTCATCTGGGAATGGCGACGATCGGATCGTCGCCACGCTCCTTTCGGGCGGCGGCGTTGCTCGGCGATGTGCGTCACGTAAAGTTGTGCAAAGTTGGGGCGACCAGGCCCCGAGTTTGATCGGTCAGGCGGGAACGGTTCGGGCCTATGCTCGTGTGCCTCCGCCACGCACCCTCACGCCGGTGGAACGAACACCTGCCGCACCGTGACGAACGCCGGCAACGCCTCGCAGCGCGCACAGTGCGCCATCAGCGCCGGGATGGTCGCATCGTCGATCAGGCCGGGATGCGCCTCGCGCGCGAAACGCAGCGCGCAGGCCAGCATAATGTCGGCATGGCCGATCGCTTCGCCCTGCCAATAGGGCGTCGCGCGCGCCGCGCGCTCGGCTTCCAGCAGGCGGACGACCTCGGCGATCTGCGTGCGGCAGCGCTCGCTCCATAGCGCCGAAGGCTCTGTATGAAGGACACGCTCATAGACCAGACTGACCGCCTTCTCAGCGAGGCCTGCCGCGAGCGCGGCGATCCGCAGCGCCGCGCGCCGCGCCGGCCCGGCCGCTGGAAAAAGCGCGCGCGCCGGGCCGACCTGTTCATCGAGATGGTCGAGGATCGCGTTGCTGTCGACTAGCGCGGTGGCATCGTCGAGCACCAGCGTCGGCACGCGGCGCAGCGGATTATAGGCCGCGATCCGCGCGCCATCCGCGAAGGTCGATCATGGGTAATGCTCGTAAGCCATGTCGTAGAGCGCGAGCGCGATGCCGACCCGACGGACGAAGGGAGAATCATATTGGCCGATCAGAATCATCGCGCGCTCCCATGGCGGAGACGGCGAATTCTGGAATGAAGCCCGGCTTTGTCAATCGATCGAGGTCCGCGCCGCCAATCCCGGCGCTGCCGTGGCAGAGGTTCGGCCAAGCGCGAGACGACGTTATGCCGCGCGCCGCAACCCCGACGTCGTAAGGAACGCCTCGCCGAGCCGCTCCACCACGCGCGTTCCCGCCGGAAACGGGCTCTGCCCGGCAGGGGCGCGACCGAGAAAGTCCATCGCGCAAACCCTGGCGCAGTCATGATCGGTCATCGCATCGCCGACGAACAGACAGCGCTCGCGCGCCAGCCCGTGCGCGGCAAGGATATCCTCGACGATGACATGCTTCTTCTGCGGCGCGCCGCGCGCCGAGGCGAAGAAGCCGCGCAGCCCCTTGCGGTCGACGATGATCTGCAGCTCGTCATGCGGCGTGCCCGAGACGATATGCGCCGGCACGCCCTGCGCCTTGAGCCGCGCCAGCACTTCGGGCACGTCCGGCAGCAGCGCGCTCGCCACCACCTCGTCGAGTACGATGTCCGACAGCCGGTCGCACCAGGAGATGATTTCCGCCTGGGTCAGTTCGATGCCGAGCAGTTCGCGATGGAATTTGGGGATCTTGTCGAAGCGCGTCTCGCCGGGGACGGCGCGTTGATAGGCCATCACCGCCGCGCGCACCGCGGGGCCGAATTCCCGGTACAGTTCGCCGAATGCCACGATCTTGGCATCGACCGAGTCGGCGATCACCCCGTCGAAATCGAAGAAGATCGCGTCATATGGCGATGGGAAGCGGGTGGGCATCGTGGCTCCAGTCGATCAGCGTGGCGGGGTCGATCGCGTCGAGATCGTCCTGTTCATAGACCGTGTGCAGCGCGCGGGCGAAGAGATAGTCGTCGATATAGTCGATATCGACCCCGGCCCGTTTGGACAGCTGCGCCATCACCGGCGTGTCGCCGAGGAAATATTCGCGCCGCAATATCTCGCGCTTGGCGCACATATAGATGCTGTTGGTCACTTGAACCAGTCGGGCAGCTCCTGCGAAATCGTGTGATCGCGCGTCGCCTGGTAGTTGAGCGAGCGCCCTTCCGCCCAGAAATATTCCTTGATCAGGTTCACGCCGACCAGCGAGTCATGCGCACCGCAGATCACTTCGTCATGATAGGCGCGGAAGCAGTCGAGATATTCCTGCGGCGCCATCAGCGGGCACACCACGGTGCACCAGGCGATATGCGCATGCGGGATGTCGCGGACGATGCCGGTGATGACGTCGCGGAACGGCGCGACATGGTCGCGCGCCAGCCGCATCGGTCGCTTGTGCCGCGACACGCCGAAGCGATCGCCGATCGCGAGGAATTCGTCATCCTCCGAGCTGAGATAGATCCGTGCGGAGTCGATCACCTTGACCAGCTGGCTGAGCTTCCACGCGATCAGCGAGTCCTCGTCGCCGAACGGCAGCATCGACTTGTTGGCGATGCGCGAACTGCCGCGCCGCACCGGCACGACGATGGCGAGATCATACATGGCTCATGGCTCCCGAAAATGGGTGAAGGCTCATGCCGCGGCCCTGCCGTCGTGCCCGGCGGTCCATCGCGCCGGCGCGACCGGACGCTGGATGCGCGCGGCGATGGCGGCGGCGTCCAGTTCGGGGTCGGCCGGGTCGAACGCACGGTCGAGCAGATGCAGTGCAAACCAGTTCAGCGCATCGGCCGGGTCGGCGCCGCGTGAGGTGCCGTCGCGCAGCGCGGCGGCGAACGGCGCAAACGCGTCATAGGCGTGCATCCAGTTGCCGGTGCGGAAGCGCGACAGGCGCAGCATCGGCGTGCCGAAAAAGGCGCAGCCGGCAAAGCTCTTCGAATTGCCGACCACCATGCCGTCGCAATGCCGCGCGAGTTGCATCGTCGCATCGCCCGGCGCGCCAGTCGCGCGGACAAGCCGGGCCTTGCCGCCCTGTGCCGCGATCGTCGCGCCCAGCGCGCCATTGTCGCAATGTAGCTCGTTGAGCGGATGGTTGGTGACGGCGAGCACGCTGTCGTCATCGAGCTGGCCAGCGAGGTGCTGCACCAGCGCGACATTGTCGGCGAAGACATTGTGCTGCCCGAAGAACATTTCGGGATGCTCATATTCGAGCGGCAGCGCGATCAGCCGCTTGTCGCGCGGCAGGTCCGTCGCATCGAGGAAGGCATCGCGATCGCTATGGGCGAAGCGCGCCTGCGCCGCGTCCCAGCGCGGCCGGAACACGGCATCGAGCCGCGCGCGCAGCGCAGGTTCGAGCGGCGACATCATCGCATGGTCGAACAGCGTATCGGACAGCCAGACGCTGGTCGGGGCGGTGGCGAAGGGCGGCGCTGCGCCTTCCATGATGAAGCGCACTTGCCCGGGAAAGCGGACCACGCTGTCGAGATCGGCGCTGCGGCACAAGGTGATGTCGGCATCGAGTTGATCGACCAGCGCGAACAGATCGTCCTGGCCCGCCGCCGAAACGCGCAGGGCCGGATGGTCGTCACCGTCGAGGATGTACCAGTCTACCGTCTCGAGGTCGGAGCAGCCGGCCAACTGGGAGGGACCGATTCCCGTGCCGCGCCACCGCGGCGGCACCAGCACGCTGACCCGTGCGTCGCGCGCCGCGGCGCGGATCAGCGGTGCGACGATGTTGTCGAACCACCACGGCGTCACGACCGGCAGATAGAAAAGGACGCGCATCGACTCCCGATCCACGACGGCGATGATCGGCAAATCCCCCCGGAGCCGTCGTCAGGCGGGTATCGACCCATCATGGTTAAGATCGAGATAACCGGAATTGTCGGGCCGCGCCGTTTCAGCGATCCGGATATTGCCGCTCTAACGGCAGTAATTCGGCGAATTATATCACAGTTGATCCGATCGCCATTGGATTGCGTCGCGCTGGATGTATACTGTTCGCGTTCGAATCCGGGGACGTCGCAGACGGGGATCGTTCCGGGCATAGTTTCGTACAAGAAAATGTTTCGGGTTTTGTTGTGACGGATGCCGATCGGGCGGCGCGACCGATAGCGAATTGGGTTGCCGCATTGACGGTCAGACGCGACGCAGGGGAGAAGCAGGATGGCAATCCGGTCGGGTGTATCGCTGCTCGTCAAGGCACAGGAAATCGGGGCGACCGGGCGGCTTGCGATGGGGGCCAAGACAGCCACCTTCGCCGCGAAACCGATCATGCCGCACCTGCGCGGCCACCAGGCCGGGCTCGGCCTCGCCGATGCGGCAGCGCAATGGTATCAGGTCGAGGTCGAGGGTGATGTCGCTTCGACCTGGGAGGCGTGCCACGCGATGCTGCGACACGGCCTCGGCGTCGCCGGCGGCCCGGGCGTCGTCTTTGCCGAGCCAGACTTTACCACAAGATGGCCGACCGATGTCGATCGCCCGCCCGAAGCGATGGCGCTTGCCGCCAGCTGCGACACGGCCGCCCCGCAGGATCAGCGCTTTCCCCGCGAACCGGACGATCTGTGGTATCGCGACCCCGCCCATGGCGGCTTCGACGCCGCCATCGCGGCGCTGGACGCGATCCCGCCGGCCAAGCGCAGCACGATCCGCGTCGCGCATCTCGATACCGGCTATGATCCGGCGCACGCCGCATTGCCTGCCGTCCTGCGCCGCGACCTGCAGCGCAATTTCGTCGCCGGCGAAGACGAGCATGATGCCACCGACGAGGTCCATGGCCCGCTGACCAATCGCGGGCACGGCACCGGCACGATGAGCGTTCTCGCCGGGCGCGATCCGGCTGATCCCGGCCGCACCGTCGGTGCCGCGCCGTTCGTCGAGGTCGTGCCGATCCGCGTCGCCAACCGCGTCGTGCTGTTTTCCAACAGCGCGGTGGCACGCGCGCTCGATTATGTCCTCAGCCTCGCGGATACGCCCGACCGCATCGACGTCGTTACGATGAGCATGGGCGGTCTCGCGTCACAGGCCTGGGCCGAGGGAGTCAACGCGCTCTATGAGGCGGGCATCTTCGTCGTGACGGCGGCGGGCAACAATTTCGCCAATCTGCCGACCCGCAACATCGTCTTCCCGGCGCGCTTCAACCGCGTCGTCGCGGCGTGCGGCATCATGGCCAATGGCACGCCCTATGCCGATCTCGCACCGCGACTGATGGCGGGCAATTACGGCCCGTCGCGCAAGATGGCCACCGCCGTCGCCGCATCGACGCCTAACCTGCCCTGGGCGCGGCTGGGCTGCGAGAAGATCGTCGATCATGACGGTTGCGGTACGTCGGCGGCGACCCCGCAGGTCGCCGCGGCGGCGGCGATCTGGCTCGCGGCGCACCGTAAGGAAACGCGATATGCCGAGCAGTGGATGCTGGTCGAGGCGGTCCGCGCCGCGCTGTTCGGTTCGGCGCGCGCCGCCGATCCGGTGCGGTGCGGCCGGGGCAGCGTCGATGCCGCGAAGATGGTCGGCGTGAAGCCCGCTGCCGCGACGGCGCTGGTCAAGCAGCCGGTCGACAAGGCCGACTTCGCCTTTCTGCGCGTGCTGCTCGGCGTCGGGGTTGCCGCACCCGATCGACAGCAACAGGCGATGCTCGAACTCGAAGCCTTGCAGCTTTCGCAGTCCGCCGCGATCGAGCAGATCCTGCCCGATCCTGACGATCCGTCGCCTGACCCGGCGCGCCACGCCGCGCTCGCCGCCGCGCTTGCCGCCGATCCGCGCGCGTCGCGTGCGCTGCGCGCCGCGCTGGCCGGTGCCGAGCCCGCCAGTCCGGACGGCTCTGTGGGCGGCAGCACGCCGCCGGCTGCGACGTCGCATCACAGTGCTGCGCAACTGGCGCGCGCCAAGGCACCGTCGGTGCCCGTGCCGCTGCGGCGGCGGTTGCGCGTGTTCGCCGCCGATCCGACGCTCGGCACGGGGCTCGATACCTATCAGCAGAGCGTCACCACGGTCGACATGCCGTGGGAAGATCTCGCGCCCGGGCCGATCGGCGAATATCTCGAGGTGATCGACGTCGATCCGGCGAGCGGTGCGGCCTATGCGCCGGTCGACCTCGACGATCGTTATCTGCTCAGCACCGACGGCCTCGCGCCGAGCGAGACCGATCCGCGCTTTCACCAGCAAATGGCCTATGCCGTGGCGTCACGCACGATCGAGCATTTCGAACGCGCGCTGGGGCGCCGCGCGCTATGGTCGCCCTATCACGACCCCGCGAGCCATGATCTGCGGCGCGAATATGTGCCGCGGCTGCGCATCTATCCGCACGCGATGCGCGCCGCGAACGCCTATTACAGCCCGGACAAAAAGGCGCTGCTGCTCGGCTATTTTACCGCGCAGGGCGATGCCGATCGGCCGGGCATGGCGCCGCCCGCAGTGTTCGCGGCGCTGTCGCATGACGTGATCGCGCACGAGACCGCGCATGCCCTGCTCGATGGGTTGCATCGCCGCTTCGTCGAGCCGACCAATCCCGACGTACTCGCCTTCCACGAGGCCTTTGCCGACATCGTCGCAATGTTTCAGCATTTCACCCTGGTCGATGCTGTACGGCCGGTGATCGCACAGACCGGCGGCGACCTGTTCAAGGAAAACCGCCTCGGCCAGCTCGCCGTCCAGTTCGGCCAGGCGATCGGCCAGCGCGGCGCGCTGCGCGACTATATCGGCACGGTCGACGCGACGGGTGCGTGGCACCCACGCCCGCCGCACCCCGACGATTATGCCGACGCTACCGAGGCGCATGATCGCGGCGCGGTGCTCGTCGCCGCCGTGTTCGAAGCGTTCCTGCGCATCTACAAGGCCAAGGCGGCCGAGATCATGCGGCTGGCGACGGGAGGATCCGGCCTGGTCGCGCCGGGCGATCTCGCGCCGAGCCTCGTCGACGCGCTGACCGTCGCGGCATGCCGCATCGCCGGGCGCTTCCTCGACATCGCGATCCGCGCGCTCGATTATTGCCCGCCGATCGACATTACCTTCGGCGAGTATTTACGCGCGGTCATCACTGCCGATCTCGAACTCGTGCCCGACGATGCGCGCGGTTACCGCGTCGCGATCGTTTCGGCGTTCAAGGCGCGCGGCATCGCACCGCCCGAGATCCGCAGCGTCTCGCCCGACTCGCTCGCCTGGGAGCCGCCCGACGAGGTCATCTCGCTCAAGTCGGTGATCGACAGCATGCATCTCGACTGGCCGATGAGCACGCCGCGCGAGGCGACCTTCAGGGGTTCGAACGCCAACGCCGCGATCTTCCACAAATGGCTGGTCGGCAATGCCGCCGACGAGACACTGGCGCTGTTCGGGGTGCGTCGCGCGGCGGGGCCGTTGAGTCTGGTCGACGCCGACGGCAATGCCATTGCCGGCAACATCCGCGGTCCCGAGGTGCATTCGGTGCGCACGCTGCGGCGCGTCGGGCCTGACGCGACGATCCGCACCGACCTGATCATCGAGATCACCCAAAGCTGGCGACCCGCCGTTCCCAATGGCGGGCTGGCGCTGTTCCGCGGCGGCTGCACGCTGATCGTCGACCGCACCACGCCCGATCAGAAGGTGACACGCGTGATCCGCAAGCGGATCGATAACCAATGGCGCTTTGCCAGCCAGACCAACTTTGCTGGCCGGGCCGGGATGGGGTTGCGCGCGACCTATTTCGACGACGCCGAGTCGGCGCGAGAGCCCTTCGCCGCCCTGCACAGCCACTTTTTCGAGTAACCGCCATGGCAAAACGCCCCAAGCCCGCCAAGTCGGCCGCCGCAGATCAGGCCGTCCCCGTGCCCCCCGCTGCCCCGACGCACCGCGCCGCGGTGCGGATGTATCGTCAGGGGCTCGGCGATTGCCTGCTCATCACCCTGCCGCGCGACGGCATGGCGCCGTTCCGCATCATGATCGATTGCGGGCTGGTGCTCGGAATGCCTGGCGCGAACGACAAGATGCGCGAGGTCATGGCGCATATCGTCACGACGCTGGATGGCGCGCCGCTCGACATGCTCGTCGTCACGCATCCGCACTGGGACCATGTCTCGGGCTTCAACCAGGCGGCGGTCGATTTCCCGAAGATCGCCGTCAAGCAGGTGTGGATGGGCTGGACCGAGGACGCGAGCGACGATCTCGCGCGCAAGCTGAGCTCGGTGATGCAGAATGCGGAGACCCAGTTGCGCAGCGCGGTCGCCAAGCTGACCGCCTTCGGCGCGACCCGCGATGCCGATCAGGCGGCGTCGCTGCTCGGCTTTCTCGGCGCGGCCAAGGGCAGCGGCGGCGGCACCACGCGCGACGCGGTCGAGGCGGCGCGGCGCAAGGTCGCCACGCCGCATTACTGCACGCCGGGCGAGCCGCCGTTCGAAATTCCCGGCGCCAATGCGCGTATCTATGTGCTCGGCCCGCCGCGCGACGAGGCCGAGTTGCGCCAGATGGACCCGACCGCGCGGGCGCCCGAAACCTATTCGATGACCGCGCTCAACGGCCTGTTCGGGATGGGCGATGCGTTGGCCGGCGACGGCAGCGGCAATCCGTTCACCGCCAATGTCGCCATTCCGTGGGACGAGGCGCAGACCATGCCCTTCTTCCAGACGCATTATGCCGCGGCTGACAGCGCGTGGCGGCGCATCGACAGCGAATGGCTCAACGACACGACCAGCTTCGCGCTGCTGCTCGATCGCGCGGTGAACAATTCGAGCCTCGCTTTGGCGATCGAGCTCGACGGCGGCGAGGTGCTGTTGTTCGCTGCCGACGCGCAGGTCGGCAACTGGATGTCGTGGCTCAAGCTCAAATGGAAGGTCGGGAGCCGCAAGGTGACGGGCCCGGACCTCATCGCCCGTTCGACGATCTACAAGGTCGGCCATCACGCCAGCCTCAACGCCAGCTTGCGGGCCGAGGGGGTCGAAAAGATGGACGTTCTCGACTTTGCGCTCGTGCCGGTCGATGCCAAGGCCGCGTTCGACCGCAAATGGGGCAACAACATCCCCTTCCCCGATCTGCTCAAGGCGTTGGGCAGCAAGGCGAAACGGGGCGTCCTTCGTTCCGACCAGGACTGGACCGGCGCGCCCGACCGGCTGACCAGCGACCCGCTATTCTACGAGGTGTTCGTCTGACATAATTCGCCGCCCACCGCGCGCCCCCGTCTGGACAAATGCCCGTCCGGCGGGAAGAGAGCGGGGATGAGCCTCAACAGCTTCGGCCATGTCTTTCGTTTCACCACCTGGGGTGAGTCGCACGGTCCCGCGATCGGGGCGGTGGTCGATGGCTGCCCGCCGGGACTGGCGCTCAGCGAGGCGGATATCCAGCCCTTCCTCGACAAGCGCCGCCCGGGCACCTCGCGCTTCACCACGCAGCGCCAGGAGCCGGACGAGGTGCGCATTTTGTCAGGGGTCTTTGAAGGGAAAACGACCGGCACGCCGATCAGCCTGATGATCGAGAATGTCGACCAAAGATCAAAGGATTACAGCGAGGTCGCGCAGGCTTACCGCCCGGGCCATGCCGACTATGCCTATGACGCAAAATACGGCTTTCGCGACTACCGCGGCGGCGGGCGCTCCTCGGCGCGCGAGACCGCCTCGCGCGTCGCGGCGGGGGCGGTCGCGCGGCTGGTGATTCCGCAGGTGCGGGTGCGGGCATGGGTCGAGGCGATCGGCGGCGATGCGATCGACCCGGCCAATTTCGATCCCGAGCAGATCGACGCCAACCCCTTCTTCTGCCCCGACGCCGAAGCCGCCGCGCGCTGGGAGGCGTTGGTCGATGGCGCGCGCAAGGCCGGCTCGTCGCTCGGCGCAGTGATCGCGTGCGAGGCGACCGGCGTCCCGGCCGGGTGGGGGGCGCCGCTCTACGCCAAGCTCGATGCGGAACTGGCCAGCGCCTGCATGAGCATCAATGCGGTCAAGGGCGTCGAAATCGGCGATGGTTTCGAGGCGGCGCGGCTGCGCGGCGAAGACAATGCCGATGCGATGCGCCCCGGCGCGAACGGCCCCGAATTCCTCGCCAACCATGCCGGCGGCATCGCGGGCGGCATCGCGACGGGGCAGCCGATCCGCGTCCGCGTCGCGTTCAAGCCGACCAGTTCGATCCTGACGCCGGTCGAGACGATCACGCGTGGCGGCGAGGCGACCGAGATCATGACCAAAGGTCGCCATGATCCGTGCGTCGGCATCAGGGGCGCGCCGGTGGTCGAGGCGATGGTTGCTCTCGTCCTCGCCGACCAGGCATTGCTGCATCGCGCGCAAATCGGCTGAACGAAAAGGGGCCGGACGGCACGTCGCCGATTGCGCTCGCCTCGTCCGGAACCCGTTGTAAAGGCGCGACAAGCGGTGGTGCCGTCTTTGCGTCTGCGACGTTTGCACTCCCGAAGCCCCGGCGATGGTGCCGGGTGTGTGGGAGACTATTCGTGAAGACCACAACGACCATCGTCGCCAGCCTCGGCGCGATCGCGCTGGGCCTGTCAGGCGCGGCCGATGCCCAGACTACGACGCCGGCACCCGGCGCCACGCCGATGCAGACCACGCCGGTCCCGCCGTCCGAACCCTCGATGACGCCGAGCGAGACGCCCGGCACCGCGCCGACCAACCCGGCTCCGGACGCGCAGCCAACCCCGGACGCAACGGTCAGCGCCGCGACATCGAGCGATGCCGACGCGACCACGCCGGGCAAGAAAAAGAAGAGCAAGAAACACGCCGCCACCCCGCAATAACGGCGGTGCCCGCGCCGGCTGACGCCTTCCCCTCGGGCGTCAGTCGGCGAAGGGGTCGCGGACGAGGATCGTGTCGTCGCGCTGCGGGCTGGTCGAGACCAGCGCCACCGGGCAGCGGATCAATTCCTCGATCCGGCGGATATATTTGATCGCCTGGGCCGGTAGATCGGCCCAGCTGCGCGCGCCGGCAGTCGATTCGGACCAGCCGGGCATCGTCTCGTAAACCGGCTCGACCGCTTCCTGATCGGCGGCATGCGACGGGAAATAATCGATCGTTTCGCCGCGCAGGCGATAGCCGGTGCAGATCCGCACCTCGTCCATCCCGTCGAGCACGTCGATCTTGGTCAGTGCGATCCCGGTGATGCCACCGACCGCCGCTGACTGCCGCACCAGCACCGCATCGAACCAGCCGCAGCGCCGCTTGCGCCCCGTCACGGTGCCGAATTCATGCCCGCGCGCGCCGAGCCCCTCGCCGATCGCATCGTCGAGTTCGGTCGGGAACGGCCCGGAGCCGACGCGCGTGGTATAGGCCTTGGCGATTCCCAGCACGAAGCCGACCGCGCTCGGCCCGAGCCCCGAGCCCGCTGCAGCGGTGCCCGAGACGGTGTTGGACGAGGTGACGAACGGGTAGGTGCCATGGTCGACATCGAGCAGCACGCCCTGCGCGCCCTCGAACAGGATCCGCTTGCCGCGCGCGCGCGCGTCGTTGAGCATCCGCCACACCGGCGTGGCGAAGGCCAGCACGAAGCCGGCGATGGCGCGCAGTTCGGCGACCAGCGCAGCACGATCGATCGGCGGCTCGCCAAAGCCGGCGCGCAGCGCGTCGTGATGCGCGGTCAGCCGGTCGAGCTGGGCGTCGAGCGCGTCGAGATGGGCGAGATCGCAGACGCGGATCGCGCGCCGGCCAACCTTGTCTTCATAGGCCGGGCCGATCCCGCGCCGCGTCGTGCCGATCTTGCCGGCGCCCGAGGCATCCTCGCGCAGCGCGTCGAGGTCGCGGTGGAAGGGGAGGATCAACGCGCAATTGTCGGCGATCATCAGCGTGTCGGGGGTGATCGTCACGCCCTGGCCGCGCAGCTTCTCGACCTCGGCCTTGAGCGCCCAGGGGTCGAGCACCACGCCATTGCCGATCACCGATGGCGTGCCGCGCACGATACCCGAGGGAAGCAGCGACAGCTTGTAGACCGCCTCGCCGACGACCAAAGTATGGCCGGCATTGTGGCCGCCTTGGAAACGCACGACGATGTCGGCGCGCTCGGCGAGCCAGTCGACGATCTTGCCCTTGCCCTCATCGCCCCATTGGGCGCCGATTACCGCTACATTGGCCATTGGATTTCCTTAGAGCGCCTTTGCCGCGCCATCGATCAACATATGTGTGCACAGCTGCGCCTCGGGCGTGTCGCCCGCTTCGAGCGCGGCAACGGTGACCCAGCCGGCCGCGCGCATCCGTGCCGCCTCGGCAGGGTCGCTGCCGAACGGGATGAACAGCCGGCGGCGCTCGGTCTCGACCAGCCCGGCGGCGAGGATCGGGTCGAGATAGAGCGAAAAGCCGACCGCGGCCTCCTCGCTGCCGTCCTCATGGACGATGGTGTAGCTGCCGCCGCGCCCGATCTCGCCGCGTGCGCCCTCGGCGAACAGCGAGAAGCCGAGCCAGGTCTGATATTCGAAGCCGTGGCGCTCGGTCGGGTCGAGCGTCAGCGATACGCCCGACAGGCCTTGGGCGAGCGCCCATAGCCCGTCGAGCCGCGAGGTCAGCGCGCCGCCGACGTCGAAGCGGCACAGCCGGTCGTGTGCCGCGGCGAACGGTCCGGCCGCCTCGATCAGCGGCAGATAGGCCGGGGCGATGTCGGCGACGGCGCCGGCGTCCTTGGCGTCGAGCCGGTCGTTGAGCAGCGCGACCTTCGCCGCATCGACCGGCAGCGGCCCGGCGGCGAGCGTTGCGACGAGGTCGGGCAGGGTGAAATCGATCGAGATGCCGGTAACGCCGGCGGCGACCAGCGCATCGACCGCGACGCCGACGATCTCGCGCGCGGCAGCGACCGTATCGAGGCCGATCAGCTCGCAGCCCATCTGGCGCAGCTCGCGCGCCGGGGAGAGCTGCGAGGCACGCAGCTTGAGCACGGTGCCGGCATAGGACAGCCTGATCGGGCGCGGGTGGTGGCCCATGCGCGTCGCGGCGATGCGGCCGATCTGCGCGGTGATGTCGGGCCGGATGGCGAGCGTGCGCTGGCTGACCGGATCGACGAAACGCACCGCGTCGCGCGCGCCGCCGGCCTTGAGCCGTGCGGCGAGTCCATCCTCGAATTCGGCGAGCGCGGGGGCGGCGCGTTCATAGCCATAGCCATGCGCCGCACCGAGCATCGCCGCCTCCATCCGCGCGGCGACGTCGGCCTGCGGCGGCAACCGGTCCTGAAAACCGTTGGGGAGGAGGGCGTGGGTCATACTTCTTTCTCCCTCTCCCCGGTGGGGAGAGGGCCGGGACGAGGGGCCGCCGCGAGCGCGTCGCTGATGGCGCCAAGCACGGCCTCCATATTCCCCATCACCTCGGCATTACTGAACCGGATCACGTGATATCCCTGCCGTTACAACCGCGCGGTTCGCTGCGCGTCTTTTGCGATGGCCTCGTCGCTGCCGTGCGTGTCGCCGTCAACCTCGATTATGATTTTTCGCGAGCGGGCGACGAAATCGACGATGGCACTGTCACTCGTGTCCTGTCGAACGAACTTCACGCCCTCGAATCGCTTTGCGCGGAGGTAGTACCAGAGACGCGCCTCGGCTGGTGTTGGCTCGCTGCGCATTGCCTTGGCGCGCTTTAGCAACTCGTCCTTATCTTGCGGCACGGCCCCTCTCCCCTGCCCTCTCCCCGCAAGCGGGGAGAGGGAGAAGATTAGCTAGAACGTCAGGCCCATCGCCGTTTTCACGCCGGTCAGCGCGCGAACCTTGGCGATCAGCTCCGCGGTCACCGGCTCGTCGAGCGACAGCAGCAGCACCGCCTCGCCGCCGGCCGAGCGGCGGCCGAGGTGGAAGGTGCCGATGTTGACGCCGGCCTCGCCGAGCAGCGAGCCGAGCCGGCCGATAAAGCCGGGTGCGTCTTCGTTGACGACGTAGAGCATGTGGCCGACCAGATCGGCCTCGACCTTGATGCCGAACAGTTCGACGAGGCGCGGCGCGGCGTCGCCGAACAGCGTGCCCGCGACCGAGCGGTCGCCAGCATCTGTCTTGACCGTGACGCGGACCAGCGTGTGGTAATCGCCCTCGCGGTCGCGCCGCACCTCGCGCACGTCGATGCCGCGCTCCTTGGCGAGGAACGGCGCGTTGACCATGTTCACCGTGTCGGAATGGGCCCGCATCAACCCGGCCAGCACCGCGCTGGTGATCGGCTTCTGGTTGAGCGAGGCGGCGGCGCCCTCGACCTCGATCGCGATGCCCGACAGCGCGCCATGGGCGAGCTGGCCGACCAGCGAGCCGAGCTTTTCGGCCAGCGCCATGTACGGCTTGAGCTTGGGCGCTTCCTCGGCCGACAGGCTCGGCACGTTGAGCGCGTTGGTCACGCCGCCGGTCATCAGGAAATCGGCCATCTGCTCGGCAACCTGGATCGCGACATTGACCTGCGCTTCCGAGGTCGAGGCGCCGAGATGCGGCGTCGAGACGAAGTTCGGCGTGCCGAACAGCGGCGATGCCTTGGCCGGTTCCTCGACGAACACGTCGAGCGCGGCGCCGGCGATGTGGCCCGAATCGAGCCCGGCCTTGAGCGCGACTTCGTCGATCAGCCCGCCGCGCGCGCAGTTGATGATGCGCACGCCCTTCTTGGTCCTGGCGAGATTCTCGGCCGACAGGATGTTGCGCGTCTGGTCGGTCAGCGGGGTGTGCAGCGTGATGAAGTCGGCGCGGGCGAGCAGTTCGTCGAGCGTGACCTTCTCGACGCCCATCTCGATCGCGCGCTCGGGGGTGAGGAAGGGGTCATAGGCGACAACCTTCATCTTGAGCCCGTGCGCGCGGTCGGCGACGATCGAGCCGATATTGCCCGCACCGATCAGGCCGAGCGTCTTGCTGGTCAGCTCGACACCCATGAAGCGGTTCTTTTCCCACTTGCCGGCCTGGGTCGAGGCATCGGCCTCGGGCAGCTGGCGGGCGAGCGCGAACATCAGTGCGATGGCATGTTCGGCGGTGGTGATCGAGTTGCCGAACGGGGTGTTCATGACGACGACGCCCTTGGCGCTGGCGGCGGGGATGTCGACATTGTCGACGCCGATGCCGGCGCGGCCGACGACCTTCAAATTGGTCGCCGCATCGAGGATCGCCTTGGTCACCTTGGTCGAGGAGCGGATCGCGAGGCCGTCATACTGGCCGATCATCGCGATCAGTTCTTCGGGGGTCTTGCCGGTGATCTCGTCGACCTCGACGCCGCGCTCGCGGAAGATCTGCGCGGCCTTGGGATCCATTTTGTCGCTGATGAGGACTTTGGGCATATCGAATACCTTTGAAGAAGGCGGTGCTCCTGCGCACGCAGGAGCCCAGGATTGTGGAGCGGGGCGCTTGTGGCCCCTGGGCTCCTGCTTTCGCAGGAGCACGGATCAGCTATGCCGCCTTTGCGGTCGCGTAGGCCCAGTCGAGCCACGGGCCGAGCGCGACAACGTCGGCCGTATCGACGGTCGCGCCGCACCAGATGCGCAAACCCGGCGGGGCGTCGCGATAGCCGGCCACGTCATAGGCGGCGTGTTCGGCCTCGAGCAGCGATGCCATCTTCTTGATCAGCGCCTCGTCGGCACCCTCGACCGTCAGGCAGACGCTGGTCTTCGAGCGGCTGGCCGGATCGGCGGCGAGATGGCCAAGCCACGAACGTTCGGCGACGATCGCGTCGAGCGCGGCGGCATTGGCGTCGCTGCGCGCGATCAGCCCCGTGGCGCCGCCGACCGACTTCGCCCATTCGAGCGCGAAGATCGCGTCCTCGACGGCGAGCATCGACGGGGTGTTGATCGTCTCGCCCTTGAACACGCCCTCGGTCAGATTGCCCTTGGAGACGAGCCGGAAGACCTTGGGCAGTGGCCAGGCCGGGGTATAGCTTTCGAGCCGCTCGACCGCCCGGGGCCCGAGGATAATAACGCCGTGTGCGCCTTCGCCGCCGAGCACCTTCTGCCACGAGAAGGTCGCGACATCGATCTTGTCCCAGGCAATGTCATAGGCGAACACCGCGCTGGTCGCGTCGGCGAAGCTCAGGCCTTCGCGGTCGTCAGCAATCCAGTCGCCATTCGGCACGCGCACACCGGAGGTGGTGCCGTTCCAGGTGAACAGCACGTCGTTCGACCAGTCGACCTGCGCCAGGTCGGGCAGCGCGCCATAATCGGCGCGGATGACGGTCGGTTCGATCTTGAGCTGCTTGACCGCATCGGTGACCCAGCCTTCGCCGAAGCTCTCCCAGGCGAGCGTCGTCACCGGCTTCGCGCCCAGCATCGTCCACATCGCCATCTCGAACGCGCCGGTGTCGGAACCGGGGACGATGCCGATGCGGTGCGTGTCGGGCAGCGCGAGCATCTCGCGCATCAGGTCGATGGCATATTGCAGCCGCACCTTGCCCAGCTTCGAGCGATGCGAGCGGCCGAGCACGGCAGTGTCGAGCTTTTCGGGGGACCAGCCGGGCGGTTTCGCACAAGGGCCGGAAGAAAAATACGGACGCGCCGGTTTGGCCCCGGGGCGGGCAACAAGATCAGTCAATGTAGTCTCTCCTTACAGAGAGCACGCGCGGCGTTGGGACCGCGTGGCCCGGCGCCGCCCCTAACGATGCTGGGCGGGGTGTCAAGCTGCGTAGCACTACCGAACGGCTCTTGTAGCGATCGCTACATGCGTTTAGAGGATGTGTAGCGACTGCTACGGAGACTCGATCATGCCGCTTCCGCCATCCGCTTCCCCGACCACCGACGCGCTCGCACCGGCGCAATGGCTTGGCCTCGTTGCGATCGGTGCGGTGCTGTGGATCCTGGTGATCCTCCTGTTTCGCGCGGTCGATTCGGTCGGCGGTTTCGCCGGCATGGGACCGGCGCTGTTCTACGCGCTGCTGGTGCCGGGGACGGTGCCGCTGATTACGGCCGCGCGCCGCATCGTGCGGCTGCGGCGCGAGCAGACCTTGCTGGCGGTCGCGATGGTGACGGCGAGCGCCTCGCTGCTCGACGGCACCGCGCTGGCGGTCGTCCCGGCTTTTTACGGGACTCACCCGCTCGCTGCGGCGGTGACGTTGCTGTGGGGTGTCGGTGTCGCGCTTTCGCTGGCGGTGTGGATGGGGCGAGCGCGGCGGGAAGGGTAGAGCGCGGATGCGAGCGACGGGCGATTTTCGCTAAAGCGGACTGCGTGAAATCCGAACCGCGAAGCACGTAGCCGCATTCTTTTTCCAGCTTCCCCGGCGAAGGCCGGGGCCCAGGTGGGGGACGTTGCGACGGGCGGTGCCGCTCATCATTTCGGCCATCCCAACTGGGCCCCGGCCTTCGCCGGGGAAGTAAGGAGAAACGCAACGCAATAGGTGAGAGTACGCGAATGACGCGTTCACCGCTCCCGAGCCGCCACGATCCAACAACCGCTCGCTCAAAACGCCGCGCGCGCGACATCCTCCAGCCCGACGCTGCGCAGCAGCACCGCGCCTTCGGTCATGACCAGCAAGGTCGCGGCATCGATGTTGCGCTGTTCGGGGGGCGCCGAATCGAGTTGCGCCGCGCCCCAGGCGAGAAAGCCGCGCGCGATGCTTTCGCCGACCTGGCGATAAAAGGGATCGCGCGCCGCCATGCTGGCGATTTCGAGCCACAGCCGCATATAGGGCCAAAGCGCGTCGTCGAAGAGGATGGCGAGCAGTTCGCGGCGCAGTTCGTCGAGCGGCAGCGGTCGCGCCGCGCGCCGCGTGGCGAGCAGCAGCGCCAGCCGCGCCGACACGCGCTCGATCACCGCGGTGATGATCTCGGCCTTGTCCTTGAAATAATAGAGCAGCATGCGGTCGCTGGTGCCGACCGCGCGCGCCAACGGCCGCAGGCTCGCACCCGCCAGTCCCTCGGCGAGGACGTGATCGGCCAGCCGGTCGAGGATCGCATCGCGGCGGTCGGGGGCATCGATCAATGGGTCAGCTTCTCGTTCGTCATGCTGCGACGCATAGTGGCACGGATATCGGGTCCGGGGGAAGTTTTGCCGCGACGAGTGGTGCGCACAATAGAGGATTGTTAACCAAGATTTCGCTAGTCTGGCGGCATGAAGCGCGGGCTTATCCTGGCGGTGCTGTTGCTCGCGGGGTGCGGCGGGCATGACGATCATGCGCCGCCGCCCCGCCCGGCAGGCTCGCGTCCGCTCACCCTCAACTTGCCCACCAGCCGCGAGACGCAGGCCTGCTTCACCGATCTGTCGCGCGAGAATGTTCGTTTCAGCCCGATGGTCGACCGCGATTATGGCGGCGGCTGCCGCGTAATCGGCGCGGTGCAGCTAATCGACATCGGCATCCCCGTCACCAACCTCAAGGCGATGCGCTGCGAACTGGCCGACGCCTTTACCGGCTGGACGCGGCATGCCGTGGTGCCGGCGGCCTATCAGATCCTCGGCAGTGAGCTGGTGCGCGTCGAGAGCATGGGCAGCTATGCCTGCCGCAACGTGATCGGTGCCGGCGGACCCGAAAAGCTCTCGGGCCATGCCGTCGCCAACGCCGTCGATGTGTCGGGCTTCGTGCTGCAGGACGGGCGCAGGATCACCGTCGAGCAGGGCTGGCGCTCGGCCGATCCGCGCATCCGCGCCTTTTTCGCGGCGATCCACACATCGGCGTGCAAGCGCTTCGGTACGGTGCTTAGCCCCGATTACAACGCCGCGCACTACAATCACCTGCACCTCGAGGATGACCACAAGCGCTTCTGCCGCTGAGCGGTGGTTGGGAAATGCGCGGTGGAGCGCATTTCAGAGACGGTAGCAGCCCGCTCCCCCGACGGCGACTTGGAGCGCGCGCCGCTTTCCGCTACCAGCCCCGCCAATGAGTGATACCCATGTTCCGTCGCGGGTCTTCCCGCGCGCCCGCCAGGATGCCGAAGCCGCCAAGACCGGCGTCCATACCCCACAGACCGAAAACCCGGCCTATCGCCTCGCCTTTCAGGACATGGATTTCCTGTTGCGCGAGGATCTGCGCCCGGTTCGCTTCCAGCTCGAACTGCTCAAGCCGCAATTGCTGCTCGATGCCGCGAACATCGCCTCGACCTTCGTGATGTATGGCTCGGCGCGGATTCCGGAGCCCGAAAAGGCCCGTGCGCTGCTCGAACTGGCGCAGGACGACGAGTCGCGCGCCATCGCCGAGCGACTCGTCGCCAAGTCGAAATATTATGACGTCGCCTATGAGCTCGCCCAGCTCGCCAGCGCCTTTCCGCGCGACGAAGAGGGCAAGCGTCACTTCGTCGTCTGCTCGGGCGGTGGCCCGTCGATCATGGAGGCGGCAAATCGCGGCGCCGCCGAGGCGGGTTACGAGACGATCGGCCTCAACATCGTGCTGCCGCACGAACAGGCACCCAACCCCTATGTCACGCCGTCATTGAGCTTCCAGTTCCACTATTTCGCGCTGCGCAAGATGCACTTCCTGCTGCACGCCCGCGCGCTGGCGGCGTTCCCCGGCGGCTTCGGCACGTTCGACGAACTGTTCGAGCTGCTGACGCTGATCCAGACCGGCAAGATCAAGCCGATCCCGGTGCTGCTCTTCGGCCGCGAATTCTGGAACCGCGTGATCAATTTCGATGCGCTGGTCGAGGAAGGCGTCGTGTCGCGCCGCGACCTGAGCATCTTTACCTTCGTCGAGACGGCGCAGGAGGGCTGGGACGTGGTCAAGAACTTCTACCGCGACAGCCCGGTGGCGGGCCTGCCGATCGAGTAATAGCAAATTGCACTGAAGCGGGCCGCTACACGTCAGCCCCGTTTTAGGGCTGGGGCTGTCGCGGATGGATTCCTGGTCGTGGTTCGGCGGGTATTCGACACGTCGCGACCACCTATTCCCGCACGGCCAAAGTCACCAACGCGCCGATTCGCCAGCCTTTTTTTGGAGCTGGGGGCAGGCAGGCGCTCGGCGAGCAAATATCCACCTATAGTGGGGATAGGTAGCCCCGGCGACCAGTGCCGCCGGGAACGGGCGGCACCTGGATTGGCGATCACCCCTCATTCTCCAGCATATCCGCCATGTCTCCCGAAGAGATTAGGCATCTGTCGTTCATGCCCGATGACCGGCCAGCGGAACACAAAGATGAGTGAATCTTTCAAGAGCAGAGTGAATTTATTTGCATAATTACTACTATGTGGGAAATTCATAGTAATTTAAATACTTTAGAATATTTTCTTTATTTATCTGCATCTTAAAAAACGCAAAAAATTAGGCGACTATCCCCTTCACACACGTTCGGCGGCTGGCCTGACATAAAGATATCTGCATACCCTTATCTTCACGCCGTGGCGGGTGAGGGATAGGAATTTGGCTGTAGTGCGGAAAATGAGTCGCATTCCAACGCCGTATGAATTATACCGCGACCATCATGACCGATATCAGCACCATTCTCGCAGACAAGCGCGCCCGCATTGCGGGTATGGAAACTGCGCTGGCCGTTGAGCGCGCCGAGCTTCGCGGTATGGAAATGATGGCCGATCTGGTCGGCAAGGCTCCTCGTGCCCCCGTCATCGTCAACGTGACGCGCCGCAGAGTTCTGCCCGAGTCTGCCCCGTCAGAGACCGCATCTAAGGGCCGCCAGCCCGGGTCCATCTCGATGCGCTGGCGCGCTGTCTTGTGGCGCCTAGACGAGATGGGCGGGGACTTTGCACCGTCTGATATTGTGAGCGTTGTGCGCGATCTGGAGGGCCGCGAGATGCGTGCCGCAGACGCGCGACGCCAGATGGAGATTTACGTTAGCCTCGGTTTCATCCGTGTCGAAAACGGCACGTACAATCTCACGGACGATTTTAGGAGCAAGTTCGCGGCAAGCGCGAACGCTCAAAACGAGAATGCCCCGCCCAGTGATCCTTTCGAGGACATACTGGGCGGGGCAGACACCGCGCTGCACGCGCAAGATAGGAGACCACAGGAATGACCAATCATTCCGCAGGGTGGCGGGGGCGGCAACCCCTTAGCTACCCATTGCTCTTGTTAAGGAGCTAGTGGACGCCGTGGCCGGAGATTACTCTCTGGTCACGGCCTTCTGCTAGCAAATCGTGAAGGAACCGTCTATAGGAAAGGGCAACCGTCGCTCTTTCCGAAAGGGTTCCCCATGTCTGTTGTGTCGCTAAATCCAAAGCGCGCTGTGCCGCTTCCCGCGGTCCAAAAGAGGGCAAAAAGAGTGTACGCAATATCGTTCGATCTCGACAGCAAGACCGCTGAATCGATGTGTGGCCAGAATTGGCGGGGCACATGCTACGCGCAAATCAAGGCCGTGATGGCAGAGTACGGGTTCGCTCGCGTCCAGGGGAGCGTCTATTTTGGGGACGCTGACTCAGACGCGGTGCGCTGCGTGCTGGCCGTGCAGGACCTTGATCGCCGCTACGCATGGTTTGGGCGTGCGGTCCGCGACCTGCGGATGTTGCGCGTGGACGAGGATAACGACCTTCTCCCCCTGCTAAGCAACCGGCTTCGCCTTGATCGGGGCGCGGCATAGGCGGTGGCGGATAGCCTCACGCTAAGCGCGGCATTAGCGCAGGGTCGATTAGACGATTTTATCTCGCAAGCCGAGGCGCGTGGGGTTGGTCCTGCCGATCCGGCGCGATTTGACGCGATAGTGAGGCGCGTTGTTACAGCGCCCCCACCATCAGATCAAACATCGCGTTCACGCGCTGCCGGTGGTTCGCCCGGAAAGTGAACTCGTCCAGATAGCGCTGCATGTGCTTACCGCTGATCTGGATATGCGTTGACCGGACCGAGGCCTTGAACAGGCGCCAGAAGCCTTCCACGCTGTTCGTGGAGTGCGTCACGCCCTGCTTGTAGTCGTAGTGGGTCCATTCCTTCGCAGCGTGCTTTACAGCGCCGTGAATGTAACCGTCGCCGGTGAGTAAGCCGTAGCTCATCAGCTCGTCGGTCGAGACGACCGAACCCTTCTCGACATTGGCATTCACGACCGCGCGAAGGGTCGGCCTCTTCACGTCCGGGATGATCTGGGTGACAATGTTGCCGCCTTCCTCGATCATGCCCATGACGATGGTCTTGCCCGGTGCGCCACGGCCACGCTTCCCGCCAGAGCGACGACCGCCCACATAGGCCTCGTCAGCTTGGATATGGCCGGCGAGCAGGCCGTCGAAATCCGCGGCGCCCATCAGCTTGCGGATTTGCATGCCGATCCGGTAGCCGGTCTTGTAGGTGACGCCGAGCTGGCGCTGGAGTTCCTTGCCGCTCACGCCGTGGCGCGTGGTGGCGAACAGGTACATGGCGTAGAACCAGCTAACCAGCGGCGTGCGGGTGTCGTGCAGGATCGTGTTCGCGGTCGGTGCGATCTGGAACAGGCAATGCGGGCACGCATAGACGCGACGATCGCGCAGCTTGTGGAACGTGCCTTCTGCGCCGCATGCCTCACAATCCATTGTCAGGCCGCCAAAGCGCACGTTCATGATGTGGGTCAGGCAGGCTTCCTCATTCGGGAAGCGCGCGAAGAACTCACGGACCGAAAGGGCGGGCGATGCGGAAGGCGACTTGCTCATGCATTCTGACTAGACCAATGCCGAACGTGGGTCAAGGGGATAATCGCCAAAAATTATTGGAGTAACGCGATGAATTGGTTTAGTGCAGTTGCTCCTATACGGCAAAAGCTCATCGTAAGCTATGCGGCGCTGACATTGCTTGTCGTACTCATAGCCGTTGCGGGGGCTATCGGGAGCGGGGGCAATCTGTACGTCATCGCAATCGGCATTGTTGGCACGCTCTTGGCCGCTTATTTGAGCTCTTTGTTCCGCGAAGCGATTGCCATTCCCTATGTGGCAACCGTCGTTCGCATGGAAGGCCTTGCCGCCGGCGATCTCCACAGCCCCATCGCCTATACCGACTTTCGCGATTGCGTGGGCCGCCTCACCAAGGCGATGTTCACCTTCCGCGATGCTGCGGTGACCCAGGCCGAGCAAGCTGAGGTACCTGCGAGAATCGTCGCCATTCTTTCGACGAATTTGAGCCAGTTGGCAGACGGCGACCTGACGAAAGAAGTCGTCGCTGACTTTCCGCCCGAATATGCCGAACTGAAAACCAGTTTCAACGCGGCGCTATCGAGTCTGCGCGCGCTGATCAGCGGCGTGAGCGATAGCGCGGAAGGGATCCGTACCGGATCAAGCGAAATCGCCCATGCGTCGGAAGATCTCGCGCGCCGCACCGAGGGCAATGCCGCCAGCCTCGAGGAAACCAGTGCCGCGCTGGTGCAGATCGATGGCCGCCTCAAGGCGACCTCGCAATCATCGACACAGACCGTGGCCCGTGCCGATCAGGCGATCGCCACCGTCAATGGTGGCCGCGCCACCGCCGAGGAAGCGGTGCAGGCGATGGGCCGGGTGTCCGATAGCGCCAAGGGCATCGACAGCGTGATCGAGGGGCTCGACAAGATCGCGTTCCAGACCCGCGCGCTGGCGATGAACGCCGCGGTCGAGGCGGGCCGTGCCGGCGACGCCGGACGCGGCTTTGCCGTGGTCGCGGACCTTGTATCGGCGCTTGCGATGCGCGCCGAGGAAGAAGCCAAGCGCGCCCGCGACCAGCTGACCCTGACGCAGACCGATATCGTCACCGCCGTCCAGGCGGTGCAGAAGGTCGACGGAGCGCTCGCCAACATCTCGAGCGATGTCGATGAGGTCCACAAGCTGCTCGCCACGATGGCCGACGACGCCAGCGCACAATCCTCGGCGATCACCCAGATCAGTGCCGCGATCGGCGCGATGGACCAGTCGACCCAGCAAAATGCTGCGATGGTCGAGCAAACCTCCGCTGCCGCCCGCAACCTGACCGCCGAGGTCACCTCGCTCTCCGATCAAGCCGCGATGTTCAAGGTCGCGGAAACGGAGGTGCGGCGCGCGCCGGCTCAGCGGGTCGCACAACCGCAGCCGGTCCAGCGCCAGGCGGTGAAGAAGCCGGCGCCCACTTATCGTTCCCCGATCGAGGCGCATCCCGCAGCGGCGCTCCAGAGCGCAGGCGGCGCCGGCGCCGGGCATGCTGATTGGAACGCCTTCTGACGGGCTGAACCAGCAGTCGTCCAAGGCCTGGCGAGTCGCCATGTGGTAGCGGGCCTCGTCTCGAAGCGCGCTTTTCGGTGCGATCAGCCCCCAGCCATCTTACATGCTTCGCCCTTTTCGCCGGTTCCCGGGCGAAGTGGACGCTGTCGCGCCGCGACCTCTGCGTCTCCCGCTCCGTCGAGACGGTTCAGCAAGGCTGGGACGTGGTGAACAGCTTCTACCACGACGGCCCGGCCAAGCGGTTGCCGATCGAATTGGTGCGGGCCGCGGCACCAACAAAAAAGGGCCCGGCGAGCGCCGGGCCCTTTTGATTCGCCCGCCACCGACAGGTCGGAATTCTACTTCTTCGCGGGTTCGGCAGCGGCGGGTGACGTCGCATTTGCCGCTGCCGGCGCCGCGGTATTGCCTGCCTCAGGGGCAGTAACGTTACCCGTCGCCGGCGCGGCGGTAGCCGGTGCGGCCTCGGCGGGCGCTGCCGGCATCGGCATATTGGAGCCCATCGTGTTGAGATAGGCCATCACATTGGCGCGATCCTCGGCCTTGGCCAGGCCGGCAAAGGTCATCTTGGTGCCGTTGGCGAACTTGCGCGGGCTGGTCAGCCACGCATTGAGCGTGTCGAAATCCCATTTGCCGGTGTGCGCCTTGAGCGCGTCGGAAAAGGCATAGCCGGCCTTGCCCTGGGCGATCGCCTCGCCGACGGTGGCGTAGAGATTCGGGCCGATGCCGTTGGCGCCGCCCTGCGTCACGCTGTGGCAGGCAGCGCACTGCTTGAACACTTCGGCGCCCTTGGCGGGATCGGCCTTGGCGAGCAGCGTGGCGATCGGCACCTCGGGGGCGCCGCCGGCCTCGACCGCTTCGGTGCCGCCTTCGAGCGGATAGCCGGGCTTTTCGGGCTTTTCGGAGTGAATCACCTTGCCGCCCAGGATCGTCAGCGCCAGCGCCGTGCCCATTGCCGCCAAAACCCAGCCAGCGATCGTGTTCGTCCGATTGTCCATGATGCCTATTTGCCCTTGCCGGAAAGTCGCGTCCCTTTAGGCACGCTCACGCTGCATCGCAAGCTGCGCTTGTGCGCTGCGGCAGGTCCGGCCATCGGCCCGCTCCGGGCGATCACGGCCATTGCAGTGATCGAGTTTGGACCCTAAGCGCGCCGCCCATGGAGAGTTTCGCCGCGCCGGCGCGCCCGATCGTGGCGCAGATGATCGAACGGGCCGCGGCCGCACCGGAACGCGCCGTCGCGTTTCAGGGCGCGCCGGGCGCCAATTCGCATATCGCCGCGCTGCAGGCCTTCCCCGATTGCCTGCCTTTGCCGTGCTTCGACTTTGCCGATGCGATCGAGGCGGTGCGCGACGGCCGCGCCGATTGCGCGATGATTCCGATCGAGAATTCGCTCCACGGCCGCGTCGCCGACATCCATTTCCTGCTGCCCGAGTCGGGCCTGATGATCACCGGCGAGCATTTTCTGCCGATCCATTATGCGCTGATGGGGCTCGGCCCGCTGTCGGGTGTGAAGGAGGCGATGAGCCATCCGCAGGCGCTCGGCCAGTGCCGGCTGTGGCTGCGCGAGCACGGCATCCAGCCGCTCGCCTATCCCGATACCGCCGGCGCCGCCGCTGTGGTCGCCGAGCGACAGGACCCGAGCATCGCCGCGCTCGCGCCGCGCGCAGCCGCCGAAATCTATGGCCTCGTCATTTTGGGTGAGGGCATCGCCGATGCCGACCACAACACCACGCGCTTCGTCGTGCTGGCGCGTGCCGGGCATCCGCCGATCGGCGACGGCGCGTGGATGACGACGCTGATCTTCGAGGTGAAGAACGTGCCCGCCGCGCTGTACAAGGCGATGGGCGGTTTCGCGACCAACGGCGTCAACATGACCAAGCTGGAAAGCTATCAGCGCGGCGGCAGCTTCGCCGCGACCGAATTCTTCGCCGATGTCGAAGGGCGCCCGGGCGACCCGGGGCTCGACCGCGCGCTCGAGGAACTGGGCTTCCACGCCAAATGGGTGCGCCTGCTCGGCACTTACCGCCAGGCGCGCAAGCGGGGTTGATCCTGCGTTTCGCGTCGGCGCGGATTGCTGTAGCACGACGGCGATGAAGGCCCTCATCGATCCGAGCAACGCGCTGTCCGACGGACTGGTGGCGATCCGCACCCAATATCAGGTGCCCGCGTCGTTTCCGCCTGCGGTGCTCGCCGCCGCCGAGGCGGCAGCAAAGCGCGTGCCCACCGCGCATGTCGATCGCACCGGGGTGCCGTTCGTGACGCTCGATCCCGCCACCTCGACCGATCTCGACCAGGCCTTTGCGATCGAACGCGCCGGCAGCGATCTGCTGCTGCGCTATGCCATCGCCGACGTCACCTGGTTCGTCGATGACGGCGATGCGATCGACGTCGAGGCGTGGCGGCGCGGCACGACGCAATATCTGCCCGACGGCAAGGCCGGGCTCTATCCGGCGGTGCTGAGCGATGGCGGGGCGAGCCTGCTGCCGAGCGGCCCGCGCCCGGCGGTGATCTTCACCGTGCGCGTTGCGCCCGACGGCGGCGTGAAGCTCGATGGCGCCGAGCGCGCAATCATCCGCAGCCGCGCCAAGCTCGCTTATGACAGCGTGCGCGACAGCGACCTGCCGGCCGATTTCGTCGAGCTTGCCGACCGCATCCAGGCCGCCGAGGATCGGCGCGGCGCCGCGCGCGTCGATCCACCGCAACAAGAGGTCGTCGCGACTGGCGACGGCCATTATGAATTGCAGTTCCGCGCGCTGCTCGTGTCGGAACAGCGCAACGCAGCCATGTCGCTGGCGACCAATCTCGCGGTCGCCGATGCGTTGCAGGCGCACCATACCGGGCTATTTCGGGTGATGGCGCTGCCCGATGCGCGCGCGGTGCAGCGGCTGCGTCACACGGCGCGCGCCTATGGCATGATCTGGCCCGACAACGAGACGCTCGAGCAATTCTCGCGCAACCTCGACGGGCGTGTCCCGAAACAGGCAGCGCTGATGCTGGCGATCCGCCGCGCCGGGCAGGGGGCGTCCTACGTCCCCTATCGTGAGGGCGTCGTGCCGTGGCATGCGGCGATGGCGGCGACCTATGCCCATGCCACCGCGCCGCTGCGCCGGCTGGCCGATCGTTATGTCGTGCGCGCCGCGCTGGCGGTCGCCAATGGTCAGGCGGTGCCCGAGGTCGTCGGCGCGGCGTTCGCGCGCCTGCCCGAGGTCATGGCGCGGGCCGATGCGCTCGACGGGCAGATCAGCCGCGGCGTGATCGATCTGGCCGAGGCGGTGATGCTGAAGGGTTCGGTCGGGCAGGTCTTCGCGGCGGTCGTCACCGATCTCGACGAGCGCGGCGCGCGCATCCAGCTGTGCGACGCGCCGGTGGTGGCGCGGGTCGCGGCGCCGGGCGTCGCGCCGGGCGATCGGCTCAACGTCACGCTGACCGCGGCCGACCCGTCGCGCCGCGCGATCAGCTTCGCATTGGCATCCTGATGGATCTCGACGATCAGCTGCGCCGCTATTTCGGCACCAGCGACATCGCCTCACTGCCCGAGGCCGCGCTCGCCGCCGGCACCGAGCATATGCTGGTCGATTTCGGCCTCGCCAAGGATCGCAACCGGCGCTTCGCCTTATGGGCGCTGATGCACATGCTCGGCGTCGCGCCCGATCTCGATATCGCCTTCAAGGACTCGCAGGACCGCGAAGCCGCGCGCAATTTCATGGATCTCGCGGCGGAAGGTGACGATCCGGAATAGCGCGGGGTGACATCTGCCTGAATCACTCCCCACGGGATTAGGTAGAGTCGTTCAGCTCTCGGCGCCGGCCCATTCGCGCAGCAGCGTATAGGCGATCGCATAGGGCGGCGGCGGCAGGAACGGGCCGGGTTCGCCCGCCAGCACCGCGCGGACAACGTCGCGCTCGACCCAGATCGCATCCTCCAGCTCGTTGTGATCGACGGTCAGCGTATCGTCCTCGGCGGTGCCGACACACGCCATCATCAGCGAAGAGGGGAAGGGCCAGGGCTGGCTGGCAATATAACGCACCGCGCCGACGCGCACCCCGGCCTCCTCGAAAATCTCGCGCGCGACCGCTTCCTCGATCGATTCGCCGGGTTCGAGAAAGCCGGCCAGCGCCGAATAGCGCCCCGCCGGCCAGCCCTTGCCGCGCCCGAGCAGCGCGCGACCGTCATGTTCGGCGATCATGATCACCACAGGGTCGACGCGCGGGAAATGTTCCGCGCCACAATGGCCGCAGCGCCGCGCCCAGCCGGCGCGATAGGCCTGGGTCTGTGTCCCGCAATTGGCGCAGAATTGATGCCGTGAATGCCAGTCGATGATGCTGCGCGCGGCGGCATAGGTCGCCGCCTCGGACGGGAGCAAGGTCGCCAGCGCGTGGATCATCGCCGGGGAGCGCATCGGCGTCGCCTCGGCGGCGCGGATGCCCGGGATATAGGCGGCGAAATGCGGGCGACGCTGCTCGTCGAGCCCAAGCAGGATCAGCATTGCGTCGTCGGGCGCATCGGCGAGCGTGGTCCAGCCGAGCCGGCCGTCGTCGCTAACTTCGGGTTGCAGGCCATCGAGCTTGAGCAGCCGCGCGCGCCAATCGGCCGTCGCGGCGGCGAGCCCCTCGGCGTCGTGGCGCAGCTGGTCCGCGCGATCGAGCGTACCGCCGGTCAGGCCCGGCGCGACCATGGCTGGGATGGTCACTGCGCGCGCGAGATCCGTGCGGCATCGGCGAACAACGCCGGCACCGCCTGGGCGCGCAGACCCCAGCGCTCGCCGGGGAAGAAATTGACCATGATCGTGCCGCGGATATGGCGGGTCGGATCGACAAAGGCGACCGTGCCGGCGGCGCCGCCCCAGCCATAGGTGCCCTTGCCGCCGCCGCCCGGCGCGTCCTCGAGATAGACCGAGCCGCCGGCACCGAAGCCCATCTTCGGCCCGGCACTCGGCCCGCCGGTGGTCGCGCTGACGCCGCCGAAGGTCAGCCCGTTGGGCAGGAGGTTGGACATCATCAGCCGCGCGGTTTCGGGCTTGAGAACGCGGACGCCGTCGAGCGTGCCGTAGTTTTCCAGCGCATGGAGGAAGCGATCATAGTCGCGCGCCGACGTCACGAGGCCCGCGCCGCCATAAGGGAAACTCGGCGGCGTGAGCCAGATCGAGGTTGCCGGGGCATCGAGCGCGATCCGCGCATTCTCCGGGATCGTCGCCGGGTCGGCCGGCTTGCCGATCGCAGCCATCGCTTCGCGGGTGTAGATATAGTTGGTGGCGAAGCGGCCGACCTCTGATTTCGGCACGGTCCAGTAACTCGATGTCATCTTGAGCGGATCGAAGATGTTCTGCTGGAGGAAGGTGTCGAACGGCATGCCGCTCGCCTTCTCGATCACCGCGCCCATCACGTCGAGGCCGATCGAATAGCTCCATTTGGTGCCCGGCTCGGCGATCAGCGGCAGCGTCGCGACGCGCGCGGCGAACTCCTGCAAGGTCTTGGGGCGGATCGCGCGGGCCGGCCCCTCGAGCTGCTGGTTGACCTGCGCCGGGTCGATGCCGAGCCGCTTATATTCGGCGAGCAGCGGCCCCTTGGTGATGATGGTGTAGCCGAGACCGGCGGTGTGGGTCAGCAGGTTGCGAATCGTGACGGGATGCACCGCTGGCTTGCTTGCCAGCGAATGGTCCGGGTCGGTCAGTACGGTCATGTGCGCGAAGCCGGGGATGAAGTCGCTGACCGGCTCGTCGAGCTTCATCTTGCCGCGCTCGATCAGGATCATTGCCGCCATCGCGGTGATCGGCTTGGTCATCGAATAGACCCGCCACAGGCTATCTGGGCCGGCCGGCGCAGCGTCGGCGCCATCGGCGATCTTGCCGGCGCTGACGAACACTGTCGGCTGGTCGCCGACCGCAAAGGCACCGACGATGCCCGGCATCTTGTTGTTGCGGACATAGCCGGTGAACAGCGCCTGCGTGTCGGGGAAAGGGGTCGCCGTCGGCGTCGACGCGGGCGCCGGTTGCTGGACGGCCTGCCCCGCCCAGGCGCTGGCACCGAGCACCAGGGCAATGACCGCACTTCCCGTCACGACTCGTCGCATCAACCGCATCATGCTCTCCTGATTGCCTTCGCCGCCTTGGCAAACACCGTCGGCAGCCCCGCCGACTCGATGTCGGCGACCGGCCACCATTCTCCTGCGGCATGCGACACCGCCGTGCCGACCGCAAGCGCGAGATCGAGCGTGAAGTGCGTGAAACCGTGCGATACCGTGCCATGGATCAGGCGCCAGCCGGTGCCGTCGGGTGCGCCGGCCATGCCGGGCGGCGCATCGGCCCAAGGGCCGGTCGGCAAGGCGCGCATCCCGCCGAGCAGCCCCTTGTCGGGGCGCCGCACCAGCAGCACCGCACCGTCGGCCTCGGTCCAGAAGACCGTGCCATATTTGTGCGGGCGCGCCGCCTTGGCCACCTTGACCGGGTAGCGCGCCGGGTCGCCCCCGGCCTGCGCCGCGCACGTCGCGATCAGCGGACACAACAGGCAGCGCGGGTTGCGGCTGGTGCAGATGCCCGAGCCGAGATCCATCATCGCCTGGGCGAAGTCGCCGGCGCGTGTATCGGGGGTCATTGCGTCGGCGGCGCGGCGGATGATCGGCATCGATCCGGGCAGCGGCGCGTCGATCGCATCGAGCCGCGCCACCACCCGCGCAACATTGGCATCGACCGCCACCGCGCGCCGGCCGAAGGCGATCGCCGCGATCGCCGCGGCGGTATAGTCGCCGATCCCGGGCAGCGCGCGCAGCCCGGCCTCGCTGTCGGGGAAATGGCCGCCATGTTCGGCGACGACGGCGCGGGCGCAGGTGATCAGGTTGCGGGCGCGGGCATAATAACCGAGCCCCGCCCAGGCCGCCATCAGCTCGGCATCGCTTGCCGCCGCCAGCGACTCGACCGTCGGCCAGCGCGCGATAAAGGCTTCGAAGCGCGGCCGCACCGTCGCGACGGTGGTCTGCTGGAGCATGATCTCCGACAGCCACACGCGATAGGGGTCGGGCGCGTTGCTGCCCGGCGCGCTGCGCCACGGCAGGACGCGCGCATTGGCGTCATACCAGGCGAGTAGGCGGGCGGCGACGGTGGATGAGCGCTTGGCGGGCACGCCGTCGCTATGGCATGGACGGCGGGATGAGCAAGCGCGGCGTACCCGCACCCCCGACTGAACGGCCGCGCGGCGGCAGCGCACGCGCCGTGTCCGAGCTCGTGCCCGATATCGGCCGCGCCGCGTTTCGCCGCTTCGGCTTCGTGCAGAGCGCGGTGGTGAGCCGCTGGGCGGAGATCGTCGGCGCGCGCTATGCCGGTGTCTCGGCACCCGAATCGATCCGTTTCCCGCACGGCCAGCGCAGTGGCGGCACGCTCAACTTGGTGGTGCGCGGCGCGCATGCCCCGATGATGCAGCATATCGCGCCCGAGATCGTCGAGCGGGTCAATCGCTTTTTCGGTTACGACGCGGTGGCGAAGCTGAGCTTCCGCCAGGGCGACGTGCGCGCACCGGAAAAGCGCGCGCCGCCGCCCTCGCTCAAGCCCGTCCCGGTCGAACTCGGCGCGAGCTTGCGGACGATTGCGGACCCCGAGCTGAAAGCGGTACTGGAGGCCTTGGCCGCAGGGGTCGCCGCGACGCGTGGCGCCCCGGCCGTGGGACAGACGGAGGAATGATGCGACTGATTTTGCTGGCATTGGCGCTGATCGGCGCACCCCCGTTCGCCGCACCCCTGTTCGCCGCGACCAAGCCGGCGCCGCATCGCCCGGTCCACCGCGCCGCGCCGGCCGCACCGCGCGGCCCGATCAACTGGGTCAACACCTTCGAAGCCACGCCCGAGGGCGGGGTGCGGATGGGCAACCCCGCCGCCAAGGTCAAGCTGATCGAATATGGCTCGCGGCTGTGCCCCTATTGCGCGCACTTCCACGCCGAATCGCTGACCACGCTGCGCGCCAAATATGTCGCCAGCGGCAAGGTGAGCTATGAATTCCGCGATTATCCGGTGCACGGTGCGCTCGACATCCCGGCAATCCTGATCGGACACTGCGTCAGCACCGCGAACTATTTCCCGCTGCTCGACGACATGATGGCATCGCAACCGAAAATCCTCGCGCATGAGGAAGCGGCATTGAAGGCGGCGCAGCAGCAGGGCATCGACAAGGCACCACCGCCGCGCCTCGCGACCTTCTTTGCCGAACAGCTCGGCCTGATCGACTTCATGGCAAAGCGCGGCATGGCGCCGGTGCGGACCCGCGCCTGCCTTGCCGCCAAGCCCGGCTTCGCGGCGCTTGCCAAGCGCTACGACGATGCCAACCGCCTGTATAATGTCAGGGGTACGCCGACCTTCATCGTCAACGGCAAGGTTGCCGACGGAGTCAACGACTGGGCCGCGCTCGAGCCGTTGCTCAAGGCCGCCGGCGCCTGATCACGTCATTCACCAGGAGTAATAGTGCCATGAAATTCGCTCTCGTTCTCGCCGCGCTGCCGGCTTTGCTGCTCGCAGCCTGCGGATCGGGCGGCTCGACCGGATCGGGCAACGACGCGACCGCCGCCGCGCCGGTCGCTGCGGTCAAGCCGCCGGCCGGCACCAGCTGGCTCGACACCGTCACCACCACGCCGGAAGGCGGTTATGTCCAGGGCAATCCCAATGCCGCGGTCAAGCTGATCGAATATGGTTCGCGGCTGTGCCCGGTGTGCGGCAGGTTCGCGCAGGAAGGCGTGCCGGCGCTGCGCGCTGGGCCGATCGCCGCCGGCAAGCTCAGCTACGAATTCCGCGACTATCCCGTCCACGGCGCGCCCGATCTCGGCCCCACCCTGCTCGGCCACTGCGTCGCGCCGAGCGCGTTTTTCCCGATGCTCGATCAGATGTTCGCCGCGCAGGAGCAGTTGCTCGCCAAGGAAGAGGCCGCCGGCAAGGCGGCGCAGGCGATTCCCAACCCGACCCCCGTGCAGATCGGTACGACCTTCGCGGAAACGATGGGCTATGTCGACTTCGTCAAGCAGCGCGGCGTACCCGAAGCAAAGGCGCGCGCCTGCCTGTCCGATCCCAAGGGGTATGAGCTGATCGCCACGCGCAAGGAAGCGGCGGAAGATAAGTACAAGGTCGGAGGCACGCCGACTTTCATCGTCAACGGTAACGTCGTTACTGACGCCTCCAATTGGGACGCGCTTCAGCCTGCGCTCAAGGCAGCGGGCGCGCTGTAAGGCGCGGCCGCTCGGGGGGAGACAGCGCGGTTGCAGATCAAGCGCCTCAGGCTTTCGGGGTTCAAGAGCTTCGTCGATCCGGCCGATCTCAGGATCGAGCCGGGTCTGACGGGGATCGTCGGTCCGAATGGCTGCGGCAAGTCCAACCTGCTCGAGGCGCTGCGCTGGACGATGGGTGAAAACAGCGCCAAGTCGCTGCGCGGCGCCGGCATGGACGATGTGATCTTCGCCGGCACGTCGACGCGCCCGTCGCGCGATTTCGCCGAGGTCTCGATCCTCGCCGAGATTGCCGGCCAGGAAAGCGAGGTCGTGCGGCGGATCGAGCGTGGCGCGGGCTCCGCCTATCGCATCGACGGGCGTGACGTTCGCGCCAAGGATGTCGGCCTGCTGTTCGCCGATGCCGCGACCGGCGCGCATTCGCCCGCCCTGGTCAGCCAGGGCCGCATCGGCGCGGTGATCGCCGCCAAGCCGATCGAGCGTCGCGCGATGCTCGAAGAGGCCGCCGGCATCGCCGGTCTCCACGTGCGCCGCAAGGACGCCGAGCAGAAGCTGCGTGCGACCGAGGCCAATCTCCAGCGGCTCGACGAGCTGATTGCCGATCAGGATGCGCGCGCCGCCGCGCTGCGCCGCCAGGCGCGCCAGGCCGAGCGTTATCGCTTGCTCTCCGACCAGATCCGCGTCGCCGAGGCGCGCATGATCTTTGCGCGCTGGCGCGATGCCGCCGCCGCCGCCGATGCGGCCAAGGTCGAGGCGGCTGGATGCGAAGCGCGCGTCGCCGCTGCCGCCGAGGCGCAGCGCGCCGCCGCCGCTTATCAGACGCAGGCGACCGAGACGCTCGCCGAAGCACGCGCCGCGGCACAGGCCGCGCGCGACCGGGCGAGCGAGGCCGGCCACCGCCTCGCCGGCTTGCGCGCCGAACATGCCGCGATCGAACGACGCATCACCGAGCTTGCCGATAATCGCACGCGCCTCGCCGACGACCGCGTGCGCGAAGGTTCGCTCGCCAGCGACGCCGCCGAGGCGACCACGCGGCTCGCCGATGAAGCGACGATGCTCGAACGGCGCGTCGCGGAAGCGGCGGCGCAATTGCCGCAACGCGACGCCGCGCTGGCCGAGGCGGAGCGGCTCGGGCGCGATGCCGAGGTCGCGCTTGCCCAGGCGCTGAGCCGCCAGGCTGGCGAGGCGGCCGATGTCCGTGTCGCCGATGCCGCGCTCGGCGCGGCGCGGGCGCGGCATGAGCGGGCGGCGCGCGATCTGGCCCGCGTCACCGCCGAAGCCGCAGCGCTGGGCGACCCCGCACCGCTCGTCGCCGAACGTCGTCGCGCCGAGGAAGCGCGCGCCCAGGCGCTGCGCCATGCCGAGGGTGCGCGCACCGCGTTGGCGCGTGCCGATGCCGGCGAGCGTGAGGCGATCGCCTCACGCGACCGCGCCCAGGCGGCGCGCGCCGCCGCGCATGCCGAACTGACCGCGCTCGACAGCGAGGCCGCCGCGCTGACCAAGGCGACACGCCGCGACGGCAAGGATCGCCTGCTCGATCAGCTGCGCCCCGATCCCGGTTACGAGCGCGCGCTCGCCGCCGCGCTGGGCGACGATCTCGAAGCCGGACTCGATCGCAGCGGCGAGCGTTTCTGGGGCGGCGCCGCACCGCTGCCGGGCGATCCCGCCGCGCCCGCCGGCACGGTCGCGCTAGGCGGTCACGTCGCCGCGCCCCCGGCGCTGGCGCGGCGCCTGGCGCAGATTTTTGTCGCCGAGGCCGATGGCGATCAGCCGCTCGCGGTCGGGCAGCGGCTGGTGACGATGGCCGGCGTGCTGCGCCGCTGGGACGGTTATGTCGCCAAATCGGGCGGCGCCGCTGCCGCCGAGCGGCTCGAGCGGATCAACCGGTTGCGCACGATCGAAGCCGCGCGGCCCGCGGCGGTCGGCGCGGTCGAGTTGGCCGAGAACGAACTGGCGCGCATCGATGGCGCGATCGCCGAAGCGCGCCGCGCCGCCGCCGACGCGCGTCGCCTGCTCGAATCCGCCGAGACCAGCGCGCGCGACGCGGCGCGCGCCGAGGACCGCGCTGCTTCGGCGATCGAACGGATCGAGGCGCAGCGCGGCGATCTCGAAGGCCGGCGCCAGCGCGCGGCGAGCGAGCAGGACGAGGCGGCGGGCGAGGTGACCCGCGCCGAGCGCGAGCGCGCTGCCTTGCCCGACGGCAGCGAAACCCGCGACGCCGTCGCCCGGCTGTCGGGCGAGGCCGAGACGCGCCGCACGACCATCGCCAATGCCCGCGCCGAACGCTCCGCGATCGATCGCGGCATGGCGCAGGATCGCGAGCGGCTCGCCGCCAATGCCGCCGAGGTACGCGGCTGGCGCGCGCGCGCCGGCGAGGCGGCGCGGCGCATCGGCGATATCGACAAGCGCGCCGCCGACCTGGCGAACGAGGCCGAGACATTGGCCGACAAGCCCGCCGCGCTGCGCGCCGAGATTGCCACGCTGGAGACGTCGCACGGCGCCGCGCGCGTCGAGGCCGAGACGCTGGCCGAAGCCGAACGCGCCGCCGACGTCGCGCTGCGCCGCACCGAGGCGCAGGCACAGGTCGCCGCCGAGGCATTGGCGGAAGCCCGCGAGGCGCGCGCCGGGGCCGCCGCGCGCGCCGAAAATCAGGAGCAGCGCCGCATCGAGATGGGCCGCGTGTCGGGCGAGCGGTTCGAATGCCCGCCGCCGGTCTTGCCCGAGCGTGTCGGTTTCGAATCCGCCACCGTGCGCAGCCCGGCCGAAGAATCCGCCGCGCACGACAAGTTGATGGTCGATCGCGAGCGTATCGGTCCGGTCAATCTCGTCGCCGAAACTGAACTCGCCGAACTCGAAGCGGCGAGCGTCGGCAACCTCGCCGAGCGCGAGGAACTGGGCCTTGCGGTCAACCGGTTGCGCGGCTCGATCGGCACGCTCAATCGCGAGGGGCGCCAGCGTCTGCTCGCCGCGTTTGAGGCGGTCGACGGCCATTTCCGCCGCCTGTTCACGACGCTGTTCAACGGCGGCCAGGCGCATCTCGCGATGGTCGATTCGGACGATCCGCTCGAGGCCGGGCTCGAGATCATGGCGCAGCCGCCGGGCAAGAAGCTCCAGTCGCTCACCCTGTTGTCGGGCGGCGAGCAGGCGCTGACCGCGGTGGCGCTGATCTTCGGGCTGTTCCTTACCAACCCGGCGCCGATCTGCGTGCTCGATGAGGTCGATGCACCGCTCGACGATGCCAATATCGAGCGCTTCTGCGACCTGCTCGACGCGATGACGCAGGAGACCAAAACGCGCTACCTGATCGTCACGCACAATGCCGTGACGATGAGCCGCATGCACCGGCTGTTCGGCGTGACGATGGTCGAACAGGGCGTGAGCCGGCTGGTCTCGGTCGATCTCGGCGGGGCCGAGAGCCTGTTGGCGGCATGACCGGCGCGCGGCGCCTCGCGACGATCGCGCTGGCGCTGCTGCTGTCCGGCTGCTGGTGGGAGGGGCCGCCCTTCTACAAGGGCGATCCGAACGATGCGGGGCCGGTGGCGCCGGGCTGGTACCGGGTCGATGTACTCGGCCAGAACGCAGCGCCGATCGTGCGGCACGTCGAATGGCTGCCCGATGGCCGGACGCGCACGACACCGCGCAAGGTGACGCGCGACGACGGCATCGGTTATTTGGTCACGAAACGCCTCGACCTTCCGGGCCGCCATCTCTGGATCATCCAGAGTCCCGCCGGCGACGAGCCCGGCGCCGCCGCCACCTACGGCCTGGTCGAGCGCCACGGCCTGTTGCTCGACATCGCCTTCCCGATCGATTGCGACAGCAGCGTCGAGATCGTGAAAGCCGCCGGCGGCACGGTCAGCGGCGGGGATCAGCCCGTGATCGTCGACACTCGACCCGCCACAACAAGGCATCGCGCGGGCAGGGCCGCGCCGATACCACCCGCTGCGCCCATGGCGGAGGCAAATGCCCCGGCGGGACCGCTGCAAAACCAGCATTGTTCCTTCGCCGATCGCCCTTCGCTGGAACGTGCGCTTGTCGCTTATGCCAAGGCTCATCCGCATCTCGATGGCGGGCTGTTGCTGCGAAAACTGTCCGACTGAGCCTGCGTCAGCGCACCTCGGCGACCCGGCCATCGACGGTACGCGCCATCCGCCGGGAGTTGACGAAATCATTCCATCGGCGTAACCGCGCCCCCGCTCCGTCTCCTGGAGCAGGAAGGCAATCAATGTTCGACACGGCCAACCTAAGCGGGATCATGCCCGCCGCCGTTCGAACCTCGCCGAAGCGCTAGTCGCTCCCGGCCGGGTTCGACGACCCGGCGTGCATATTCCCGATAACGACAACGTCGCCTGACGCCGTCGGGTCAGAACCTGCGCATGACGAGGATCGAGACAGGCTTGCCCGGGATGCTGTGGGAGGAGGATTGCGAAAAGCGGGCTGAATAGCCCGGTTGAGCGGTCCGACGCGCCACAGTGCCCGGACAAGCCTGCCGCGAAGCGGTGGGACGAAAAGGGCCGCTGGCGCGGTCGGACGCTTGCCAGATACTCCCGGTATCTGGCTGCGCGCCCTCCCTTCCAGCGACCCTTTTCGTCTCCATCTCGACCTCGCCATGCGCAGGTTCTGACCCGGGGCTGCGTCCGCGCGGCACGAATGGGTATGACATGGGCACGACGACGGTAACGTCGCGGCGGCTGGCAACGATGCTGCGCGCGACACTGACGAAAAATGGGCGCGCCGGCCAGGCGCTGCTCGCATGGGCCGAGGAGCACCGCGCCGAGTTCTGGCCGGCTCCGCGGCCGCGCGTGAAGAAGGATCAGCCGGCCGAGCGCAAGCTCAGCTGGACGCGGCTCGGCGCGCTGGTGGGTGCGATGGCGGACGATCCGCTGCCGCCCGAGCTCGCGCTGGCGGCGGACAATGTCGCGCGCGTGCTCGGTTTCGACGCGCCGCAACGTGGCGTGCTGGAGGCCGGGCTCGCGCTCGTCTTCCACCCGCGCATCGCCAAGCTGCGCTGGGCGCTCGAATCGGCGCATGAGGATGTCGCGCGCATCGCCGGCATGCTCGCCGGCGCCGATCCGCTGCTCGCCGGTAATCTGGTGCGCAACAGCCTGGCGGTCGAACTCGGCCTGCTCGTCGTCACCATGACGCATGGCGGCGGCGTGTCGCTCGACGTCAGCTGGTGGTTCGAGGATGTGCTGGCGCGCGGCGGGCATGATCCCGAGCGGCTGATCGAGGCGCTCGCCGGCAAGCGCCAGGGCGCGGCGCTCGCGCTCGACGATTTTCCCGCGTTCGACGGTGACGTCGCCTTCCTCGCGCGGCTGCTCGGTGGCGCGCTCGATCAGCGCGCCGCCGGGATCAACATCCTGCTCCACGGCCCGCCCGGCGTCGGCAAGACCGAGCTGGCGCGTGCGCTCGCCGCGGCGGCCGGGGCGGAGCTGTTCGCGGTCGGCGAAAGCGACGGCAGCGGGCAGGAGCCGCGCCGCGACGAACGCGTCGCCGCGCTGCTGCGCGCGCAACGCGCGTTGCAGCGCGACCGCCGCGCGCTGCTGCTGTTCGACGAGATGGAGGATCTGATCGGCGATGCCGCGCCGACCGGCCCGGCGCGGCGCTTCGCCAACCGCGCCGGCTCGAAGATCTTCGTCAACCGCATGCTCGAGGCCAATGCGGTGCCGGTGATCTGGACCAGCAACGCGGTCGACAATGTCGATGCCGCCTATCTGCGGCGGATGAGCTTCGTGCTGCGGCTCGATCATCCGCGCGGCGCGGACCGTGATCGCGTGCTGGCGCGGATCGCGGCGAGCGAGGGCACGGCCCCCGGCGCGGCGCTGTCCGCGCTCGCCCGCCACATGCCCGAGACGACCAGCGTCGCGCGCGTCGCGATGCGTGCCGCAGCGATCGCCGGCGGGGGCGCCGACGACGACCAGCGCATCGCCCGCGCTTTGGTCGTCGGCGTCAGCGGCCGCGCGGTCGGTGCGGTTCGCGCGGCGGCCCCGCTCGACCTCGACCTGTTCGAGAGCGATCCGCCGGTCGGCGATCTCGTCGACCGGCTGACCCGTCCCGGCAACGAGTCCGGCTGGTCGGTGCTGCTCGCCGGGCCGCCCGGCACCGGCAAGACCGAACTTGCCGGCGAGGTCGCCGAGCGGCTCGGTCGCGCGCTGGTCACGCGTCGTGCGTCGGATCTGATGTCGAAATGGGTCGGCGAGACCGAGGCGAACATCGCGCGTGCCTTTCGCGAGGCGATCGCCGAGGGCGCGGTGCTGATGTTCGACGAGGCGGATTCGCTGCTCTACGACCGCGCCACCGCGTCGCACAGCTGGGAGGTTAGCCAGGTCAACGAGTTGCTCACCTGGCTCGATCGCCACCCGCTGCCGGTGTTCGCCGCGACCAACGATCTCGCCCGGCTCGATCCGGCGGCGCTGCGGCGCTTCACCTTCAAGCTGGTCCTGCGTCCGCTCGGGCCGGCGGCGGCGCGACGGGCGTTCGCGGGCTTCTTCGGCCAGCCCGCGCCGCCGGGGCTCGACCGGCTCGCCGGGCTGACTCCCGGCGACTTCGCGGTCGTCGCGCGCCAGCTGCGCGTGACCGGCGCGCGCGACACGTCGCGCCTGATCGAGGCGCTCGAAGCGGAACTGGCGGTCAAGCCCGGCGGCATGGCGGTGATGGGCTTTTAGGCGCGGGAGCCAATTTTATCGGTTCGCGCGAAGGCGCGAAGGGGTTGCGCTTCGTGCTGTCGTCATAATGAATCAAAAATATCAGCCGAGCGGCAGGGGAAGGTCGTGCGCTTCGCGCGCAGTGATAGCCGGCAGCGCAACTCTCCGCGCCTCCGCGCGAACATCCTCTTCTTCCTTCTGGACGCAAAGGTGGCGCAGTCGCACCGTGCCATTTGGAAAGAAAGTGGGGAGCTTCTGTTGCTCGGTGCTCCCCGTACCGCCGGTTTCCGCTTCTGTTGCCCGGTGCGGTCCCAACCGCGCTTTCGTCCATATAACTTAGGTCGTTAAACCATCAGTTACGCGGCAATTGCGAGCGCCTCGTTATCGTTGGCACTTGTATATGGGCCGTCACGGTGGTCCCATTCCGAGCGAAAGCTGCGCCTTTCAACACACGTCGATCCTGGTTCGGCCCCGTCAGAGCCCTTCGCTTGCGCGAAGGGTTTTGGTGGAGCCGCCGGGTACTGCCCCCGGGTCCGCTGCGCCTAGTACATCGCCTCAGTTTATCGCTATAGCCGGGCGAACCCGGCACCTCCTCATATAGGGAGAGTCGGCGCAGGGTCCAGACCCATCGCGAAAAGCATATCGCTGCCTGTCGCGCGTGAACCCGCGCTTTCATCATGCTCTCGCGCGGCGCTGCTGCGTACGGCGGCCATCGTCTCGGGCGATCCGTCTGGACGGCAAATGAAAAGTCCGCCTTTCGCTCGCCACAATATCGGTCCATAAAGGTGATGTTATGTTGACACAGCGTTCCCGCTACGCGCTGCGCGCGATGCTTTTCCTCGCCGAAGCACCCGCCGGTGGTCCGCCGATCCCGATGAACCGCATCGCGACCGAGGCCAATGTGCCGCGCAAGTTTCTCGAGCTGATCCTCGCCGATCTGCGCGAGGCCGGCTTCCTGCACAGCCATCGCGGCAAGATGGGCGGCTATTGCCTGTCGCGCCCGACGCACCTCATCTCGCTCGGCGAGATCATCCGCGTGATCGAAGGGCCGCTGGCACTGGTGCCGTGCGTCAGCCGTACCGCCTATCGCCGCTGCAACGATTGCAAGTCCGAGGCGACCTGCGCGATCCGCCACGCCATGATGCGGGTGCGGGATGAAACGGCGCGGATCCTCGACGGGACCAGCCTTGCCGATGCCGCGGCGGAGGATCTCGCGGCGGCTTGAGGGCCGGCGGGCAAAACGCCGTTCGCCGCCTGCACGCTTCCTGTCTTCTTTCCCGGCGAAGGCCGGGGCCCAGCGACGATGCGTTACCGCCAATCGCGCTGAACGCGCGTTCCTGCCCCGATCCGCCAGCGGCCGGCGCCGACGATTTCGCGCGATTTCGGTGGCGATTTCGGTGACACGTGCAATAACCCCCAATCTCTTGCGCGCGTCGCCTGACCACGCTAACCTCCCGCCATGGCCCGCCTCTCGCGCATCGTCCTGCCCGGCATCCCGCACCATGTGACGCAGCGCGGCAATCGCCGCGAGAAGACCTTCTTCGAAGATGGCGATTATGGGCTGTATCTCGATCTGCTCGCCGACGCGGCGGGTCGGGCAGGGGTGGAAATCTGGTCCTATTGCCTGATGCCCAACCACGTCCACATCGTCGCGACGCCGAGCGACGAGGACGGGTTGAGCCGCACCTTCCGCTACGTCCATCGCCACTATACCGGCTATATCAATGCCCGGCTCCGCGTGACCGGCCATTTGTTGCAGGGCCGCTTCAGCTCGGTGGCGATGGACGAGCCGCATCTCGTCGCCGCGCTGCGCTATGTCGCGCTCAACCCGCTGCGCGCGCGGCTGGTCGATCGGCCCGAGGACTGGCGCTGGTCGAGCACCCGCGCGCTGATCGCCGGCCAGGACGATCACGTCGTTACCGTCGCCCCGGCATTGGAGCGCGTCGGAGACTTTGCCGCCTTCCTCGGCGACCCCTTCGACGAGGCGATAACCTATGCCGCCTTGCGCAAGGCCGAGAGTGTCGGGCGACCGGCGGGGTCGAAAGAGTGGCTGGCGGACATGGAAGCTAAGACGGGGCTCAAGCTCGCGCCGGCAAAGCGGGGGCCAAAGCCCAGGGATGTCGCGGGAGATTAGGAGATTAAGATTGAGGGGTAATTGCACGTGACACCGTAATTCCGGGTATAAGGATCAGGTTAATCTGTACGCTTATGTCTACAATGACCCGGTCAACAACGAGGATCCGAGTGGCGAATGTGGTCCGTGGTGCATCGGGGCAGGAATCGGATTCGCCATCGAAGCTATCGGCCAGATTGCTGACAAAAAAGATCGTGCTGCTTGGTCAACTGCGGTCAGCGAAGCTCGCAAAGGCAACTGGTCAAGAGCTTGGGATTCTTCTAAATCGCAGATTGGCCGATTGGCTACCGCCACGGTTGCAGGGGCGGTAAATGGCGGCGTGGGAGGGAAACTTCTCACCAAAGGAGTCGCAACGGTCGTTAGGAGAGTGACCGAGCAGACGGTACTGGGGAGTGGCGTTTCCAGTGTTCAGCAAGTTGCTAATAATGCAATTGATGGCAAGCCGTTATCCTCAGGCGTCGCGGCTGCTGCTTTGGGTGGTGGTATCGGCGGCGGTGCTGGGGCTAAGGCCGGGCTTCAAAGCGGCGAGAAAATATTTAGTGTTGCTGCGGGCAATCAAGCGGCAAATAGGATCGCTACAAATATTTCTGCTGGCGTGCAGCTCGGTCAACGAATTGTGCAGCCAATGGTTGAAAATAAGAAGTAAATTTGATGAATATATTCAACTATCTTTTTAGTCCGAATAATTCTATAATAATGATGCCGGTAATATTTTTATTATCGGTAATGGAAATTACTTATCAGTGCGGGTATATTGGGGCGGAACAAATGCTAATGGCTACGCAATGGGCCTGTATCGCGTATGGTTTTGCGATTTTACTTAGAGTTATTTATAGAAAACAAGAGAAGAATTAGGAATTACGGTACCACGTGCCATTGATTACGGTGACACGTGTGTAGTGCACCCCTGAAATGAGACAGAGAAAAGGGTGACAGTTCTCCAGTAAGGAGGACGTTATGGCGAACGGAGTCGATCAGCGGCGCTTCAGCCGGGAGTGTAAGCTCGCGGTGATCGAGCGGATGGCGTCAGGCGAGCCGGACGACCGCCAACCTCGACGGCAACCGCACGCGCGTCGCCCCGCGCCATGATTCACCCCCACGCCACACCCTGCTACCAGCCCCCGCTCGCGCCCCCAGCGCGTCGCTCCTTCTCATCGTCGGTCATGCGAAAATCGTCGCCCGCAATAGCCTGGCGACGCCGCACCTGTTCTCCCCCGGAACAGGACCTGTTCCCACCTGTTCCGCCGACCTGCTCCGCACCTGTTAAGTTGGACATGCATCGCCAACACGCCGACGCGTCACGTCGTTGCAATCAAACGAGATTGCCGCGCGCCGCCTCCAACCGGACAGGAACGAAAAAAACCGGAACAGGAAGAACAGGTAAAGCAGGCGCAAACCGCGCCCCATCCCGCCCCGCTCAGCGCTTCCTGATTTCGTCCCTGATCTCGCGCAACAGCGCGATGTCGGCAGGTTCCGCTGCCGGCTCGGCGGGCGCCACCTCGGGCTTGGCCGACATGCGGTTGATCGTGCGCACCAGCAGGAAGATGATGAAGGCGATGATCACGAAATTGACCGCCTGGGTGATGAACGCACCCCAGCCGAGCAGCGGCACGCCGGCCTTTTTCAGCGCGGCATAGTCGCTGAGCGAACCGGCATAGCTCGCGGGTATCGCGCCGAGCGTGATGAAATGGCTGGAGAAATCGAGCCCGCCGGTCAGCTTGCCGATGATCGGCATGATGATGTCGTCGGTCAGCGAGGTGACGATCTTGCCAAACGCCGCGCCGATGATCACCGCCACGGCGAGGTCCATCACATTGCCGCGATTGATGAAGTCCCTGAATTCCTTGAACATGCCTATTTCCTACCAAGCCCGGATCGTTACGTTACCGACCTTTCCCGACGCGATGCAAGCCACGCTGCGGTACATCCAACGGGTGTATTGACCGGATAATGCAGCACCCCCCTTCACGTGGGCATCGGCGACCCTTAGATAAGGGCGCGCAAGCCTTGGAGGGATTGTCTGATGAAATACCGTGCCGCATTCGCACTCGCCGCCATTGTCAGCCTGTCTGGCTGCGGGATCAACAGCGTCCCCACCGCCGAGGAGAATGCCAAGGCGAAATGGGGCGATGTGCAGAATAATTATCAGCGCCGCGCCGATCTGATCCCCAACCTCGTCGCGACGGTCAAGGCCGCCGGCGCGCAGGAGAAGAGCATCCTCGTCGAGGTCACCCAGGCGCGTGCCTCGGCCAGCCAGGTCAAGATTTCCGGCGCCGACCTGACCGATCCGGCCAAGGTCGCGGCCTATGAGCAGGCCCAGGCCGGCGTCACGCTGTCGCTGCAGCGCCTGCAGGAGGCCTATCCCGAGCTCAAGTCGCAGGGCAACTACACCACGCTGATGAGCCAGCTCGAAGGCACCGAGAACCGCATCGCCATCGCGCGGCGCGATTACAATGCCGCGGTGCAGAGCTACAACACGACGATCCGCACCTTCCCCGACGCGGTCGGCGCCAAGATCTTCTACGGTGCCAAGCCGATGGTGCCGTTCCAGGCGACGACGCCCGGCGCCGAGGCCGCTCCGGCGGTCAATTTCGGGAATTCGAACTGATCCCTCGGGCGTTCGCGCTGCTGGCTCTGGCGCTTGCCGGATGCGGCAGCGCGGCGCCTGCGGTGCCGACGGCGCAAGCGACCGCGCCGGCCGGCTATGCCTTTCCCGCGCTGACCGGGCGGGTGGTCGACACGGCCGACCTGCTGTCGCCGCCGCAGGAGGCCGCGCTGTCGGCGCAGTCCGCCGCGCTGGAAAAGGCGACCGGCCATCAGTTCGTCATCGTGACGGTGCCCGGTCTCGGGAGCCATTCGATCGAGGACTACGGCCTCCATCTCGGTCGATACTGGGGTGTCGGCCGCAAGGACGTGAACGATGGCGTGCTGCTGCTCGTCGCGCCCACCGAGCGCAAGGTCAGGATCGAGGTCGGCTATGGCCTCGAAACGACGCTGTCCGATCCCAAAGCGAAGACGATCATCGACAAGGATATCCTGCCCGCCTTCCGCGCCGGTGATCTGCCGCGCGGCATCATCGCCGGCGCCGCTGCGATCACGCGCACGCTCGAACCCGTTGGAGCCAAAGCGACATGAGCCTTGTTCGCCGCTTGTTGTTCGTCCTGCTCGCGCTCGCCGCGATGCCGGCAATGGCACAGACCTTCCCGCCGCTCACCGGCCGCGTGGTCGATGCGGCCAAGCTGCTGTCGCCCGATCAGACGAAGCAGATCGAGGATCTCTCGGCGCAGATCGAGAAAGCCTCGTCGCGGCAGTTCGTTGTCGCGACCATCCCCGATCTGCAGGGTTATCCGATCGACGATTATGGCTATCGCCTCGGCCGGGCGTGGGGCATCGGGCAAAAGGGCGCCAATAACGGCATCATCCTGATCGTCGCGCCGAAGGACCGCAAGGTCAAGATCGAGGTCGGCTACGGCCTCGAACCGATCATGACCGACGCGATGTCGAGCGTGATCATCAACGATACCATCCTGCCCCGCTTCAAGGCGGGCGACATGCCCGGCGGGATCGTTGCCGGCGCCACGGCGATCGGCCAGCAGATGACGCTGCCGCTCGAGGCAGCCGAGCAGAAGGCCAAACAGGCGGCGACCGCGGCGCCCGCGCACCGCGCGAGCAAGACCAGCCCGATCGCGGTGATTTTCTGGATCATCGTCATCGTCGTCATCATCCTGCCCATGGCGTTCGGCGGCGCGCGCGGCCGGCGCTATCGCGGCAGCGGGGGCATCGGCGAGGCGGTGCTGTGGGGTTCGGTGCTGAGCAGTCTCGCCAGCGGCCGCGGCGGCGGCGGCTCGTCATGGGGCGGCGGCGGTGGTGGCGACTGGGGCGGCGGTGGCGGCGGGGGTTTCTCCGGCGGCGGCGGATCGTTCGGTGGTGGCGGCGCGTCGGGGAGCTGGTGATGGCAGGGACATTTCTCGACGAGGCCGGGCGCGACCGGGTCGGCGCGGCGGTCACCGCCGCCGAGCACGGCACCGATGGCGAGATCGTCACCATCGTCAGCGAGACGTCGGACAGCTATCACGACGTCGCGCTGCATTATGCCATCGCCGCGATGCTGCTGGTCGCGGCCATCGCGGCCGCCACCCCGGCGACACTCGAAATGAAGCTCGCCTGGTTCTCCAACGGCTGGAGCGGCGCGCCAGAAGTCGGGCGGATGTTCTTCGCGGTGATGCTGGCGCAGGCGGTGGTCTTCCTCGTCATTCGCTACGCGCTGGCCTGGATGCCGCTGCGCCTCGCGCTCACCCCGCGCGCGACGCGCTCGCGCCGCGTGCGGCGCCGCGCGGTGCAGTACTTCAAGGTAGGCGCCGAGCGCCGCACCACCGCGCGTGTCGGCATCCTGCTCTATCTTTCGCTCGGCGAGCACATGGCCGAGATCGTCGCCGACGAGGCAATCCACGGCGCCGTGCCGCCGGAACGCTGGGGTGACGCGATGGCTGCCCTCGTCGTCGAGGTGAAGGCGGGCCGCCCGGCCGAAGGGATGGCCGCCGCCGTTGCGGCGATCGGCACGATCCTGGCGGAGAAGTTTCCCAAGACCGACGCCGATGTCAACGAACTGCCCGATCGCCTGATCGAACTGTGAACGATTTCGACGCTCCGGAAGAAACGGTCTGGGAGGGCCGCTTCATCGTCGCCAAGAAGCGCGGCAAATGGGAATATGTCTCGCGCACCCGCGGCATCAGCGCGGCGGTGATCCTCGCGATCGACGATGGCGAGGTCATCCTGGTCGAGCAATATCGCGTGCCGCTCGGCAAGCGCTGCCTCGAACTGCCCGCCGGCCTGGTCGGCGACGAGGATGAAGGCGAGAGCGTCGAGTCCTCGGCCGCGCGCGAGCTGGAAGAGGAAACCGGCTACCGCCCGGCGCGGATCGAGACGCTGGGTTACTTCCACTCTTCGCCGGGCATGGTGAGCGAGGGTTTCACCTTGGTACGCGCCACCGGCCTTACCAGGGTGAGCGACGGCGGCGGCGAGGGCGACGAGGACATCACCGTCCACCGCGTGCCGCTGGCCGGGATCGTCGATTATGTCGCGGCGAAGCGGGCCGAAGGCGTGGCGATCGACGTCAAGATCCTGACGCTGCTCGGCCCGTCGATCCTGGGCGGCTGAAGCGGGATGACATCTGTCTGAACGCCCCCCCCAGCCCGTTCGTTTCGAGCGAAGTCGAGAAACCTGGCGGAGCGCTTGTTGCCGCTTCTCGCCTGCGCTCGAAACGAACGGGGGCAGGTAACGCCAATGCCTCACCCGAAGAGGGTGGGGACGCCAATCGCTATTTGAAGTTGTCGGCGTATGTCTGCAGCTTGAGCGTACGCGTCGGCGCCGGGATGACGGTGAACGCCAGCCCCTCGCGCTCGGCATAGGCCTGCGCCGCGGCGACGCTCGGGAAGCTCAGCTTGACCTGCTCGCGCGTGTCGCCCGATCCGGCCCAGCCGGTCAGCGGGTCGGGCTGCTTGGCCTCGGCGGGTTCGAATTCGAGCACCCAGCGATCGGTGTTGGCGCGACCGGACTGCATGGCGTTCTTGGGGCGTTGGTAGATGCGGGCGATGGGCATGCCGCCCCCTTATCGTGATCCGCCGCGTCGCGCATCCGCATTTTTGGTGCGCAGTGTTGGATTCGCCGCCGCCGGATCATCGGGCCAGGGGTGGCGCGGGTAACGACCGCGCATTTCCCGCGCGACATCGGCCCAGCTACCCGCCCAGAAGCCGGGCAGGTCACGCGTCGTCTGGATCGGCCGGCCGGCGGGCGAGGTGAGGCTCAGCACCAACGGCACGCGCCCGCCGCCGACCATCGGATGCGCCGCAAGCCCGAACAGCGCCTGCGGCCGCAGCTCGACACGCGGGCCGGCCTCGGCTTCATAGTCGATCGGGTGGCTGCTGCCCGCCGGGCTGTCGAAATGGCTCGGCGCGAGCCGGTCGATCGCCTTCATGCCGTCCCAGCCGATGATGTTGCGCAAGGCGTCGGCAAGCCCGCCCGGGTCGATCTGGTCGAGCCGGCGCTTGCCAGTAAGGAGCGGGGCGAGCCACGCATCGGCCTCGGCGAGCAACGCCGCGTCGTCTAGCGCGACCGCCGCGCCGCCATGTTCCGCCGCGAAGGTCGCGCGTGCGCGGAGCGCCCGGCTGCTCTCGGGCCAGGGCAGCAGGTCGAGGCCGTGTTGGCGTACCCCGGCGAGCAGCGCCTCGGCGATGGCGGCCGGGTCGGCGGCGGAGTCGGGGCCGCTCGACAGTCGTACCGCACCGAGCCGCCGTTCGCGCAGCGTTGCCACACCGCCGGTCGCGGGGTCGAAGCTCACGCTGCGCTTCGTCGCGATGCGATCGGCGAACAGCGCCTCCACCGTTATCGCGTCGATCGCCACCGCCGACAGGATGCGGGCGCCCGCCGCCATGCCCTGCGTCTCGGCGACCGCAAGCCATTCGGCGCGGGCGAGCGGCGAGGTCGGGTCGAGCTTGAAGCCGCGCCCGCCGACCGAGGCCCAGGTCTCCCCCGAGCCGTCACGGCGCTTGGCGATACGATCGGGGAAGGCGAGCGCGATGGCGATGGCAGCCTCCTTTTCCCTCTCCCCTAAGGGGAGAGGGTTAGGGAGAGGGGTGGCCACGGGCGGTGTCGTTTGTGGCCACCCCTCTCCCCGACCCTCTCCCCTTAGGGTAGAGGGAGTGAGTTTGTTCCACCGCTCGGCCAGCTTCCGCGCCGCCGTGGCGCGCGGCCCGCGCTCGCCGTGCCAGCGGCGCAGGCGCGTCTCGAGGTCGACATCCGTCCCGCCCAGCCCGCGCTCGCCGAGCAGCACCGCCACCTCGGCCGCGATACGGGCCATGCCCATCTCCCCCGCGCGCACCAGCATATGCGCGAGGCGCGGCGCGAGCGGCAGGCGGGCGATGGCATGGCCGTGCGTGGTCGGGCGGCCGTCAGCATCGATCGCGCCGAGCGTGGTCAGCCGCGAGCGTGCCTCGGCGATCGCCGCGTCGGGTGGCGGGTCGAGCCAGGCGAGCCGGCGCGGATCGGCCACGCCCCAGATCGCGCAGTCGAGCGTCAGCGCCGAGAGATCAGCCTCGAGCATCTCGGGCGGGTCGAAGCGCGGCAGGCCGGCGGTCGCGGCTTCCTCCCACAGGCGATAGGCGGTGCCCGGCGCCTGGCGCGCGGCCCGGCCGGCGCGCTGCGTCACCGCCGCCTGGCTGGCGCGCTCGGTCACCAGCCGCGTCATGCCTGCCGCGCGATCGTAGCGCGGGCGCCGCGCCAGCCCCGAATCGACCACCACGGATATGCCGTCGAGCGTCAGGCTGGTCTCGGCGATCGAGGTCGCCAGCACGATCTTGCGCCGGCCATGCGGATCGGGCGCGATCGCCGCGCGCTGTGCCTGCGGCTCCATGCTGCCGTGCAGCCGGTGCAGCACCATATGGTCGCCGATCGCATCGAGCCGTTCGGCGGTGCGCTCGATCTCGGCGACGCCGGGCAGGAAGGCGAGCACGCCGCCGGTCTGCTCGCGCAGCGCGGTGCGGATCGCCGTCGCCATGCTGTCCTCGATCCGCGCTTCCGCCGCGCGGCCGAGATGGCGCAGCGTGAGCGGATGGCTGCGCCCAGCGCTCTCGATCACCGGTGCGCCGCTCATCAGGTCCGAGAAGCGCGCGCCATCGAGCGTCGCCGACATCGCCAGCAGCCGCAGGTCCGGGCGCAGCGCGCCCTGCGCGTCGAGCGCCAGCGCGAGCCCGAAGTCGCTGTCGAGGCTGCGCTCATGCACCTCGTCGAACAGCACCGCCGAGACACCGGTCAGTTCGGGATCGGCCTGGATCCGCGCGACGAAGATACCCTCGGTCAGCACCGTGACGCGTGTCTTTGCGGAGCGTTTGCTGTCCATCCGCGTGGCGTAACCGAAGGTAGCACCGACCGGTTCGTCGGCTAGCGCGGCCATGCGCTCGGCGGCGGCGCGCGCGGCGAGGCGGCGCGGCGACAGCAGCAGGATCTCGCCACCGCACCAGTCCGCGCCGAGCAGGGCAGGGGCGACGGCGGTGGTCTTACCCGCGCCCGGCGGCGCGATCAGCACCGCGTTCGGCCCGGCCGCGAGCGCGGCGAGCAGATCGGGCAGGACGGCGTGGATCGGCAGCATCGCCCGCCTGCTGCCACAGCACAGGCGCCATGTCCTAGTATTTCACGGCACGGGAATGCTAGCCGTTGGAAAGAAGGAGATTCGCGTGGCCGGTCATGCCCATCATCACGATCATGCTCACGCGCACGGGCACGCGCACGGGAACGGGCACGGCCATGGCCACGCGCACGCGCCGTCGGGCGATCATGAGCGCGCCTTCGCGATCGGCATCGGCCTCAACCTGCTGTTCGTCGCCGCGGAAGCCGGCTTTGGCTTCTATGCCGATTCGGTCGCGCTGCTCGCAGACGCCGGACACAATCTGTCCGACGTGCTCGGGCTGTGCGCGGCCTGGGCGGCGGTGCGGCTGGCCAAGACGGCGCCGACCAAGCGCTTCACCTATGGCCTGAAGGGCTCGACCATCCTCGCCGCGCTGAGCAATGCGTTGCTGCTGCTCGTCGCGCTCGGCGCGATCGTGCTCGAGGCGATCCAGCGGCTTGCCGCGCCGCAGCCGGTCATGGGGCTGACCGTCGCGGCGGTCGCCGGGCTCGGCATCCTCGTCAACGGCGCGACCGCGATGCTGTTCGCCAGCGGGCGCAAGGGCGACATCAACGTCCGCGCCGCCTTTGCGCACATGGCGGCGGACGCGGTGGTGTCGGCCGGCGTGGTCGTGTCGGGGCTGGTGATCTGGCGCTACGGCTTCGTCTGGGTCGATCCGGCCGTCAGCCTCGTCATCGCCGTGCTGATCTTCTGGCAGACCTGGGGCCTGCTGCGCGAGTCGGTCGAGATGAGCCTCGCCGCGGTGCCGCGCGCGATCGATTATGACAAGGTGTGGATCGAGTTGCGCACGCTGCCCGGCGTCGCGCGCGTCCACGACATGCACATCTGGCCGATGAGCACGACGGAAACGGTGCTGACCGCGCATCTCGTCGTCCCCGAAGGCCATCCCGGCGACGACTTCCTCGCCAGCGCACGCGCAATGCTCAAGGAGCGCTTTGCGATCGGCCACGCAACGCTGCAGATCGAACATGGCGAGGATTGCGCGGGTGGGTGCTGACGAGGGTGGGTGTGCCAGGCGCGCGCAACCAATTGCCGGTGGCGGATGATCCGCCGGGCGCGATATAGCGCGGTATGGATGCCGCTCTAACTATCTGCGATGCGCCGACCGATGCCATTCGCGACGCGATTCTGGCCCCGCTGGCGGCCTTCAATGCCGAACAGGGTTACCCCGCCGACCCGAAGCCGATTGCGATCACGCTGACGGATGACGATGGCGCGGTCGTCGGGGGGCTGTGGGGCAAGACGGTCTATGACTGGCTGTTCGTCGACTATCTCATCGTACCCGCCGCCATGCGCGATCAAGACCTGGGTGTGAAGTTGATGGCGACGGCGGAGCGGATCGCCATCGAGCGCGGATGTGTCGGGGCGTGGCTGACGACCTTCACCTTTCAGGCGCGGGGCTTCTACGAGAAGCTCGGCTATGAGGTGTTCGGCGCCCTCGACAATTCGCCGCGCGACAATGTGCGGTACTTTCTGCGGAAGCGTCTGGACGCATAGTCGCGATCTCATCGCCAAAACCGCCTTTTAAATTACATAATTAAATTATATCAGCGATCGAATGAAGAGCGCTCGATCGGTACGACACGCGTTAGCCCTGGCGGCGGTAGCGCTCCCGTTGGGGGCCACAACGGCGGGCGATGGGTCGCGGCCCGACGATCTGTTGCGGCTCGACGAGGTGCAGATGATCGGCACGCACAACAGCTATCATCTGCGGCCAGATGCGATCCTGCTGGAGTATCTACGGCATTCCGGCTTCACCGAAGGCGGCTATTGGACCGGGCCGCGGCTCGCCGATGCGATCGATTATGCGCGCGAGCCGCTCGGCCAACAGCTCGATCTGGGCATCATGGCGCTTGAGCTTGACGTCCATGACGACCCCGCCGGCACGTTGTTCGCGCGGCCGCCGCTGCTCGACGCGCTGGTCCGCGGCGGCAAGGTGGCGGACGCGCCATGGGATCCGGCGGGGAAGATGCGGACCCCCGGCTTCAAGGTTTTGCACAAGCCCACCTACGACCCGCGCAGCAGCTGCCCGCTCCTGGCCGACTGCCTCGCGGAAATCGCCGGCTGGTCGAAGGCGCATCCGGACCATCTGCCGATCATCCTGATGATCGAAGTCAAGGAAGACGCCCCGGCGCGCGATCGCAATTGCGTCGGCCTTTGTGCGGACGGGTGGACGCGGCTCAAACGACAGTTGCGCGACGCCATTGGCTCGGCCCTGCTACTGCCGGGTGATGTCGGGACGGCGTGGCCGACGCTCGGCGCGCTGCGCGGTAAGGTCATGGTCATGCTGCTCGACGACGAGGATCACGCGCGCAGTTATCGCGCGGCGACCGACCGCGACGGCGACGATGTGATCTTCACCGCGGCGCGTCCGGCGAAGCGCGCGCCGCTGCGCGTTGGCGCACATGATCGCATCGCCATCCTGCCAGACCCGCGCGATCCGCGCATCGCCGACGCACGCCGCGCCGGGTTGCTCGTCTATACCCGCGCCGACGCCGACACCGAAAAAGCCCGCCATGCCGATCCGCGCCGGCGCGAGGCGGCCTTTGCGAGCGGCGCCACCTTCGTGTCGACCGACTTTCCGAGCGTCGACCCGCGTTTTCCGGGCTATGCGGTCCACTTCGACCACGGATTCGCGCGCTGCAACCCGGTCACGGCGCGCCGGCGCTGCTAGCTTAGAGCAGCGTGCCTGAAATCGGGATCAGTTGCGCTGATCTAGATATTTGTTGTCGCATCGCTTGTGCTGAAAACCGGTACCCACGTTTCAGCGCGATGCTCTAAGCGATCAACAATCCCGGCGCGCTATTCTCTTCTTCGCGCCAGTCGAGCAGGGTGCGGAAGATCGGCAGCGCCGCCGCGCCGACCAGGCCGGCGCGGACGCCGAGCATCGATCCGACGACGCGCGGCGGTGGCAGGCCGACCCCCTCGTCGCAGAATCTGGGCACGTTCACCTCGGCCAGCAAAGCCTGGAGCAGAGGCAGCGGCAACCGGCCACCGATCAGCATCGCCTCGGGATCGAACAGGCGCGCGGTGATGCCGAGCTGGTCGCGCAACTGCGCGCCGGCGCGCTTGATCCAGGCGCGCAGCGGCGGGCAGCCTTGCACGGAAAGCGCTTCGAGATCGGCGAAATCGTCGATCATGATCCCCGCGCGCGCCAGCGTGGCGAACAGGTCCTGCCCGGAAGGGCGGGGGCGATCGTTGGGAAACTGGATGCCGATCATCCCGGCATTGCCGCGCGCGCCGCGGATCAGCCGGCCGTCCATCATGATGCCGCCGCCGACACCGTGCCCGATATGGACGAACACGAAGGAATCGAGATGCTGCGCCGCGCCGAGGATGCGCTCGCCGAGCGCGGCGCTGGCGGCGTCATTCTCGACATAGACCGGCACCGGCACCGCGGACGCGAAATCGCGCAACGCGTCGCGCCGGCCAAGCTCGGGGAAATAGGCATGGGCGTGGAGCTGATGGACGCCGTCGATGAAATCAGCCGGCACCGCCACGCCGACGCCGAGCAGCCGGTCGCGCGGGGCGAGGCCTTGTGCCGTGACATCGGCGATGAAGGAGGCGGTCATCGCGCCGAGCGCGGCAGGATCGCCATTGTCCAGCACACGCGTCTCGGCACGCAGGATCGTGCCGCCCAAATCGATCAGCCCGATCTCGGCATGGCGATGCGAGAAATAGACGCCGATCGCGAGCGCGCCCGCCCGGTTGATGTGCACGGGTCGGGTCGGCTGGCCGCGCGCGCCGACGCGGTTGACCGTCTCCTCGACCAGCCCGAAGTCATCGAGCCGGCGCATCATGCGCGTCACCGACGCACCGGTCAGCCCGGTGATGACCGCCAGTTCGGTGCGCGCGATCGGGCCGCGCCGCCAGACGAGATCGACGATGCGACGCTCGTTCGCGGACAGGTTCAGCGTTGCCGTCAGCATGTCTCTCCCGATCGTCCGTCAGCCCCCGTATCAACTGTGCTCGCCGCCTCCTACACGGCTTTTAAGTTTATTTATGTAATTAAAGTGTCGCCCGATGGCGCTAACCGGCGAGTCGAACAGCGAAACATCACGGGGGATTCGCACATGGAAATAGCTCGCGCCCAGGCTCTGGCCGGCACCGCGCTCCTGCTGGCGCTGCTTCCTGCGGCGGTGCGCGCCCAGACGCACGCCGGCGATGGGTCGCAGGACAGCGCGGCGGGGCCGAACGCGCCCGGCAAGACCGAGGAGGTGGTCGTCACGGCCTATCGTCAGCTCAACCAGTCGCCCGGCGATACCAAGCGCCGTGCCGACCAGATCGTCGATACGCTCACCCAGCGCGAAATCGAGCGCTTGCCCGATCGTTCGCTCGCCGAAGTGCTCGATCGGCTGCCCGGCGTCAGCGCCGACCGTGGCTTTTCCAGCTCGCAGGCGCGCACCGTCACCGTGCGCGGCTTCGATGCGCGCTACAATTCGATGGAGGTCGACGGCAATCTGATCTGGAATTCGTCGCGCAACAATCGCGGCACGCAGCTCGACGTGTTTCCCGCATCGGTGATCAACCAGATCAACGTCTACAAGACCGTGCTGCCGGACCAGGACGCCAATTCGATCGGCGGGCATATCGAACTGCGCACGCTGCGCGCGTTCGACGGCGGGACCGCCAGCTATTTCAAGCTGCGCGGCGCCTATGGACTCTACGAGCAGGACGGCTTTCCGGCGAGCGGCCATCCGTCGCTGCGGGTCGATGGCGCGGCCAAGTTCACTTTCGGCGCCAACCGCCAGTTCGGCGTCGTGCTTGGCGGCGAGTTCCAGCAATACAGCTTCTTCGATCGCTACAATGAAGTGACGTCCTACAGCCAGATTGGCGGCGTCAACGTCGCCAATGGTGATATCTTCCACGGCGTTTTTCCGACCGAACAGCGACGCAAGGCGCTGTTCGGCAAGATCGAGACGCGCTCGGCGGATCACTATTACGGCTTCCTGTCGGTCAGCTATTTCAACGACTCGATCGACCAGTCGTTCAACCGCGGCGGTACCTTTATCACCGGAACGCGCGTGACGGGTGCAACGCCGACCAGCGGCACCTTCACCAAGGGCACGGGCGAAACCTATTTCGAGCAGTACCGGCTGAACCGCGAGTCGATCCTGCTCGGCTCGGGTCTCGATTACCGCATCGCGGACCGCGCCTCGCTCGCCCTGCGTGCCGCCTATACGCGCTACAATCATGACGAAGCGCTGTTCCGGTCGGAGCGGTTCCAGATCGGCAGTCTCGCGGGCGACTATAACCTCGACGGCGACGTGCCCGGGGTGACGCTCGACGCGGCCTCGCTCGCGGCGGCGTCGGCCCCTGCAAACTGGCTCCAGCGCACCGGCAAGGCCGCCTTCCTCCAGACGCTGCCGCACCGCGACAATGTCTACAATGCCAGTGCCGAGCTGAACTGGAATGCGCAGGGCGGCGCGCGCGGGCTGGGGTTCGTCGGCGGTGTCGCGTGGCGCCGGCTCGATCGCACGTTCAACCAGACGACCAACAATTACACCATCCCCGCGAGCCCGGTGCTGCGTCTGTCCGAGGTTCTGGACAGCGGCGCGGGCACGCAAATCCTCGATGGTGCCAGTCCCGCCTTTATCGACCAGACGGCCTATATCGCCTGGGTGACCGCGCACGGCATTTATGCGCGCGACGATGCGACGACCACCGATTATCGGCTGAAGGAAGACGTGCTCGCCGGTCATGCCGCCGCGGTGTTCACGCTGCCTGGCTTGCGTGTTCTCGCGGGCTTCCGCGTCGAGAAGACCTATGTTGGCGACGCCACGGCCAGCACCATCTCGGGCTTGATCACTCCGCAGACGCGGCGCCGCGACTATCAGGAGTTCATGCCCAACGTGCAGGCATCGTTCGAACCGGTCGCGAAGCTCAAGCTGCGCGCCGCGTATACCGAGACGATCGCCCGCCCTGATTTCGCCGACTTCGCCAATGGCGTTACCGTTACGTACAATTCGGCCGGCGTGAAGGTGGTCAGCGGGGCCAATCCCGATCTCGGGCCGCGCAAGGCGAAGAATTACGACGCGAGCATCGAAGGCTATTTCAAGGGCGGTTATGTCTCGCTCGGCCTGTTCCACAAGAATCTGGCCGACGAGACCTTCCGCCAGGTGCGCAACACGTTCGACAGCGCCGGCGTGCTCACCCAGATCGACACGATCCCGCTCAACAGCGGCAGCGCCAAGGTCGATGGGCTCGAAGCCAGCCTGGTCGTCGACAAATTCGCCTTCCTGCCGGGGCCGCTGGGCAATCTCGGCTTCACCGGCAATTACACCCTGCTCGACGGCACCTGGAACGTGGTATTTACCGACGGCACCGCGCGCAGCGTGAAGGGTCTGCGCAACCAGCCCAAATGGCTGGCCAATCTGATCCTGACCTATAATCAGGGGCGGTTCGGCGGCAATGTCGGTTATCGCCTGCGTGGCCGGACCTTCACCGGCACCTTCGGCGCGACGCCGGAAGCCGATATCTGGATCGACCATTATGCGCGGCTCGATGCGCAGGCGACCTTCCGCCTGCTGCGCAACCTGACCGTTTTCGGCGAGGCGCGTAACCTGACCAACAGCTATTGGATCGAGGACACCGGCATCGGCGCGTCCGCGCCGACGACGACCACCAGCCCCGGGCGCTCCTACTGGTTCGGGGTGACGCTCAAGATGTGATCGTTCACCGCTCCCGGCCGGTCGATGCCATCGACCCGTCACAAAAGGGGTGTCAGGGGTGCGAACCGACAACCAGCCGATGGGAGGCGCGCGATCCTTGGTCGAACCGACATGTGGCGCGTCACGCTCGTCTATGGCTTCGCGCATCTTGGCAAGAGTCTGTTCTGGTATTCCAGCGAGATCCTTTTTGCCTTTTTCCTGACCGAGATCGCCGGCTTGCCGGCGCAGGAGATGGGCATCGTCCTGGCGACGGGCTTCCTGGTCAGCGCCGGAATCGATCTGGGGATGGGCTATGGGTTGCAGCGATGGCTCGCCACCGCCGCAGCGGCCAGCCGGCTGCAATTTGTCGGGTCGGTATTGTGTTCGGTGGCCGGTCTGGCGGTGTTTTTCGGCGCGTCGTTGCCGGCGCCGTTGCGCTTCGGTTACGCGATGGTGGCGGGCATCGGCTTCCGTTTCGCCTTTGCGGCCTATGACATCCCGCAGAACGCGCTGATGGCGCTGGGTACGACCGACCCGGCGAGCCGGCTGCGCGTCGCCTCGACGCGAATCTGGTTCAGCGGCGCCGCCACGCTGATCGTCGCGGCGACGGTCGGCCCGCTGGTGGCGATGCATGACGGGCCGGGCGGCATCCGGTTCCTGCTCGGCCTGACCGCGCTCTTCGCGCTTGTCGCGATCGGCAGCGCAGGGATGCTGGCGCGCGTGCTGCGCGATCGCACCGCGCCGGACGCAAGGCGCGCGCAGGCCAGCCGCGCCACGACCCGGGCGTCCTTGCCGCCGGCGCTCTGGCTGCTGCTGGTGGTGATGGTCGCGACCTCCGCCTTCACCCCGGCCTTCTCAAAGCTCGAGCCCTATTTCGCCAGCTATACGCTGCAATCGGCGTGGTGGGGCGGCGCGGTTATGCTCGCCGCCGCCGCCGGTATCCTGTTGGGCCAGCCGATCTGGCTGCGTCTCTGCCATGTGATGCGCCGTGCCACGGTCATGCTCGGCGCCGCGCTGCTGCAGATCGTCGCGCTGACCGGCTTTGCCTTGACCGCACAAAGCCCGCTCCTCGCCGTGGTTGCGGCGCTGGTTTTCGGGCTCGGCAATGGCGGCGTCGGCATGGTGCAATGGGCCGTATTCAGCGAGACCGTGAGCGGCATGGCAGTGTCGCGCGCCGGGCCGAGCTATGGTCTGTTCGCGGCAAGCGGCAAGATCGGCTTTGCCGCCGGCGGCATGCTGCTGGCGGCGCTGCTGTCGAGGACCGATTTTCGGGGGGCGGGCAATGTCGATCTGCCGCTGATGATGTGCGCCATCCCGACGCTCGGCGCGGTCCTGGTGCTGGGCGCCGCCATCGGCTTGCGCCGGTTGGAGCGCGGCATGACCGACGCACGATCGCCGGGGCGTACCGTCGCACGCTAGGCGGGATGACTTTACCTTAACCCGTTCGTTTCGCGCGAAGTCGAGAAACCTGGCATAGCGCTTGTTGCCGTTTCTCGACTGCGCTCGAAACGAACGGACCGGGGGTGATTCAGACAGATGTCATCCCGCTCTGGTGGGATTGGTCGCTAGCGATGCCCACCGTGACATTTCCACGCCCCGCCACGATCCCCCCATGGCCGAATCTGCCACCGTCGTGCATGGATTGCCGATGCGCGTCCGTGATTTCCTGCTGCTGGCGACGGTCTGTATCGTCTGGGGGTTCAGCAACGTCCTCAGCAAGATCATCGTCGGCCAGTGGGGCGTGCCGCCGCTTTTCTATGCGGCGCTGCGCTTCGCCATCGTGCTGCTCGTCACATTGCCGTGGTTGCGGCCGGCGCCGAAGCCGCTGTGGCGCATCGTGCTGATCGGCCTGTTGATGGGCGGCGGCAATTTCGCGCTGCTGTTCATCGGGCTGCAGACCGCGTCGCCTTCTTCGGCGGGGATCGTCATCCAGGCGGGCGTGCCGATCACCACCTTGCTGTCGATCGCCATGCTCGGCGAACATATCCACTGGCGGCGCTGGCTCGGCATCGCGCTGACGCTGGCGGGCGTGGTGCTGGTGATCTGGCACCCGCACGGCGTCGCGCTGTCGGTCGGGCTGTGGTTCGTGCTCGGTGCGGCCTTTGCGGGGTCGCTCGGCGCGATCCTGATGAAGCAGATGGAGGACGTCGCGCCGCTGCGCTTCCAGGCATGGGTCGGGCTGGCGTCGTTCGTGCCGCTCGCGCTTGGCTCGGCCTTGCTCGAGCACGGCCAATGGTCGAGCGCGCTGGCGGTCGGCTGGCCGTTCGTCGCCGCGATCCTGTTCGCTGCGCTGGTCGTCTCGGTGTTCGCGCACACCGCCTATTACTGGCTGATCGGCCGTTACGAGGCGACGATGCTCGCGCCGCTGACGCTGATGACGCCACTCGCCACGATCGGCTGCGGGGTGCTGCTGACCGGCGACAGGCTCGACGGACGCATGCTGCTCGGTGCCGCGCTGGCACTGCTCGGGGTGCTGGTCGTAGCGTTGCGGCCGAGCCGTGCGCCGGTCTTGCAGGTGCAGGAACACGGCTAGTGATTGTTGCGCGCCGTCGCGGTGCGGTGCTTGATCGCGTCGGCAGCGGCAGACATTTTTCGGAGCGCGTCTAAAGCTTTCGTTGTTGAAGCTTTATGCCTGTGTCGGTGAAGGTGTTTCGATGCGACGAATTAGAAACATTGCTGACGTTGCCCAATTGACGCGGCATGATGTATTTACCCGCCTCACCCGTCAGCAGGTGAGGAGTCGATGCGCGACTATCTCCAACAACAGCAGGATCGCCGCGATTTCCTTCAGCGCAAGGTCGATATCGCGCGCGCCCAGATCCGAGAAGGGCAAGGTGTGTCCGACCAAGTCGTGGAAGCCGAGTTCGCCACCCGCCGGGCGCTGATTGCCGATCAGCGGTAGCTTTCGCTCGCAAAATGCGCGTGGATACTCCGCAGAATTACATCTCCCTTAGCCGACCCGGAAATCAGGCAGGGATCATCCCACTCGTTCTGAAAGGTAAATTCCTCTCCGCCAAAACGGACGATCGTCGCAATACCGGCAAACTCTGTTTCGACGTCGGGGTAACGGGCTCGAATATGGTCACGTACGGCCGCTAGATAGGAGCTCGCAAATTCCAGCGAGAGATGTCCGCCGGTCTGAAGCAGCGTTACAGCCATATATTCCTGCTTCGGCGCGACCTCGCGCTAATAAGCCCGCGCCACCGCAAACTCGACCGCCTCGACCATCGCATCCTTCGCCGCGCCCGAGGGGAACGGCCCGAGCGCGTCGATCGCGCGCTGGCCGTAATGGCGGGCGCGGGCGAGCGTATCGTCGACCGCGCGGCTGTCGCGGATCAGCGCCACGGCGTGGGTGAAATCCTCGTCGCGCGCGCGGTGGCCTTCCATCGCCGCCTTCCAGAAGGCGCGGTCCTCGGCGCTGCCGCGGGCATAAGCGAGGATGACCGGCAGCGTCGCCTTGCCCTCGCGGAAATCGTCGCCGGCGTCCTTGCCCATCGTGCCGGCGTCGGAGACGTAATCGATCGCGTCGTCGACCAGCTGGAAGGCGATGCCGAGATTGCGGCCGTAGGAATCGAGCGCCAGCTCCTCGCTCTCGGGGCGTTCGGCGACGACTGCGGCGATGCGGCAGGCGGCGGCGAACAGCGCGGCGGTCTTGGCGCCGATGATGTCGAGATAACGCTCCTCGCCGATATCGACGCGGCGCGCGGCGGTCAGCTGGTTGACCTCGCCCTCGGCGATGATCGCGCTGGCGCCCGACAGGATCTTGAGAACCTTGAGGCTGCCATCCTCGACCATCAGCTCGAACGAGCGGCTGAACAGGAAGTCGCCGACCAGCACGCTCGCCGGGTTGCCCCAGATCAGATTGGCGGTGCGCTTGCCACGCCGCAGGTCGGAGCCGTCGACGACATCGTCGTGCAGCAGCGTGGCGGTGTGGATGAACTCAACCGCGGCGGCGAGGCGGTGGTGGCGCGCGCCGGTGTAGCCGAGCAGCCTTGCGCTGGCGAGCGTCAGCATCGGGCGCATGCGCTTGCCGCCGCCAGCGATGAGATGGCCGGCCAGTTCGGGGATCAGCGGGATGTCCGACTGCATCCGGCCGAGAATGACGGCGTTGACCAGATTGAGGTCGCCGGCGACCAGCTGAACCATCGGTTCGAGCGAGGGGGCACGCGACGCGTCGAGGCGGTGGATCGTGGCGCTCATGGTGCCGTGCGATGTGGCGACAAGACAGCATAAAGGCAAGCCCAACCGGGCTTGCGCCGCGTGTTATCGCACCGCAAAGAGGACGCGTCAGGACAGGGGAAGCCATGGTGACCGACGAGACGCTGCGCGGCTATCGCCAGAGCATCGACAATATCGACGCCGCGCTGGTGCACATGCTGGCCGAGCGCTTCAAGGTGACGCAGGCGGTCGGCCGTTACAAGGCGACGAGCGGACTGCCGCCGGCTGACCCCGGCCGCGAGGAACGGCAGATCGCGCGGCTGCGCCGCCTCGCCGAGGAAGCCGATCTCGACCCCGAGTTCAGCGAGAAATTCCTCCGCTTCATCATCGACGAGGTGATTCGCCACCACCAGCATCTGCGCGAGACGGTGTCCGAGCGTGCGGTGCAGCCGATGAAGATCGGGATCGTCGGTGCAGGCTTCATCGGCCGGGCGGTGGCACGGCTCGCCGTGTCGCGCGGGCACCAGGTGATGCTGAGCAACTCGCGCGGGCCGACGTCGTTGCTGTCCACCGTCGCGTCGATCGGCTGCGGCGTCGGGACGGTCGCCGACGCGGCGGCGTTCGGCGACCTGGTCCTGCTCGCCATCCCGTTGGCCGCGCTCGCCACGCTCGACCCCGGGCCGTTCGTCGGCAAGATCGTGATGGATGCCGACAATTACTATCCGATGCGCGATGGGGCGATCGCGGCGCTCGACGCCGGCGAAACGACCACCAGCGAAGAGACGGCGAAGCATCTCGTCGGCGCCAAGGTGGTCAAGGCGTGGAACGCGATCCTCGAGCGCGACATCGAAAAGGACGCGCGACCGGCCGGCGCGCCGGGGCGTCGCGCGCTGCCGATCGCTGGCGACGACAGTGCCGCGAAGCAGGTGGTTGCCGGCCTGATCGACGAGCTCGGCTACGATGTGGTCGATGCCGGGCCGTTGGCGGAAGGCTGGCGTTTCGAGCGCGCGCGCCCGTCTTATTGCGTGTCGCTCGATCGCGCCGCGCTCGTCGCCGCACTGGCCGCGGCCGATCGCGGGCAAACCGTCGCGGAGGGTTCATGGCGACCGGCGAGCTGAAGGGATTGCAATCGACGTTGAGCGATCGCCAGGCGGTGTGGGCGTTCGCGCTCGGCTGCGTGGCGGTGACCGCGGGTGTGCTGCTCCATCTGCCGATGTTCGCGATGGCGCGGGCGATGCACTATCGGCTGGCCGGCATGCCGATGGACGCCGGCATGATCGGCGGCATGTTCCTGATCATCGGCGGGGTGATCGTCGCGGCGTGGGGGCTGCTGCCGCGCAACATCGCCGCGCAGCGCGCCGCGACCGCGACGATCGAGATCGCCGCGCCCGAGGACGCCGCACTCGGCTGGCCACACTGGCGGCTGATGGCCGTGCTGACAATCGCGCTGATCATCGACGTGATGAAGCCCGCCTCGCTCGGCTTCACCGTGCCCGGCATGGTCAGCGAATATGGTGTGCCGCGCGCGACCGTCAGCCTGGTGCCGTTTGCCGCGCTGACCGGCACGGTGATCGGCTCGATGCTGTGGGGCGTGATCGCCGACATTTATGGCCGCAAGGCCTCGATCCTGTTGTCGGCGGTGATGTTCGTCGGCACCTCGATCTGCGGGGCGATGCCGAGTCTGGCCTGGAACATCGGCATGTGTTTCATGATGGGCGCCGCGGCCGGCGGCATGCTGCCGGTAACCTATGCGCTGCTCGCCGAGATGATGCCCAACCGCCATCGCGGCTGGAGCCTGGTGCTGGTCGGCGGGCTCGGCGCGGCGGGGGGCTATTTCGCGGCGAGCGGGCTGTCGGCGCTGCTGCTGCCGGTGTTCGGCTGGCGCATCCTGTGGCTGGCCAATCTGCCGACCGGGCTGAGCCTGATCCTGCTCGGCGGGATGATCCCCGAATCCGCCAAATTCCTGCTCGCACGCGGCCGCACCGCCGAGGCGGAAGCCGTGATGCGCCGCTTCGGCGCGGTCGCGCGCGCGGTCGTCGCGCAGCCGGCGATCGGCCACGTGCCGCTGACCGGCCGCGCGCTGGCCGGCAAGCTCGCCGCGCTGACCGTCGCCGCGCTGGCCTGGGGGCTGGTCAATTTCGGCCTGCTGCTGTGGCTGCCGACCGATCTCGCGGCCAAGGGTTATTCGGTCGCGGTGGCCAGTGGTCTGCTCGCCAAGTCGGCGCTGATCGCCTTCCCCACGGTGTTCCTCGCCGCCTGGATGTACAGCCGCTGGAGCACCAAATGGTCGCTCGCCGCGATGATCGCCGTCACGCTGGGCGGCCTCGCCGGGGTGCTCGCGCTCGAACTGGCCGGCAGCGGCAGCCCGGTGTTGCCGGTGGCGCTGCTGATCGTCGGCTCGAACGGGATCATCGCGATCATCCTGCCCTATACCGCCGAGAGTTTCCCGCTGCGCGTGCGCGGGCGCGCGACCGGCTGGGTGGCGGCCTCGACCAAGGCCGGCGGGCTGATCGCGCAGGGGCTGAGCATCGCCGGGGCGATCCCGGCCATGGGCCTCGCGGCGGCGCTGATCATGGCGCCGGCCGCGCTCGCGCTGCTGCTGGTGGCGCTGTTCGGGCGCGAGACGCTGGGCCGCGACCTGCGCACGCTCGACGGTGAAGCCGCGTTCGCGGCATGACCGACGTGCGATCGGTCAGCCGGCAGACGTGGATGGTGCCGGTCGTGCTCGGCCTCGCCTTGCTGCTCGCCGCGCTGCTGCAGGCCGCCGCCTTCTGGCCCGGCATCATGACCTGGGACGCGGTGCGCCAATATGGCGAGGCGTTGACCGGCCATTATGACGACTGGCATCCGCCGGCGATGGACTGGCTGTGGCGTCAGCTGCTGGTGATCCATGCCGGCCCGGCACCGATGCTGGTGCTGCAGATGGGGCTTTACTGGGCCGGCTTTGCCGGGCTGGCCGGTTGGGCGCTGCGCGCGCGGCGGCGTGGGCTGGCGATCGGCCTGACGCTCGCGGCACTGATGCCGATCCCGCTCGCGCTGATGGGCGCGGTGCTCAAGGATTGCCTGATGGCCGGCGGGTTGATGGCGGTGGTGGCGCTGCTCGCCTGGCTGCCACAGCGCGGCGGCCGGGCGTTGCGCGCGGCGGCGATCGTGCTGCTGGTCGGCGCGGCGACGTTACGCTTCAACGCGCTGCCGGCGTGCCTGCCCTTGATGATCGCGGTGCTGCCGCCGGGCTGGTGGTCGACGCGCTGGCGCTTCGCCGCCGCCACCCTGGTCTGCGCCGTGATCCTCGCCAGCGCGCTGCCCGTCGCCAATCGCCTGCTCCGCGCCGAGCCGAGCGGTGTCGGGCTCTCGCTGGTGATCTTCGACCTCGCCGGCATCACCTATCACAGCGGCGTCGACGTGTTCCCCGATATCGACGTGCAGGACCGGGTCGCGGTCAACGCCAAATGCTACACGGCGGTGCAGTGGGACCATTATGCCTGGTGGTCGCCCGAGGCGTGCCCGATCCAGTTCCTCGACGTCGGCGATGCCTTCGACGATGCGAAGGAAAGCCCGTACCGCCATTGGTTCGGCGCGGTCGTCGCGCATCCCTTTGCCTATGCCGCGCACCGGCTGGCGCATTTCAACCTCAACATGCGTTTCCTGACGCACAAGGAGGTCGAGCAGGCCGCGCAGATCGAATCCGCGCCCAACGACTGGGGCTATCACATCGTCCATAACCCGCTGCTCGACGCGCTGTACTGGCTGGCATTGTGGACCGGGCGCACGCCGCTCGGCTGGCCGATCTGCTGGATGGCGCTGGCGCTGGGCACGCTGATCGTTGCGCCAGCGCTGCCGACGCGGCGGATCATCGTGCCCGTCGCGCTGTCGGCGCTGCTCTATGGGCTGGGGTATCTGCCGGCGAGCGTCGCCTCGGAGCTGCGCTACAATCTGTGGACGATGCTGGCCGCGCTGGTCGCGGCCGCGATCGCCGCCGCCGACCTCCACCGAGTTGGCGGTGTGAGGCCGGCGCAGCTGCGCTGGGCAAGCGCACCGTTGATCATTGTCACCACTTTGTGCCTCATCTGGCGCCTGACCTGATCCACCACCCGTCTGTCATTTTCTCAGTCCTCTTCCTCGCACGCAATCAACGAAAGGCCCGAGCCGGAGCATGGGCTCGTCACGTTCGTTCGTCTTGCGAACGATGCGCATCGTGATACGATCGCGATCATTTGCCGGGGGAGATTGGCCGTGGATACTGTCGCTATAGTTATGATATTTCGGGGAATTACCCTTCTTGTCGTGGCAATCGGCGGCATATTTTGCATCTATCTCGGCTGGAAGCTTTATGTTCAGGGGATCAGTTCCCCCGTTAGTTCCGAAATCGCCAAGGGTGAGCAATGGAAGTTCACGCTCAAGGCGCTCGGTCCCGGCGTATTCTTCGCGCTGTTCGGCATGTGGATACTGGTCCGCACGATCGACAATCAAACCACGATCGATCCTGCCGAAAGTGACCCGGTCGAACAGCAGGGCAATCAGTCCGGTCTGAGTATAGGCGATCTGCTGGTCAGCCCGGCGCGCGCCGCCGAACCCGGCCCCGCCCAGTCTCGCCCGATGGCTCGCGTCTGCTTTCGCTACCCCCGAATGCGCATGTCCAACGGGCAGTCGTTCGAGACACGCGATTTTCAGGCCGCGATCGACGATTCCGTGACGTTGCTGAAAAAGGGCAGTTTCTCGAGCGACGAAAATGCGCGCGTCAACAAGACCATCCTGGTCATGTCGCGTCTCGTTACACCGCAGCCTGAGCACTGATCCCGATGTGCCGAGCATTCGTCCGGCTGGCGATGCTCTTCGCCGGGATCATCCTTCTTTGCGGTTCACCGGCGACCGCGCAGACCTGGCCGCAGCAGAATTACGCGGCCTATCGCGGGATGATCCTAAATGCGGCCAACCGCTTTCGTGATGCGATCGTTCGGTATCGGGCGCCGCTCGGCTTCGACGCGCGCATCGCCCAACACAGCGTGATAGCGGCGGCGGCCGGGGACCCCGAATGCTTCGATCCGACCAATTTCGCTTATTACGACCTCAACGGTCATGTCGTGATGTGCGTGGAAAGTTTCGTCCACTTCTTCGAATTTGAAGTGGAAAACCTGAAGTTGACGTCGATCCGCAGGGATTTGATCACCCAGGACGATATCGCCGAATATGGTCGCCGTGTCGCGCAATTTTACATGGCGCACCAAAGCGGTCGCGACACACCGGGCGGGCATTGCGCCGCGGAATATTGGGTCTTTCTGGTGCGCAATCATTTGCCGCGGGAGGCCTGCTTCGCCCAAAAAGTGGCGTATCTGCCCGCCTACCTCAATTTCATGAAGGTTGGCGGCATATATCGCGACGTTCTCAACGACACGCTCGGTGAGCTACGCGCCGCCGGTGTCGACACGGCAAGAATGGATCTGAGTGAATTCGAAAAATATAAGACCAGCGCGGCCGAAGATCAGCTAAAAAACCTATCAACCTTGATGTACGGAGAGTACTTTTCGGGAAGTATTAGCGCAGTTTATTTTCATGAACTCGGTCATTTTTATCTGAATCATGGAAAAGATGGCGCGTGTGTTGTAATTCAGGAGGAAAATGCCGCTGAACAATTTTCACGCGATCTTATCGATAAATTCTCGAAGGGCGAGTATAACGACGTTGACGTTGGTCAAGCGTATTTTCTCAACAGTTATTACGCCATCTATCTTGAGGAGCTAATCGATCGACTCGAGGAGATTGAAAGCTCGCGCGGCCCGAACCGTTCGATCGCCGAGCTGCCGACGGAGCTTCGCGGGCTTGGAGTGGTAAAGCTCGGCGCGGCATTGCAGGGGGTCGCTGACGAACCTGCGATGGCCGCCTATATCTCGCATCAGGCGAGCGAGCCGATCGATGTCGCTGAAATCAGCTCGGTTATCGACAGGTTGGTTGCGCTTCGCGGATGCAGTGGGCCGGGTCATGCGTCGGCGCGTCGCTGAGAACAAATTGTGCCGGCGCGGTATCGCCAACATATGGTGTAACGATGCACAACAGCGCCGCGCGATGCGCTATCGGATGGCGGCGCGCGACGCCGCACGGATCGGCACGAATTCCGATCCCGCCTTCCAGCTCGGCCAGCGCGTGCTGTTCGCAAGATCGCGGCCCATGCGGTAGACCAACGCGACATCCTGCGCCGCGCCGGTCAGGTCCCAGTCAGCGCTCCAGTCGTCGCAGGTCTGGTGATAGCAATGCGCGGTATAGTCGCTGACCCATTGGTCGCCCGCCGCGCGGCCGCCCTTGACCAGGTCGGCGCCGCCGCCAATCCCCATCAGCAGCAAGGTCGGCACGCCGCGCCGGGCGAGCGAGAAATGGTCGGCGCGGTAGAACAGCCCGCGCTCGGGCTTCGCGTCGGCAGTGACGGTGCGGCCCTGCGTCGCCGCCGCCTTGGCGAGGTCGTCCTCGAGCTCATTTTGCCCGGCGCCGACCAGCACCACGTCACGCGCCGCGCCCGCCGTCTGCAGCACATCCATCGTGTAGTTCGCGACCATGTCGCGCGCCGGGAACAGGTTCGACTGGGCGAAGGTCTCCGAGCCGAGCAGCCCGCGCTCCTCGGCCGACCAGGCGGCGAACAGCAAGGTGCGTTTGGTGCGCGGCGCGGCGGCGAAATCGCGCGCCAGTTCGAGCACCGCCGCAACACCGATCGCGTCATCGGCGGCGCCGGCGCGGATCAGCCGGCCATTGGCGCCCGGCACCTTGCCGATGCCATACGCGTCCCAATGCGCCGCGAACGAGATCGTCTCCTGCGGGCGCGTCGTGCCGGGCAGCTTGGCCAGCACATTGCGGCTCGCGACGCGGTCGCGCGTCACGGCGATGTCGGCCGACAGCGTCGCGCCGGGCAGCGCGACTGGCTGGAAATCGCGCCGCCGTGCGGCGCGGCTGAGCTGCGCCAGGTCGAGCCCCGCGGCGGAAAACAGGCGCGTCGCGGCGTCGGCCGACAGCCAGCCCTGCAACATCGTCGGCTCGGTCGCGCCGGGTTTGCGCACGACCGCGAAGCTCTCGCCGCCCGGCGCGATCACGGTGTTCCAGCCATAACCGGCGCCGGCGCTATCATGGACGATCAGGATGCCGATCGCGCCGCGCTTCGCCGCTTCGTCGAACTTGTAGGTCCAGCGGCCATAATAGGTCATCGCCTGGCCGCCGAACACGCCGATCACCGGGTCGCCGGCGGGCGCGTTGAAATCCGGGTCGTTGACCAGAAACACGGCGACCTTGCCCTTGAGGTCGACCTGCTTGAAATCGTCCCACTGCCGCTCGGGCGCGTTGACGCCGTAACCGACGAACACCAGCGGCGCCGCCGCGATCGTCGCGCGATCGACGTCGCGCACGGTGCCGAGATAGATGTCCTTGCCCTGCACCAGCGTCATGTCGCTCGATCCGGCATGGACGCTGACCGGCGCGGCGGTGTCGAGCCTGGTGTGGAGCAGCGGCACCGCCTGGGTCCAGCCGCCCTTGTCGCCGGCGGGCGTCAGCCCCAGCGCCTTGAAGCGCGCGACGATCCATTCGACCGCGCGATCCTCCCCCGCCGTGCCCGGCCCGCGCCCCTCGAACGCGTCGCTGGCGAGGATGCGCGTGTCGTCGGACAGCCGCGCCTTGTCGATCGGCGCGGCGCTGGCGGCGGGTGGGGCGGACTGCGCGAGGCCGGGCGCGGCGGCACAGGTGGCGAGAAGGGCCGGCAGGAGGAAGGAGTTGCGCATGTGTCGTCCTACGGTTGCTGAGGCAACGGCATATGACGCGCTTTGCGGTCCGACAACCGAGACGTGGTCTGTCCTCACGACCGCAATGCCGCACCCGTCGCGGGGTTGCGCCGCCGCGCGAAAAAGCTCAACCCGCTGGGCATCTCCCCCGAGCCGATGCTATCCGTGAACCCGCTCAATCCCGCCCTGATCCGCTTTTCCTTCGCCTGGCTGCGCCGACGCGTGCGCGCGAGCGAGGCGATGTTTATCCTGCTCGCGGTCGGCGTCGGCGCGGCATCGGCGCTGCTCAGCGTCGTGCAGGGCGGGGTTGCGCGGACGCTGCAACATCTGTTGTTCGCGCTGCCGCCGGCGGCACGCCTCAGCGCCGAGCCGGCGCTGTCCGGGCCGATCCTGCTGGTGCTGCCCGCCGGCGGGGCGATCCTCGCGCTGTTCTCGCTTGCGGTGCGGGTGCGCAAGCGGCGGCTGGTCGATCCGGTCGAGGCCAATGCGCTGCACGGCGGGCGCATGTCGCTGGCCGACAGTCTGGTGATCTCCGGGCAGACCGTGCTGTCGAACGGCTTCGGCGCCTCGGTCGGGCTGGAGGCGGCCTATACCCAGCTCGGCGGCGCGATCGCGGCGTGGGTCGGCAGCGCGCTGGCGCTGCGCCGTGCCGACCTGCGCCATCTCGTTGGGGCAGGCGCGGGGGCGGCGATCGGCGCGGTGTTCGGCGCGCCGCTGGCCGGCGCCTTTTACGCGTTCGAGATCGTCATCGGCGCCTATACCCCGTCGGCAATCGCGCCGGTGGCGGCGGCGGCGCTGGCCGGGGCGCTCGTCGCGCAGTCGCTCGGCGTCCAGCCCTATGTCATCGAGGCGGTGGCCGGCGCTCCGGTCGAAACGCATCACTACATCATCTACGCGCTGCTCGGCGCGCTGTGCGCCGGCTATGGCGTGTTGCTGATGCGCGCGGTGGCGCTGGTCGAGCGCGGCGTGCGGCGCATCGCGCTGCCCGATTGGGCACGACCGGCGATCGGCGGGGCGCTGCTCATCCCGATCGCTCTGGTCTCGCCCCAGGCGCTGTCGGCCGGGCATGGCGCGCTCCATGCCGATCTCGCAATCGGCGCATCGCTCGGCTTCATCGCCACGGTGCTGCTGGCCAAGTCGGCGGCATCGATCGTTTCGCTGGGGTTCGGCTTTCGCGGCGGCCTGTTCTTCGCCTCGTTGTTCCTCGGCACGCTGCTCGGCCATCTCTTCGCCGCCGCCGTGACGATGGTCGTCGGGCATCAGGTGATCGATCCGCACAATGCCGCTCTGGTCGGCATGGCGGCGCTTGCCGTCGCGGTGGTCGGTGGGCCCATGACGATGGCGATGCTGGTGCTGCAGGCGACGCACGATTTCTCGCTGACCGGCGCGGTGGTCGCCGCCGCTTTGGTCGCCTCGACCATCGTACGCGAGACCTTCGGTTATTCCTTCTCGACCTGGCGGCTGCATCTGCGCGGCGAGACGATCAAGAGCGCGCGCGACGTCGGCTGGGTCAAGACGCTGACCGCCGGGCGGATGATGCGCCGCGAGACGCGCGCCACGCCCGACGCGCTCAGCATCGCCGAATTCCGCCACCGCTATCCGCTCGGTTCGACCAGCCGCGTCGTGCTGTGCGACGGCGAGGGCCATTATGCCGGCGTGGTGCAAACGGCTGCCGCCTATGCCGAGGGGCGCGACCCCGGCGCGGCGATCGCCACGCTCGCCGCCAATCGCGACACCGCGTTGACGCCCGAGACCAACATCGTCGAGGTCATGAAGACTTTCGACCGCACCGGCAGCGACGAACTGGCGGTGGTCGCGGGGGACCAGCACGTGCTGGGAATCCTGTCGGAGACCTATGTCCGGCGGCGCTATGCCGAGGAACTGGAGAAGGCGCAGCGGGATTTGTTTGGGGAGTGAGGGGGCGATAAGGGGCTGACGCTCGCGCCCCGGAACGGCTCAACGCGGATGCTTTACGCAACTCAGCATGCGGTTTTCAAATGCGGGTCGTCCGGGATCACTCCCCTTACCTCGCCGTCGGGCGATACTGTGAGGAGATAGAGGCCGCCCGCCTCCGGAAAGCGCAGGGCGTGAACTAACATGTGACGCACATAGGTTCGGCTGCCGCGTTTCCCCTGACAGCTGCGGTAGGTCCATTCGGCCCAGACTTGATCTGTCCCTTCCGGCCCATAAACATAGTCTTGGTTCTTGGTGGAATACCCGCTGTGTATCAGCTTGGCGCGCACAAGCCGGCTGGGTTCGGAGGCTTGCCCCGAAGCGCCGCTCATCGTGAAAAATGCCGTTACTGCAATGGCGAGCCGTATCCCGTTCATGGCGGGCAATGTCCTACATCGATGTGGCATCCGCAACCGGGGCGAATGTCGCCGCGTGCTCGCGGCGGCCGGTTCACCAACCGACGGAAAAGGGGCCCGGCATTGCTGCCGGACCCCCTCATCCTCTCCGCCATCCTTGCGGATTAACTTTTAATCCCGGTCGCCCGTCAGAAAAGCCGGGGCGAACTCGGGCGCGGGGCCGTTGTCGTCCGTGCCTTCACGACGCGGTGCGCGCTCGGCGCGCTCGCCGCCGCCGTCGCGACGCGGGCCGCGATCACCGCCATCGCGGCGCGGACCACGGTCACCACCGTCACGACGCGGGCCGCGATCGCCGCCACCGCCGCCATCGCGACGCGGACCACGATCGCCGCGGGGGCCACGGTCGCCGCCTTCACGCGGTTCGCGCGCCGGGCGGGTGTCTTCCAGTTCGGCGCCGGTCTCCTGATCGACGACGCGCATCGACAGGCGAACCTTGCCGCGCGGATCGATCTCGAGCACCTTGACCTTCACTTCCTGGCCTTCGGAAACGACGTCCGACACCTTCTCGACGCGCTCGTTGCGCATCTCGGAGACGTGGACGAGACCGTCCTTGCCGCCCATGAAGTTCACGAACGCACCGAAATCGACCAGGTTGACGACCTTGCCGGTATAGACCTTGCCGACTTCGGCTTCCTCGACCAGGCCCTTGATCCAGGCGATTGCCGCCTCGATCTGCGCCGGATCGGACGAGCTGACCTTGATCACGCCCTCGTCGTCGATGTCGACCTTGGCGCCGGTGGTGGCGACGATCTCGCGGATCACCTTGCCGCCAGTGCCGATGACTTCACGGATCTTCGACTTGTCGATCGTGAAGGTCTCGATGCGCGGTGCGTGCGCCGACAGCTCTTCACGGGTGTGATCGAGCGCCTTGGCCATTTCGCCGAGGATGTGCGCGCGGCCTTCCTTGGCCTGGTTCAGCGCGGCGCGCATGATCTCTTCGGTGATGCCGGCGATCTTGATGTCCATCTGCATCGTGGTGATGCCTTCGGACGTGCCGGCAACCTTGAAGTCCATGTCGCCGAGATGATCCTCGTCGCCGAGGATGTCGGACAGGACCGCAAAGTCCTTGCCCTCGAGGATCAGGCCCATCGCGATGCCCGAGACCGGGCGCTTCAGCGGCACGCCGGCATCCATCATCGACAGCGAACCGCCGCACACCGTCGCCATCGACGACGAGCCGTTCGACTCGGTGATGTCGGAGAGAACGCGGATCGTGTAGGGGAACTCTTCCTTGGCCGGCAGCACCGGGTGCAGCGCGCGCCAGGCGAGCTTGCCATGGCCGACTTCGCGACGGCCCGGGGCGCCGAAGCGACCGACTTCACCGACCGAGTAGGGCGGGAAGTTATAGTGCAGCATGAAGTGCTCGTAATTGAGCCCGTTCAGACCGTCGATCATCTGCTCGGCGTCGCGCGTGCCGAGCGTGGTGGTGCAGATCGACTGCGTCTCGCCACGCGTGAACAGCGCGGAGCCGTGTGCGCGCGGCAGGAAGTGCACCATCGCCTCGATCGGACGGATCTGGGTGGTGGTGCGGCCGTCGATGCGCTGGCCGTCCTTGAGGATGGCGCCGCGAACGATCTCGGCTTCCAGCTTCTTCATCAGCTTGCCGGCAGCCATCTGGTCCTGCGGTGCGGCATCGGCGAACGCCGCCTTGCCCTTGGCACGTGCCTCGTTGAGCAGGTTCGAACGCTTGGACTTGTCGGTCACCTTGTAGGCGGCGGCGATGTCCTTGCCGATCAGCTTCTTGAGCTTGTCCTTGGCGGCCGTCAGGTCGGCCTGGGCGGCCATTTCCCACGGATCCTTGGCAGCCTGCTCGGCCAGGTCGATGATCGCGTTGACCGCCTCGCGGCAGGCCTTGTGCGCGAACTGCACCGCGCCGAGCATGACTTCTTCCGAAAGCTCCTTCGCTTCGGATTCGACCATCATCACGGCATTGCCGGTGGCGGCGACGACGAGGTCGAGCTCGCCGGCCTTCACCTGGTCGTTGGTCGGGTTGAGGATATATTCGCCATCGACATAACCGACGCGCGCGGCGCCGATCGGGCCCATGAAGGGCACACCCGAGATGGTCAGTGCGGCAGACGCCGCAACCATTGCCAGCACGTCGGGCTCATTCTCGCCATCATAGCTGAGCACCTGACAGATCACGTTGATTTCGTTGTAGAAACCTTCCGGGAACAGCGGGCGGATCGGGCGATCGATCAGGCGGCTGGTCAGCGTTTCCTTTTCGGTCGCGCCGCGCTCGCGCTTGAAGAAGCCGCCGGGGATGCGGCCGGCCGCGCTGTACTTTTCCTGATAATGGACGGTGAGCGGGAAGAAATCCTGCCCTTCCTTGACCGAGCGTGCGGCGGTGACCGCGCACAGCACCACGGTTTCGCCGAGCGTCGCCATCACGGCGCCGTTAGCCTGGCGCGCAACGCGGCCGGTTTCCAGCGAGAGGGTCTGGCCGCCCCACTGGATTTCTACTTTCTTGGTGTCGAACATTGTATTTCCTTTACGCCGGCCGCCCAATGCGTGCCGGGGCCTGTGCGAGCCATCAGTGGCTCTTGCATTACCCTCCCAACCCGTTCGGGCTGAGCTTGTCGAAGCCTCGTTCTTTCTTCCTTCTTCCGGATTGAAGAAGTGCAGCCCCTCGACAAGCTCGGGGCGAACGGGGAAGGTTTGGCCGGAGCGCGGGCCGAATTGCCCGTACCCCGGATAGTGAAACGGCGCCCGTTTGGGCGCCGTCCCGTGTTACTTGCGGAGGCCGAGCTTCGCGATGATGGCGGTATAGCGCTCGCCATCCTTGTGACGGAGGTAATCGAGCAGGCTACGCCGCTTGTTGACGAGCATCAGCAGACCGCGGCGCGAATGGTTGTCCTTCGCGTGGATCTTGAAATGTTCGGTGAGGTTGCGGATACGCTCCGTCAGGATCGCTACCTGCACTTCGGGCGAACCGGTGTCGCCTTCGATACGGCCATGTTCCTTGACGAGCACGTCCTTGCGCTCTTGCGAAATCGTCATGTTATTCGTTCCTCGACATCACATTACAGGTTGAAGCCGCGCACCACGGAGACGTTGCCGTCCCGAACCTCGGCAAGGGCGACCGGAACATCGTCCAGCGTCGCGAAGCAGAGGCCATCGTGCGAAGCGATCCCGATCAGAACCCGCCCCTGTCGGAGCAGCCCTGCCTGTTCGGGGGTGAGGGATAGAGCCGGGATGTCGTCCAGCCCCGCCCTCAACGGCAGAAGTAGGTGTTCAAGCTCGCGCGCCATAGCGGATTCGGCCAATTTGTCCAGCGATATCGCCTGATCGAGGCCGAACGGGCCGGCCTTGGTCCGCCGCAACATGGTGACATGCCCGACCGTCCCCAGCGCCAGCGCGATGTCGCGCGCGAGACTGCGGATATAGGTGCCCTTGGAGACATGCGCGGTGAGCGTGGCCGATTCCAATGCCTCCCCCCCTTCAAATTCCTCCCCGGAACGGGGAGGGGGACCAGCGAAGCTGGTGGAGGGGCTTGGAGCGCGTTGCCCGTGCGCCGCGCGCCAAGCCCCTCCACCACCCGCTGAAGAAGCGGGCGGTCCCCCTCCCCGTTCCGGGGAGGAGTTTAAGGCGTGAACCGTCACCGCGCGCGTCGCCAGCACCACCTCTTCCCCGGCGCGCGCCAGGTCGTACGCCCGCTCGCCATCGACCTTCAGCGCGGAATAGGCCGGCGGCACCTGTTCGATCGGCCCGGTGAACCGTGCAAGCACCGCTTCCAGCGCCGCCGCCGTCGGCCGCACGTCGCTGGTGGCGATCGCGACGCCCTCGGCATCGAGCGTGTCGGTCTGTTCCCCGAAGCGGATCGTGAAGTCGTAGACCTTGTCGCTGTCGAGCATCCTGCCGGCGAGCTTGGTCGCCTCGCCCAGCGCGATCGGCAATACCCCGGTGGCGAGCGGATCGAGCGTGCCGCCATGGCCGACCTTGTACTTGCCATAGCCGCCGGTACGCAGCGCGCGCTTGACGGCCGAGACCGCCTGGGTCGAGCCGAGCCCGAGCGGCTTGTCGAGGATGATCCAGCCATGCATCGCGCGGCGCTTAGGGCGCGCGACGCGGCGCGGCCAGCCTCAATGCTTGTGCTTGGCCTTTTTCGGCGGCGCGGCGCTGGTCGTCAGCTGGTCGATCTTGCAGCGCTCGCCATCGACCAGCAGCGTGCCGGTCGAATCGAGCGTGTCGCCGGCAAAACGCGTGTCGATGCCGATCCGCGTCGCGAAGGGCAGTCCGGTGCAGGGGCCGAAGATGCTGGCATAATACCAGCGGCGATGTGCGTCCTGCAGATAGACGCCCTTGTCGCTATCGGCCTCGAAATCCTCGATCTGGCCGAAACGGATGAACGGAATGCGCGCCGGCTTGCCGACCTCGGACGCCGGCGTCTGGGCCTGTGCCGTTACGGCGAGCAGCATCAGGGGCAGGGCGACTGCGGGATATTTCATCATGACCACTTCCTCTTCCCCTCCGACGCACCACCCTGCGGGCCCGAGGCTGAATTCAGGATGAAGCGATCACAACACGCCGTGTGCGACGCGGAGGAACAGGCGCGCAACGCCATCGGCAACCGGGCCGATGATCCGCGCCACGACATCGGCGCCGGGCGCAATCGTCGGCAATATGACGAGCAGCCCCAGCATGATCAGAAAACCGTAGCGTCCCAATTGTGCATAAGGTGTCGCAAGCGACTTGGGCAGCACCGCCGCGAAGACATGGCCGCCGTCGAAGGGTGGCAGGGGAATCATGTTGAAGATCGCGAGGAAGACGTTGATCATAAGGAAATTGAACAGGTTATCGGCCAGGAAACCGGCTATGCCCACCTCTGGCAGCGCCCCTCCCTGCGTCACCGCGAGCAATGTGACGCCGAGCGCAGCGATGAAGCCGAGCAGCAGATTGCTCGCCGGCCCGGCCATCGCCACCAATGCCATGTCGAGTTTCGGGTTGCGCATCCGCGAGGCGATCACCGGCACCGGTTTGGCCCAGCCGAAGATCGGCGCATGGGCGAGCGCCAGTACCAGCGGCACGATCACCGTGCCGACCGGGTCGACATGGCGGATCGGGTTGAGCGTCAGCCGGCCGAGCCGCTGCGCGGTGCGGTCGCCGAGCAGATAGGCGACATAGCCGTGCGCAACCTCATGGAACACGATCGCGATGATCAGCGGAATCACCCACGCCGCGACCTGGTAAACGACATTGTCGGGGTTCATCGCGCTGCCGCCTCATCCAGTGCCGCAGTGAAATGGCGGCGGCACAGCGCGATATAGCGGTCGTTGCCGCCGATCTCGGTCTGCGCGCCCTGCGCGACGGCGCGGCCCTGGGCGTCGACGCGCAGGTTCATCGTCGCCTTGCGTCCGCATTCGCAGACCGACTTCAGCTCGACCAGCGAGTCGGCGATGGCCAGCAGCCGCGCCGAGCCGGGGAACAGCGCGCCCTGGAAATCGGTCCGCAGACCATAGGCAAGCACCGGGATGCCGTCGCTGTCGGCGAGCCGCGCCAGCTGATCGACTTGGCGCCCGGTGAGGAACTGCGCTTCGTCGACCAGCACGCAGGCCGGCTTGTCCGTGCTCGCGCGCACCAGCGCGGCGATGTCGGTGTCCGCGCCGAACATGATCGCGTCATGCTCCAGCCCGATGCGCGACGATATCGTCCCCGCCGCAAAGCGATCGTCGATCGCCGCAGTGAACAACATCGTCTTCATGCCGCGCTCGCGATAGTTGAAATCGGCCTGCAGCAGCGTGGTCGATTTCCCCGCATTCATCGAGGCGTAGTAGAAATAGAGCTTGGCCATCAGCTGACCCAATTGTCGTGGATCGCGACCAATTGCCAAGCTTTGCCGTCATATTTCATCGCCAGCGTCGCGCCGTTGCCGCACCAGTCGCAAAGATAGTCGCGATCGATGAAGGCGATCGAACCGCTATAGCTCGGCGCCGACAACTCATAGCCGGTCCTGCAATTGCCCGGTAATGCCGCGCGCCTGCTTGCGATGCGGCTGGCCGGCATGTCGAGCATGATGCGCGTCGAAGTGCGGCGCAGCACTGCTTCGAGCGCCGGATCGACAAGCGCCCGCTCCGCGCCGAGCTTGCCCAGCGCGATAGCCGGTGGAAGCCGAAAGTCAGCATCAACCGCTGCGACGTGGTCATCCGCCCGGCCCAGTATGACAGTCCCACCGCCCTGCTAGGTACGTTGCACGCCGGCGACACGTGCGGTCGATATGTCGCAAAGTCGATCTGTTCGATCCGATGCAAATCCGCCGCACTGATCTGCGGTGGCGAAACAGGGTCGATGCGCCCGCAGCCTGTAAGCGCGGCGAGGCTCCCGAACATCAGGGCGCGCGTCACCGGAGAATGCCGCCTCGCAGCAGCGTCAGCCACGCAATGTCTCGATCGGAATTGGGCTGCTCGCTCCGGCGAGGCGTGCCAGTTGCTGGTCGAATGTCGCAAAGGCGTCGGCGTCGTCGGCTGTGTGGAGATGCACCATGTCGGCAAAGTCGGCGCCCTTCGCAAATCGGTCGATGATCCAGCCAAGTGCAAGCGATGGGCCGACGAAATGCGGCAAGTCCATTATGTCGCCGAACGCCATTGCAATGCGTTCGCGCGGCCAGTGATAGACTGATCGCAACACCCACTGCGTCTCCATGAACACTGAGACCGTGATCGTGAAGCGCTGCGCGAACAACGCTTTGGCCGTCTCGTATTGCGGCGTGCCGATTTCGGCCAGCATGCGCACGACGACATTGGTGTCGAGCGCGTTGGTCAACTCTTCCACGTATCCCGAAACATCTGATCGATCGCGCGATCCATGTCCTCAATCGAAACCGGTGGACCTTCCCATGGCGGCGCGATCTCGCGCAAATGCAGGAAGATCTCTTCGCTCGTCCGTCCGCTCTTGTTCTGCACCGGCGTCAGCAGCACGCCGCTGGTGGTGCGCACGACGTCCAGCGTCTGGCCAGGCTTGAGGCCCATGGCGTCGCGTACATCCTTGGGGATAACGACCTGCCCCTTCTCCGACATTCTGGTTTGCGCGCCCATGACGGTAAGATGTGTCTTACCGGCGCCGATGTCAATCGCCCGCCAGGTCCTGCGCCACATGCGGGTCGCGCAGCAGCGTGTCGATGTGGCTGCCCTCGTCGAAGCTGTCGTCGCCGAGGAATTTGAGCTTCGCGGCGTATTTCAGGTTCACGCGCCGCGCGACCTCGCGCTGGAGATAGGCGGTATGGGTGCGCATCGCCTTGAGCACCTTCTCCTCGTCGGCGCCGAGCAGCGGCTTGGCGAACACCGTGGCGTGGCGCAGATCGGGCGACATGCGCACCTCGGTGATCGTCACGAGGTGACTGGCGAGCGTCTCGTCATGCACGTCGCCGCGCGCGAGAAGGTCCGACAGCGCGTGACGCACCTGTTCGCCGACGCGCAGGCTGCGCACGGTCTTGGTTTCCGAAGATTCGTTTTGTCGACTCATGGAATGATCGATCCGGTGAGCAATGCCAGAGGCACGAAAGCGAACAACAGCAACCCCGGCAAGCAGCCCGCCGTCAAGCCGGCGCCAATTCCCTGACGGATCGAACGCCACCGCCGCGCGGCCCGGACTTCCGCCTTGGTCGGGGGTGGGGAAGGCGCCCGCCGCGGACGTCTTCCCCGACTTTCCGGCATTTACAGCGTACGTTCGCGCAACTCGACCTCGAAGGTTTCGAGGAAGTCGCCCGGTTTGATGTCGACGAAGTTCTGCGTGAAGGTCACGCCGCATTCGAGGCCGGCGCGCACTTCGGCGACATCGTCCTTGAAGCGTCTCAGCGAGGCGATCTCACCCTGGTAGATGATGACGTCGGCGCGCGTGATGCGCGCCTTGAGCGCCTTGCGGATGGTGCCTTCGGTGACCAGCAGACCGGCCGCCTTGCCGTGCTTGCCGGCGGAAAACACCTCGCGGATTTCGGCGCGGCCGACGACCGTCTCGAACGCTTCCGGCCCCAGCTCGCCCGCCATGCCGGCGCGGATCTCGTCGATCAGGTCGTAGATCACGTCATAATATTTGAACGCGACCTTCTGCCGCTCGGCGATCTCGCGCGCCTTGGCGTTGGCGCGGACGTTGAAGCCGATGATCGGCGCGCCCGAGGCGCCGGCCAGCGTCACGTCGCTCTCGGTGATGCCGCCAACGCCCGAATGCAGCACGCGGGCCTTGATGTCGGCGGTCGAGATCTTGTTGATCGACGCGACGATCGCCTCGACCGAGCCTTGCGTGTCGGCCTTGACCACCAGCGGATATTCGATCGCCTGCTTGTCCTTGAGCGCGGAGAACATGCTCTCCAGGCTGGCCGGGACCGAGGTGGTGCGCTTCTGCGTCAGCACGCCCTGGCGATAGGCGGCGACCTCGCGGGCGCGCGCCTCGTTCTCGACGACCGACAGCGGATCGCCGGCACGCGGCACGCCCGACAGGCCGAGCACCTCGACCGGCATCGACGGGCCGGCTTCCTTGATCTGCTGGCCCTTGTCGTTGACCATCGCGCGGACCTTGCCGCTCTCGGCGCCGACGACGAACACGTCGCCGACCCGGAGCGTGCCGCGGCTGACCAGCACCGTCGCGACCGGGCCGCGGCCCTTGTCGAGCTTGGCCTCGATCACCGTGCCCTCGGCCATGCGGTCGGGGTTGGCGCCGAGGTCGAGCAGTTCGGCCTGGAGCTGGATCTTCTCGATCAGTTCGTCGAGCCCGGTCTTCTTGAGCGCGGAGACGAGCACGTCCTGCACGTCGCCCGACATCTCCTCGACCACGACCTCGTGCTCGAGCAGGCGTTCGCGGATCTTCTGCGGATTGGCGCCTTCCTTGTCGACCTTGTTGATCGCCACGATCATCGGCACGCCGGCCGCCTTGGTGTGGTTGATCGCCTCGATCGTCTGCGGCATCAGCCCGTCGTCCGCCGCGACCACGATCACGACGATGTCGGTGACGTTGGCGCCGCGCGCGCGCATTTCGGTAAAGGCCTCATGGCCCGGCGTGTCGAGGAAGGTGATCTTCGACTTGTCCTTCAGCGTGACCTGATAGGCGCCGATATGCTGGGTGATGCCACCGGCCTCGCCCGATGCGACATCGGTGCCGCGCAGCGCGTCGAGCAGCGAGGTCTTGCCGTGATCGACATGGCCCATGATCGTGACGACCGGCGGACGCGGCTGCAGCGTCTCCTCGGCATCGACATCGGTCTCGACCGCGAGGTCGATGTCCGAGTCGCTGACGCGGGTGATGTTGTGGCCGAATTCGGTCACCAGCAGCTCGGCGGTGTCCTGGTCGATCGTCGCGTTGATCGTGACGGGCATGCCCATCTTGAACAATGCCTTGACCAGGTCGGCGCCCTTCTCGGCCATGCGATTGGCGAGTTCCTGCACGGTGATCGCTTCCGGCACGACAACGTCACGGACCTGCTTGGCCTGCGCCTCGCGCGGGCCGCCCATGCGGCGATGTTCCTTCTCGCGGGCACGCTTCAGCGCGGCGAGCGAGCGGGCGCGGGCGCCCTCATCGGCGCCGAGCGCGCGATTGACGGTGAGCTTGCCCGACTGGCGACGATCGTCGCCCTTGCGGTCGCGCTGTTGCGGACGTGGCGGCTCGCTGCCGGCCGGGCGGCGCGCGACGGCACCGGCGGAGGTGGAACCGGTGCCGGCGGTCGTGCCGCTGCTCGTGTTCGACGACGCGGCTGCCGGCGCGGCGGGTGCCGCAGCTGCCGGACGCGGTGCCGGGCGCTCGGGGCGCGCGACGGGCGTGAAGCGACGCGGTGCGGGCATCGACGGGTCGAGCCCGATGCTGATCGGCGCGGCCGGCACGGGCGCGGGGCGCGGGGCGGGCGGTGCTGCGGGGGCAGGGGCCGGAGTCGGTGCCGCCGTCGGCGCGGCGGCGGGTGCCGCTGCGACGGGTGCGGCGGCGGCGGGGGTCGGCGCGGCCGGTGCCGGAGCAGCGGGGGCTTCGGGCGCGGGCGGTGCTTCGGCGGCCTGGGCGCGCTCCTCTGCGCGGCGACGCTCCTCATCGGCGGCGTCGATGCGCTCGCGCTCCTCGCGGCGACGCGATTCCTCGAGCGCGTTCATGCGCGACTCATCTGCCTCGCGCAGCAGCTTGGCCTGCAGCTCCTGGCGCGAGAGCAGCGAATTGCCGGGCGACTGTGCCGGTGTCCGCGGCGGCTCGGGCGCACGCGCCTGCGGCGCCGGGGCGGGCGCGGGTGCGGCCTCGACGGAGGCGGGCGCCTCGGTGACGGCGCCACCGGGGCCGAGGATGCGGCGACGCTTCACCTCGACCACGACGGTGTTCGACCGCCCATGGCTGAAGCTCTGCTTGACCTTGCCGGTCTCGACGGTGCGCTTCAGCCCCAGCGGCGCGCGCATGCCCAGTTTCGGCTTTTCGTTGTCGGTATCGCTCACTCGTGTTCCTCGTCGATCAAAGTCTTGCCGGCCCGTTCCGTCCCGCTAGTGCGGGACGCCGATGCGCCCTGCGAGGCGGTTTCGCAAGGCTCGGGGTCCGGGTCGGGGCCGATAAAGTGCAGCCACCGGGTTAGCGCTTCGCGCACCCGGGCAGCGGCGTGGGGGTCCGTCAGGCCTACGTGTACCACATTTTCGCGGCCCAACGCCACGGACAATATGGTGCGGGGCAACGGGATTACCAAGCCCCGCAAATCCTCGCCCTCGCGGTCGCTGCCAACGCGCCATGCCTGGTCGAGTTTGCGGTTGCCGTCGATGCCGGCATCGGCAGCGTGGAGCAGCAGATGCAACTTGCCGGAACGGGCTGCATCCGAGATGCGATCCGAGCCGGTCAGCACGATGCCTGAGCGCGCCTCGAGCCCGAGCCGATCGAGCATCGCGCGTTCGAGCGCGCCGGCGATCGAGGTCGGGAGGTCGGCGGGAATGGTCGTCGCCTCGCCCTTGAAGGCACGGCTGAGCGCGCCCTTGAGCTTGCCCTTGGCGATCGCGGTTTCGAGCGCGGCGCGGTTGACGCCGATCCACGCGCCGCGGCCCGGCGCCTTGGCGCGGACATCGGGGTGGACGGTGCCGTCGGGCGCCAGGGCAAGACGGATCAACGCGTCGCGCGGCGCGGCGTCGCGCGTCAGGATGCAGGTACGCTCGGGCTCAGCCATGGGGCGCTCCCGGACGAACGTCCCGATTCCCCAACAAGGCGCGCGCGATTTTCCCTGCCGGCGTCCCCGCGGCAGGGAATTCGGCAGGGAAAGGCGACAAATTGTCGAGTCCAGCAGAGTCGAGCCCAACAGCGGCGGATCCGATGCGTTTCATCTCCACGGCAAAGCACGGGACGGCGCGCGATTGAATCAGCCCGGTGCGCCGGGTGCCGCTCGCGCGCCACCGCTGCCCCCGGGACGCGCCCGGGGTGACGAAGGATTTTTGCGTTGCTGGTGAGGCTAAGGGGTCATTGTGAGGATTCCGCATGCGCGTCCTCCCCGGTGGTCGCTTCGTCGGTGAACCAATGGGCGCGCGCGGCCATGATGATCTCGTTGCCCTGGACTTCGCTCAGGCCATATTCGCCGAGTACCCCGCCCTTGTGCTCGGGGCGCTTGGGGGCGTCCTCGGCGCGGCGGCGCGGTTCCTGGCGTTTCTTCTCGATCAGCTCGTCGGTCGCCAGATCGGCGAGGTCGTCGAGCGTCTTGATCCCGGCCTTGCCGAGCGTGACCAGCATCGCCTCGGTCAGGTACGGCATGGTGGCGAGATCGTCCTCGACGCCGAGCCCGCGGCGCTCCTCGCGATTGGCCTGCTCCTTGCGCTCAAGCGCCTCGGCGGCGCGGTTCTGCAGCTCGGCGGCGAGATCCTCGTCAAAGCCCTCGATGCCGGCGATCTCGTCGACCTCGACATAGGCGACCTCTTCGAGGCTGCCAAAGCCCTCGGCGACGAGCAGCTGGGCGAGCGTCTCGTCGACATCGAGCTCGTTCTGGAACAGCTCGGAGCGCTCGACGAATTCCTTCTGGCGCTTCTCCGAGGCATCGGCCTCGGTGAGGATGTCGATCGCCTTGCCGGTCAGCTGCGAGGCGAGACGGACATTCTGGCCGCGACGGCCGATCGCCAGCGACAGCTGGTCATCGGGCACCACCACCTCGATGCGGTCCTCTTCCTCGTCGATCACGACGCGGCTGACCGAGGCCGGCTGCAGCGCGTTGACGACGAAGGTCGCGGTGTCGGGCGACCATGGAATGATGTCGATCTTTTCGCCCTGCATTTCCTGGACGACCGCTTGCACGCGGCTGCCCTTCATGCCGACGCAGGCGCCGACCGGGTCGATGCTCGAATCATGGCTGATCACGCCGATCTTGGCGCGCGAGCCCGGATCGCGGGCGGCGGCCTTGATCTCGATGATGCCGTCGTAGATCTCGGGCACTTCCTGCGCGAACAGCTTCTTCATGAAGTCGGGATGCGCGCGGCTGAGGAAGATCTGCGGCCCGCGATTCTCGCGACGGACGTTGAGGATCAGCGAGCGGATGCGGTCGTTGACGCGCACCACTTCGCGCGGGATCTGCGCGTCGCGGCGGATGACGCCCTCGGCGCGGCCAAGGTCGACGACGACATGGCCGAACTCGACGCGCTTGACGACGCCGGTGATGATCTCACCCATGCGGTCCTTGAACTCTTCATACTGGCGCTCGCGCTCGGCATCGCGGACCTTCTGGAAGATCACCTGCTTGGCGGCCTGGGCGGCGATGCGGCCGAACTCGATCGGCGGCAGCGGATCGACGATGTAATCGCCGACGACGGCGCCCTTCTGGAGCTTCTGCGCTTCCTTCAGATTGACCTGTTTGAAATAGTCGTCGACCGCCTCGACCACTTCGACGACGCGCCACAGGCGAAGGTCGCCGGTCGTCGGGTCGAGCTTGGCGCGGATGTCGTTCTCGGCGCCGTAGCGCGCACGCGCGGCGCGCTGGATCGCGTCCTCCATCGCCTCGATGACGATGCCCTTGTCGATCATCTTCTCGGTCGCGACGGCGTTGGCGATCGCGATCAGTTCGGCGCGGTTGGCGGTAACGGCAGTGGCCATCAAATCTCTTCCTCGGTCTCGAATTCGTCGGTGCCCTCGGCGGGCAGGTCTGCATAGGAAAGCTCGTCGGCGCCATCCGGCGAGAGCGGCGCGGTCGCGGCGAGCAGCTTGTTGGTGATCAGCAGCTTGGCGTCGGCAACCTGGTCGAAGCCGATCGTCATGCGCTCATGCTTGCGCACGTCGATCATGATGTGATCGCCATCGAGCCCGGCGAGATCGCCGGTCAGCTGCTTGCGGCCGTCGATCGGCGCGGCCAGGTTGATGCGCGCCTCGTGCCCGACCCAGTCCGCGAAATCGCCCAGCCGGGTCAGCGGACGGTCGATGCCCGGCGAACTGACCTCGAGGCGATATTCATGCTCGATCGGGTCGACCTCGTCGAACTTGTCGGAGATGCGGCGCGACAGTTCGGCGCAGTCGTCGATCGTCAGCTGCCGCGTTTCGGGGCGTTCGGCCATGATCTGCAGCGTCTGGTCGCCGGCGCCACCGAACATCTTCACGCGCACGAGATCGAACCCCAGAGCCTCGGCTTCGGGGGCAATCAGCGCGGTCAGTACGGCGATATCCGCCATCAATGTTCCAGCCATGAGGGTTCGGCGCCGGAACCGGGTGGCTCCAGCCTCTTCATCTGGCGATGTAGAGAGTGAGCGCGATATAAGCCGGTTGCGTCGGCGTGGCAAGCGCGCAACCTTGCTGATGTGCCGGGCGTTCGAACGGACTTACGCCGATGATGGAGAATGCCATGCGTTTCGCCTCGCTGACTGTTGCCCTGTTGCTCGCCGGCACCGCCTGTTCGGCCGCGCCGCAGCAGACCGGGCAAGCCGGCACCGAGTCGCCGGCGCCGGCGCCCAACCCGGCGCAGAAGTTGCCGCGCAACGCGCCGGATTATGGCGTGACCAATGTGCCGGCGACGACCGGGCACGCCAATCTGCCCGACAGCGCGCCGCCGTTCGCGCTCGAGTCGATCGGCACATTCGCTCAGCCCTTTGCAATGGCATTCCTCCCTGATGGCCGATTGCTCGTTACCGAAAAGGGCGGACAGCTGAAGGCACGTAGTCCCAGCGGTACTGTTGCCCGAGTGATGGGAGTGCCCGAAATTGCCAGTGGTGGCCAAGGCGGTTTGCTTGATGTGGCGGTGGCGCCCGACTTCGCAACGAGCGCGACGGTTTATCTGACATATGCTGAGCCGAGCGTGGACGGATCCGCTCTCGCACTGGCGCGCGCAACACTTCTTGATCTTGAAGAATGTGCCTCCGGCCCTTGCCCGAGCACATTGAAAAATCTCAAGGTCATCTGGCGCTCCGGCTCCAACGGGATCGGCGGGCAGTTCGGCGCCAACATCCTGTTCGCGCCGGATGGCAAGTCGCTGTTCCTGTCGTCGGGCGAGCGCCAGCGTTTCGCGCCAGCGCAGGACCCTGACCAGGCGCTGGGCAAGATCCTGCACCTGACGCTCGACGGCAAGCCCGCGCCGGGCAACCCGATGGCCGATGCCGGCGGGGTAAAGGCCGCGACATGGAGCACGGGGCACCGCAACCCCTATGGCATGGTGTTCACGCCCGACGGGCGGCTGTGGGAAGAGGAGATGGGGCCGCGCGGCGGCGACGAGCTCAACCTCATCCTGCCGGGCAGGAACTATGGCTGGCCGATCGTGTCGAACGGCGACAATTACAGCGGCCAGCCGATTCCCGACCATCCCAGCCGACCCGATCTGGAGGCGCCAAAACTCTGGTGGAACCCGGTGATCTCGCCGGGCGGGATGATGCTCTATTCGGGGAAAATGTTCCCGGATTGGCGTGGCTCACTGCTGATCGCGGCGCTGTCGGGCAAGGCGATCGTCCGGGTATCGCTCGACGGCGACAAGACGACCCCAGCGGCACAATATGCCGTCGGCATGCGGGTGCGGGATCTGGCGCAGGCGCCGGATGGTGCAGTGTGGCTGCTCGAGGATGGCGAGCGCGGCAGCGGCGGGAGGCTGTTCCGGCTGACGCCGAAGTGAGGGACTGAAGTTCCTCCCCGGAACGGGGAGGGGGACCGCCGAAGGCGGTGGAGGGGCTGGTCGGGGGTGCTCTGGCGCCGCTCGATCTGCGTGCATTTGCCTCACCTGGTGGCGAACGCACCAGTGGACTTTGTGGCTGGCTATCGCCCGACCAGCCCCTCCACCACGCCGCTTCGCGTCGCGGTCCCCCTCCCCGTTCCGGGGAGGAGCTGAAGCGCTCCTACCCCCGCAGCGCCTTGATACGGGCGTCCGCCTCGGCGACGCCGGGGTTGCTGGGCAGGAACGACGGCGACAAAGCGACACCCGCCGCCGTCAGGACGCGCGCCATCCCTTGGTGCGCAGCCAGCGGCCGACCGACCCGCCTCCATCGTCTTTATCGCTGCCCGGGATCATCATGATTTGCTTGCCGGCGTGGCGGAGCAGCAGGACGGGATTGTACGACCCGCCCTTAGCCCAATAACGATGCTGCTTGACCAGCAGGCAGCCGGCATACGGCCCCGTCCGCATCACGCCGACGACGCCGCCGCCGAGCGTCATGAAACGTCTGGCTCCGGTGCGCAGATCAACTCGAAAGGTGCCTGCCGATACCTCCCCGGCCACGACGCTGAGATAGACGGACTTACCGTCCATCGAGAAATGCGGTCCCCAGAACGCTGTGGAGTCGGCACCGGGCGATGGTCTGTTGTCGCCTCGCACGACCATCCGCCTGGCGCCGGTGCGGATATCGGTCAGCCAGAGCGAGGTAATGCCGCGGTCCAGTGCGTCCACAGCAGGAGGGCGCTCGACCTTGACCCAGGCGCGATAGCGCCCGTCGGGTGAGGTTGCGGCGTCGTCCGTTCGTGCGGCGGCGACGGATGACAATGTGGAGGCAATAGCGGCTAGGGTGACAAGCATGCGGCGCATGACGGTGATCTCTCTCTGGGCCTAGCCTTCACTATCCGATCCATATCACCGCCGCACGATCAAGATAATTCGTCCGCAAATCCCATCAGAGCGAACCGCGCAACGCCACGATCATCCGGTCTGCTTTCTCGACGCCGGGGGTTCCCCGCCTGGCGCGGCTCGCTGCTGATCGCGGCCCTATCGGGCAAGGCGATCGTCCGGGTGACGCTCGACGGGGACAAGGCGATACCCGCGGCACAGTATCCCGTCGGCATGCGGGTGCGCGATCTCGCCCAGGCGCCTGATGGTGCGGTGTGGTTATTGGAGGATGGCGAGCGCGGCAGCGGCGGGAGGCCTGTTCCGGCCGACGCCGAGGTGAGGGACTGAAGTTCCTCCCCGGAACGGGGAGGGGGACCGCCGAAGGCGGTGGAGGGGCTGGTCGGGTGTGCTCTGGCGTCGCTCAATCTGCGTGCATTTGCCTCACCTGGTGGCGAACGCACCAGTGGACTTTGTGGCCGGCTATCGCCCGACCAGCCCCTCCACCACGCCGCTTCGCGTCGCGGTCCCCCTCCCCGTTCCGGGGAGGAGCTGAAGCGCTCTTACCCCCGCAGCGCCCTGATGCGCGCGTCGGCCTCGGCGACGCCGGGGTTGCCGGGTTGGCCGGTCAGCTTTTCGAACATGTCGTCGAGCGCGGCGTAGCGTTGGCGTGCCTTGAGCCAGAAGACCTTAGCGGCGTCGCTATCGCCGATCGCCTCGGCCTGCACCGCCGCGCTGCGTAGCGCATTGGCGACGTCGAGCGGTGGCGCGTCGCCGAGTCGCGCATAGAGCGCGATCATCTCGGCGATCGGCTCGCTGGCCTCGGCGGCGCGACCGGCCTCGACGAGCAGGTCGGCGATGTGGCGCACGGCATGCGCCAGCCGCGCGCTATCACCGACGTCGCGCCACAGCGCGACCGTGCGGCGCTGGCGCACCAGCGCGCCGTCGAGATCGCCGGCCTTGCGCAGGCGCTCGGCCTCGGCGTGATAGCCGGCCGCCTGTTCCGCCGGATCGCGCATTACCGCACCACCAGATAGTTCATCCGGGCCGCCGATATCGGTTTGGCCGGGTCGTCCTGCCACGCCAGCGCCTCGACATTGGCGACGCGCTTGCCCAGCCGGGTGACGGTGGCGCGGCCATAGGTCGGCTTGTCGCGACCGCCACGCATATAGTCGATCGTCACGTTGATCGGCTTGATCCTGGCGTGCGGCTGATCAACGTCCTCGTCATCGATTGCTTTACGAAGCGCGACGATCGCCGCCATTTCGAGCAGCCCGCCGATCGCGCCGCCATGGAGGAAGCCGGGGCGGCCGACGATCGCATCGCTGAAGGGCATCACCAGCAAGCTCGGGTCTTCGCCGGGAACGACCGACAGGCCGAGCAGATGGGCATAAGGAGGCAATTGCATCAGCGATACCCCTCCGGCGCCATGAAGGTGCCGGCGACATGCGCCAGCGGGTCGTCGGGGTCGCCGTCATGCGCCTGGCCGCGGATGAAGGCGATCGAACGACTGATGCGATAGCATTCGCCGCGCGCGATCACCGTCTTGCCGGGGGACGCGGGCCGCAGATAGTCGATCCGCAGGTCGAGCGTGGCGTGCGCGCAAAAGGTGCCGAGCCGGGTCCACACGGACAGGCTCGTCGCCATGTCCATCAGCGTCAGGATCGGGCCCGATGCCAGTACCCCGCTCTCAGGGTCGCCGATCAGGTCGGGGCGGAACGGCAGCGACAGTTCCACCCAGTCCGGCCCATGCGCATGATATTCGACGCCGATGGTACTGCCGTGCCCGCCGATGCCGAAGGTACGGAAATGTTCTGGGTCGAAACGAGGGAGATCATGCGCCATTTCGCCCGTGCCTAGCGATTCGATCGCATCGCGCAAGGTCGCGGGCGTTGCCGCCTTCGTTTTGGGCCGCTAGCATCGGTTGCAAAGAGAAACCGGAGAGGAATCGCGTGCATCCCAGCCATCACGCCCAGAGCCACCCTGACAAGGCGGCGTTGATCGTCGCCGAGACGGGCGAGCAGATCAGTTATGCCGAGCTCGACGCGCGCTCCAACCGCGCGGCGCAGCTGTTTCGCGCCGAGGGCCTGGCGGCCGGCGGTACGATCGCGCTGCTGCTCGACAATGTGCCGGAATATTACGACATCGTCTGGGGCGCACAGCGCGCCGGGCTGTTCTATGTCTGCATCTCGTCGAAGCTGACCGCGCCAGAGGCGGATTACATCATCCGCGACAGCGGCGCGACGTTGGTGATTGCCTCCGCCTCGCTCGCCGGCACCGCTACGGGCATGGCGCTGGGCGAGGTCAAGGCGTTCGCGCTGGGCGGCGCGATTGCCGGGTGGCGTTCATGGGAGGAGGCGGTCGCGGCGATGCCGGCGACGCCGATCGCCGACCAGCGCGCCGGGGTCGACATGCTGTATTCCTCGGGCACGACAGGTCGCCCCAAGGGCGTGCGCGTCGCGCTGCCCGAAGACCCTGACATCGCTGCCCCGGCGGTGCTGACGATGCTGGCGCGCGGGCTTTACGGCCTGGGGCCCGACACGATCTATCTCAGCCCGGCGCCGCTCTACCATGCCGCCCCGCTGCGTTGGTCGATGACGGTGATGCGGCTTGGGGGCACGGTGGTGATGATGCGCCACTTCGATCCCGAAGCCGCGCTGGCGGCGATCGAGCGCTATCACGTCAATGCCAGCCAGTGGGTGCCGACGCATTTCGTGCGCATGCTCAAGCTGCCCGAAGAGGTGCGCAGGCGCTACGACCTGTCGAGCCTGAAGGTCGCGATCCATGCCGCGGCGCCGTGCCCTATCCCGGTCAAGCATGCGATGATCGATTGGTGGGGGCCGGTGCTGTACGAATATTATGCCGGGTCGGAGGGCAATGGCCTGACCGCAATCGACTCGGCGCAGTGGCTCGCGCATCCCGGCTCGGTCGGCAAGGCGGCGTACGGCGTGCTGCATGTCTGCAACGAGGCCGGCGAGGAGCTCGGCCCCGACGAAGAAGGGCTGATCTATTTCGAGGGCGGCAGCGCGTTCGAATATCACAACGACCCGGAAAAGACCGCCGAGGCGCGCAACGCCAAGGGCTGGTCGACGCTCGGCGATATCGGGCGGATCGATGCCGAGGGCTTTCTCTATCTCACCGATCGCAAGAGCTTCATGATCATCTCGGGCGGGGTCAACATCTACCCGCAGGAGATCGAGAACCGGCTGATCACGCATCCGCGCGTCGCCGATGCCGCGGTGATCGGCGGGCCCGACCCCGAAATGGGAGAGCGCGTGATCGCGGTGATCCAGCCGGTCGACATGGCCGAGGCGGGCCCGGCGCTGGCCGAGGAGCTGACGCGCTGGTGCCGCGCCGAACTGTCGGGGGTCAAGACGCCGCGCCAGGTTGATTTCGTCGAGGAACTGCCGCGCCATGCGACGGGCAAGCTGTACAAACGGCTGTTGCGCGATCGTTATTGGGGCGAGACGGGGAGCCGTATCGTCTAGCTGCTCTCCTGCGCACGCAGGAGAGCAGGGTTATCGAGCGCAGCATATGTGGCCCTGGGTTCCTGCCTGCGCAGGAACACGGCGGAGGCAGGAGACAGAGAATGAACGACCGCGTCACCATCACCGTCGCCGACCAGATCGCCGATGTTCGCCTGTCGCGCGCCGACAAAATGAACGCGCTCGACCCGGCGATGTTCACCGCGATCGGCGCGGCGATCGATTCGCTGGCCGAACGCAGCGACGTGCGCTGCGTGGTGCTGTCGGGCGAGGGCCGCGCCTTCTGCGCCGGGCTGGACATGGCGAGCATGGCGGGCGGCGGCTCGGGCCTTGGCCGCGAACGCAACGATCAGGGGTCGATCCTGCCGCAACATGTCAGCTGGGGCTGGCGCAATTTGCCGATGCCGGTGATCGCGGCGGTCCACGGCGTCGCGTTCGGTGGTGGCTTCCAGATCATGTCGGGCGCGGACATCCGCATCGCCGCGCCGTCAACGCGATTCGCGATCCGCGAGACCTATTGGGGGCTGGTGCCCGATATGGCCGGCTTCCCCTTGTGGCGCACGCTGGTGCGCGACGATGTGCTGCGCGAGCTGGTCTATACCGCACGCGAATTCGACGCGGGCGAGGCGCTGGCGCATGGCTTCGTGACGCGTCTGGCCGACGACCCCCATGCTGCGGCGATGGAACTGGCGCGGGCCATCGCCGGGCGCAACCCGCACGCGATCCGCGGCGCCAAGCGGCTGTGCAACATGGCGCACGACGCCGACCCGCGTGCGATGCTGGAGGCCGAGACCGACGAGCAGGTCAAGGTGATCGGCAAGCCCAATATGATGGAGGCGGTCGCCGCCAATATGGGCAAGCGCGCGGCGGTGTTCGTGGATTAGGCCTTCGCCACTTTCCGGATATCGCGCCAATATTCCTCTGCGACGTCGGGATCGATATCGACCGGCCGCGCGCTCTGTTCGTACAGCCGGTCGAGTCCGTCCTTGCGCGGACCAGAGATCCAGAAATGGTCGCCGGTTTCGATATCGAAGTAGTTGGCTTTGAAGCCTTGCCCGCCAAGGCGCTGAAAAGTGCGGCCGTGGTAGTGGACGGACTGACCTGATTGCGACAGGACAACGCGCCCGATGCGCGCCGAACCGTTCAGGCCCGCGCTCTTGTCCTCGATATACATGATGCGGGACTTCCTGACGCTCATAATACGACCTTAGCGACGTGACGATCACGGCGAAATGTCGAAATGATCACTCAGCTGCGGGCTTGCCCCGCGTCATCCGACTCTCGAGCTGCGCGCGCACCTCAGCCCGCAGCGGCTTCGCCTCATTGTCGGTGCGGCATACCACGACCGTGTCGCAGGTCGCGATGCACTTGCCGGCCTGGAACATCGCCTGTTCGATCGTCCAGCTCGACGTACCGATCCGGCCGATGCCCGAACAGACCGTCACGGGTTCGGGGAATCTGCCCTCGCGCAGATAGGCAATGGCGATGCTCGCCACCATCGTGCGCTCATTCGAAGGGCGCTCGTCGGGGAGCCGCGTCGCGCGGTTGATCTGCACGCGGGCATTTTCGAAAAGCGCGGCAAAAGCGACGTTGTTGAGGTGACCGTTGGGGTCGAGATCCTGATAGCGCGTGCCGAACTCCGCAACGACCGGATAGGCCGTCGCGTCGAGACGCCAGGGCGCGGGGCGGGTCATGCCGACACCGCCGCCGCCATCACAGGCCGCCGGCGAACAGGTCGAGCTTGCCGAGCGGAACGCCCTTCATGCGCAGGATGGCATAGGCCATCGACAGGTGGAAATAGATGTTGGTCGTGGCGAACCCCGACAGCCACCGCTCGGCCGGCATTGTCGGCTCCATCGTGTCGGTCAGCTGAACGGTGAGCGGCACATCGTCGCGGCCGACGAACTGCGCCTCGGTCAGCGTGGCGAGGAACGCCTTGGCATCGGCAATCGCGGCGTGAAAACCGGCGACGTCGCACTCGACGGTGATCGGCTCGGGCAGCGGCACGTCGGCGACACGCGCGGTCCAGGACCGCGAGAAATTGACCACCACCATCAGCTGAAAGGCGAGCGGGTGCATGTCCTCGGCCAGCCGCCAGCCGAGCATATCCTGCTCGCTGGTGCCGTTGGCGGCGGCAAATTCGGTCGCCTTGTTGAGGAGGTGCGCGGCGGCGTCGAGCTGGCGGCGGTAGAGGTCGACGAAGCCGAACAGGGTGAAGGTCATGGGGCGGTCTTTCGGTGGGGTGGGGGTCGGTCGGTGGAGTGCGCGCGACCCGGAAGTGAATTCCGGGTCGCGTCGGACGAAGCTTCAGCTTCGCCGGCCGTGCTGGCGCGAGTCAGCGTGCAGCGTGCACGCTGCCGCTCTGCGCATCACCGCGGCGCCATGCGGATCGCGCCGTCGAGGCGCACGTCCTCGCCGTTGAAATATTCATTCTCGATCATCGTCAGCGCGAGGCCGGCATATTCCGCCGGGTTGCCGAGCCGCTTGGGGAAGGGCACCGAGGCGGCGAGCGCGTCCTTCACGGCCTGCGGCGCGCCCTGCATCAGCGGGGTGTTGAAGATGCCGGGCAGGATCGTGTTGACGCGAATGCCCTCGCTCATCAGGTCGCGCGCGATCGGCAGCGTCATGCCGACGACGCCACCCTTGGACGCCGAATAGGCCGCCTGGCCCATCTGGCCGTCCTCGGCCGCGACGCTCGCGGTCATCACGATCGCGCCGCGCGCGCCGTCCTCGCGGGGTTCCAGTGTCAGCATGCCGGCGGCCGACTTGGCGACGCAGCGGAAGGTGCCGACAAGGTTGATCTGGATCAGCCAGTTGAACGCGTCGAGGCTGAAATGCTTGATGCTGCCGTCTTCCTTGGAGCGGCTCGCGGTCTTCATCGCATTGCCGGTGCCGGCGCAGCAGACGAGCACGCTTTCCTGGCCGTTGGCGGCGCGCGCCTTGGCGAAGCCGGCATCGACGCTTTCGTCGCTGGTGACGTTCACTTCGCAGAAGATGCCGCCGATATCGGCCGCGACGGCCTCGCCCTTCTCCGCCTGCAGGTCGAAGATCGCGACCTTGACGCCCTTGGCGGCAAGCGCGCGCGCGGTGGCCTCGCCGAGGCCCGATGCGCCGCCGGTGACGACGGCGGATACGTTGTTGTCGAGTTTCATGCGTGTCTCTCCTTCAATTTTTCGTCATGCTGAACGTGTTTCAGCATCCATGCGCGGTCCGTCGAACCAGGAGCGTCGCTCGCTTCGCAGATGACCGCGCATGGACCCTGAAACGCGTTCAGGGTAACGGTTGATATAGCCAGGGCTTAAAGCCGTTCGACGATCGTGACGTTGGCGAGTCCGCCGCCTTCGCACATCGTCTGCAGGCCGTAGCGGCCGCCGCGCTTGTGCAGCGCATGGACCAACGTCGCCATCAGCTTGGTGCCCGATGCGCCGAGCGGGTGGCCGAGCGCGATCGCGCCGCCATTGACGTTGAGCCTGGCGGCGTCGCCGCCGACATGCTTGAGCCAGGCGAGCGGTACCGGCGCGAACGCCTCGTTGACCTCGTACAGGTCGATATCGGCGATGCTGAGACCGGCGCGCTTCAGCGCCTTGTCGGTCGCGAACAGCGGCTCCTCGAGCATCACCACCGGGTCGCCGCCGGTGACGGTGAGGTTGTGGATGCGCGCCAGCGGGGTCAGGCCGTGCTCCTTGAGCGCCTTTTCGCTGACCACCAGCACCGCGCTCGCCCCGTCGCAGATCTGGCTGGCATTGGCGGCGGAGATCACCCCGCCTTCCTGCAGCAGCTTGACCGAATGGATGCCCTCGAAGGTCGCGCCGAAGCGGATGCCCTCATCGACGGTGTGGAGCACCTCGCCCTCGGGCGTTTCGATCATCAGGCTGACGATCTCGTCCTTGAAATCACCGCGTTCGGTCGCGGCGGCGGCGCGGCGATGGCTTTCGAGCGCAAAATTGTCGAGATCGTCGCGCGTGAAACCATATTTGTCGGCCATCATCTGCGCGCCCATGAACTGGCTGAACTGGATGCCGGGATAGCGCTCTTCCTGGCGCGGCGACTTGGACTTGCCGAGCCCGGCCTGGTGGAACAGCATGGCGGTCGAGCCCATCGGCACGCGTGTCATGCTCTCGACGCCGGCGGCGATCACCACGTCCTGCGTGCCCGACATCACCGCCTGCGCGGCGAACTGGATCGCCTGTTGCGAGCTGCCGCACTGACGGTCGATCGAGACGGCGGGGACGCTCTCGGGCAGTTTCGAGGCGAGCACCGCGCCGCGGCCGATCTGGAAACCCTGCTCGCCGGCCTGGCTGACACAGCCCATGATGACGTCCTCGATCGCGCTCGGGTCGATCCCCGAGCGGAAGAGAACCGCATCGAGCGTCGCGCCCGCCATGTCGGCCGGATGCCAGCCCGCGAGACGCCCGCCACGCTTGCCACCGGCGGTCCGTACTGCTTCGACGATATAGGCTTCAGCCATGTTCGCTCTCCATTAGGTTCGTCTTTGCAACCTCTCTTGCCCAAAGCGTAAAGCTCGGCAAGGGTGACTTTTGCAATGGTTTGAGGAGCGCGTATGAATGTCTCGGATGCCGTAGCGGCAAGGCGATCGGTGCGTGGATTTCTCGATCGCCCGGTCGACCCGGCGATGCTGCGCGTGATCGCTACCAAGGCCGCGCGGGCCGCATCGGGGGGCAATCTCCAGCCGTGGAACATCGATATCGTGACCGGCGAGTCGCTCGCCACGCTGAAGGCGACCGTCGCGGAAAAGCTGCTGCGCGGCGAGGTCGAGACGCCGGCCTATGCGATCTATCCACCGGAACTGGTGGCACCCTATCGCGACCGCCGCTTCGCGGTCGGCGAGGCGATGTACCGCGAGATCGGCATCCCGCGCGAGGACAAGGCGGCGCGGCGGATGTGGTTCGCGCGCAACTTCCGCTTCTTCGATGCGCCGGCGGCTTTGTTCTGCACGGTCGATCGCCGCATGGTGCCGCCGCAATGGAGCGACCTCGGCATGTATCTGCAAACGGTGATGGTGCTCGCGGTCGAGGCCGGGCTCGCCACTTGCGCGCAGGAATGCTGGGCGATGTATCCCGAGACCGTGACGCACGCGCTCGCCACACCGCCCGAGCGGATGCTCTTCTGCGGCATGGCGATCGGTTATGAGAATCCGGAAGAACCGGCCAACCGCCTCAGGAGCGACCGGGCGCCCGAGGGGGAGTGGCTGACCTTCCACCTATAAATTACTCCCCACAAAGTGGGGAGGGGGTGACGTGACCCCCAACGTTCATCCAGCCAAAACTAGAGTCCGTTCGTGGTTGTCGCGCGTCAGCGCGGGTGAAGCAATGGCCTGCACGCGTGCAGGCCATTGCTTTTCGAGGCCGGCGGCGAACGCCGCCGGGGTGGCGTAACCGAGCGACGAGTGCGGCCGCTCGACATTGTAATCATCGACCCAGGCGGCGATCTTCTC